>DAIRTI010000011.1:0-45067 GCA_036803965.1 Propioniciclava sp.
GCCCTTTCACGGCGGCGGCGCGGGTTCGAATCCCGTTGGGGATACTGAGACGAAGACGGACGCCGATTTCACCCCTGGGCAGGCCGTACGTTATAGTTTCACGGCTGGCCCGGGCCGGGCCGGCGGTCAGAAATGGCCCCGTAGCGCAGTTGGTTAGCGCGCCGCCCTGTCACGGCGGAGGTCGCGGGTTCGAGTCCCGTCGGGGTCGCCGAGAGCCACAGGCTCTCTGTTGGCCAGGTAGCTCAGCTGGTAGCAGCGTTCGCCTGAAAAGTGAAAGGTCACCGGTTCGATCCCGGTCCTGGCCACCGAAGAACGGACGCCGCGGGCGTCCGTTTCGCGGTTAAGCCCAACCCTTTCGATCAGGCGCAGCCCGCCCGATAGAGCCAGGCGCGGCTGGCGTCCAGGCGGGCGAGGGCATGCGGCCTCGTCGTGCCGGCCACCAGGCTGAGGATCACCCCCGCCGTCCGGGCGCGCAACTCCGCGGCCGGGCAGTGCCTCTCGAACTCGGACGCCCACGCGTACGTCACCTCGGGCACCCGGTGGTAATGGGTGGGCGACAGGTCGGGCAGCACGGCCAGGTGCCCGAGTAGGCAGGCCAGGTCGTCGACGCGGCGTCCAGGACCGGCGGTGTCGACGTCGATGACCGAGGTGAACACGCTCCCCCGCGCCAGGACGTTGGCCTCGTAGAAGTCGCCGTGGGTCGGCACCGGCGGCCCCTCGGGCGTGGACGCCAGCACGTGGGTCAGGTGGGCCGCCAGCGCCGCGATCTCCGCGGCCTGGTCGGGCAGCGTCGCGGCGGCCGCCGCCCCGTGGAAGTCGGCCCGGTCGCTCCAGGCCGCCCGCCGCCTGAAGCGCAGCAACTCGTCCGGCAGCCGGTCGAGCAGCCGCAGCACCTCTCCGGGCTCGGGCAGCGGCTCCCCGCCCGCGTTCCAGTCGGCCAGCCGCTGGGCCAGCGTCACGCCGTCCGCGTCGTGCACGATCAGGACGCCCGCCTCCGGCTCGGCGGCGATGCGCGGGCCGACGCCGGCGGCGTCCAGGACCCTGTGTCGCCCGACCAACTCGGCCGCGCGCTCCGGACGCCACAGCTTGACGTAGAAGTGGCGTCCCGCGGCCCCGGCGCGCACGACGGCGCGGCGCAGCGGCCGGTACGACAGCAGCTCCGGCGTCACCGGCGCTGCGCCGACCTCGGACGCCAGCCAGCCGCCCAACACCGCCGGTGAGAGCGCCCGCGCCAGCCCGGGCAACCGAGGATCGTCCGGATGCACCCAACCGCGTAGCCGCTCCCCCGTCGCGGCGGTGACGTCGAAGCCGGCGACGTCGGCGTCCGTGATGAGCACCACGCGCTCCCCGGCGCCCGGCTGGCGGACCGAGAACGAGACCGTCGTGTCCGCGCCCGGCCGGTGGTGGACGCGCCGCACCGCGATCTCCGCGCCGTCCGCGGGCGCCCCGGCGACCGCCAGCACGGCCCGCGCGAGGGCGGGCCCCGCGGAACCGGTCAGCACGGACAGGGTCGACATACTCCCAGTCCACCACGGGTGTGGGCCAGAATGCGTTACGTGGAAACGTTCCGGAAGACCCGAGACAGCGTCCCCGATGGGTTCTACGAGGTCGAGGCGGCCGGCTTGGCCTGGTTGGACGCCGCCGGTGCGGTCCGCGTCCCGAAGGTCGTGGCCGTCGGCCCACGCTTCCTCGAACTGGAGTTCGTCGTCCGCGGGACGCCCACGCAGCCGGCCGCCGAGGCCTTCGCCCGCGATCTGGTCGCTCTCCACGACGCGGGGGCGTCCGCGTTCGGCGTCGGGCCGGACGGCTGGCACGGCGACGGCTATGTCGGCGACGCCCCGTTGTCCCTGCGCCCCGAGCCCACCTGGGGACGCTTCTACGCCCTCTGGCGCATCGAGCCGTACCTGGCGGCGTCCGGGCTCGACGACGACGGACGCCGCACGATCGAGCGGCTCTGCGAGGCCCTCGAGGACGGCGTCTTCGACGACGACGCGCCGCCCGCGCGCATCCACGGCGACATGTGGTCGGGCAACACGCTGTTCACGCCGAACGGCGTCGTGCTGATCGACCCGTCCGCCCACGGCGGCCACCGGATCACCGATCTGGCGATGCTCAGCCTGTTCGGCTCGTCGGAGCTGGACGTGATCCTCGACGCCTACGAGGAGGCGTCCACGCGGCTGCCTGACCACTGGCGCTCGCTGATCGGCCTGCACCAGGTGCATCCGCTGCTCGTGCACGCCTCGCTGTTCGGAGGAGGCTACGGCGCGAAGGCCGTGCGGGCGGCGTCCGGAGCGCTGGCGCTGCTCTGATCAGGGTTCGGGGACGTAAGCGCCGAGCCAGCGCTCCAACTCCGCGAAGTAGCGGGCGCGGGCGTCCGGCACCGACAGCGTCAGGTCGTGGAAGCCGTGGTCGACGCGCACCAGGGTGACGAGGCGTCCGAGCCTGGACGCCGACGCAGCCAGGTTGTCGGTGTCGAGCACGATGTCGGACGTGCGGGCGCGTTCGCTGTAGCGGGACGCCGTCAGGAACGACCGCGCCGAGCAGCCCACGAAGATCGGCGCTTCGATGGCCAGGCCGCGCGCCACCTGACGCTGGCCCAGCAGCACCGCGCGCAGCCAGCCGGTCCGGATCGGGACCCCGCCCGGCGCCTTCAGGTCGAGGTCGAAGTCCCACTCCCCGTGCCCGGAGGTGTGGATCCAGCGCGTGTAGCGGCCGCTCGAGTCCGGGACCTTGAGCTCGGTCAGGGGGTCGCGGCGCGACAGGACGTCCATGGCGGGCAGCAGCGCCCGGCCGTAGCCCGGTGCGCCCCAGAGGGTCAGCCAGGGCGAGTTGAGGACGAGGGCGTCCAGCTTCCCAGGCCGCTTGGACGCCCACAGCGACGCCGTGAGCCCCCCCGTCGAATGGCCGGACAGCGTCAGCGAACTGTGGGTGCTGGCGATGAGCTCGCGGGCGGCGTCCAGTTCCTCGAACGGCTCGGCGAGGTCGGTGACGAAGTCGCGGTAGGCGGGGTCGCGCAGGCTTCGTCCGGAGCGGCGCGGGTCGAGGGCGTAGAAGGTGAACCCATGGGCCTCGAAGAACTCGGCGGTGTGGGCGTGGAAGAAGTAGTCGTTCCAGCCCGGCAGCGACAGGACGGCCCGGCAGCGGAGGTCGCGTCGCGGGTCGGCCTCCAGGGTGCGCCGGACGAGCGTGGCCACCACCTCGGACTCCCCCGGCAGTGGTTCGGCCGTCAGCGGCAGGTCGAGACGTTCAAAGCCGTCGAGGAGGTCAGGACGCCAGCCCGGCGCCACGGACCAGCGGACGGGAGCGGGCTCAGCCGATGCGACGGCCGTACTCGCGGGCGTCTTCGGCCTCGTCTTCTTCGAGGTCTGCGCCGTCGTCGAGTTCGTCCTCTTCGGTGTAGCGGTCGGCGTAGTCGGCGTAGTCGTCATCGCTGACCTCTGCCGGATCGTGGTGGACGCCAAGCTCTCGCTCAAGCGAGGAGAAGTCCGTCTGATAAGTGCGGTACTTCAGATCGCGAGCGACCTTGGTCTGCTTCGCCTTAGCACGGCCGCGCCCCATATCGGGTCGACCCCCTCGCCTGGTTCATCGCGGGTGCTGCCCGCGGGTATCTGTCAGTAAATCGTGAGGCAAGGGTACCGGAGGAGCCCACGATCACAAAGCCTCGCACGAGGCGCGGAACGGGCCCTATCGGACGCCGAATCGGACGCGGTCAGGCGTCCGGGTGCTGCCCGACGAGGGTCACCGACGCCGGCCCCTCGCACGCCTCGGCCTGCCCCATCACCCAGGACGCGATGCCGCGCGAGGTGGCGACGCGACGGACGGCGTCCACCGAATCGGGCGGGACGACCAGCGCCATGCCGACGCCCTGGTTGAGGGTCGCCTCGATGTCGGGCTGCGAGATCCGGCCGGTGCGCTGGACCAGTCCGAAGACGGGAGGAGGCGTCCAGGTCTCGCGGCGCACGGTGACCGCGATGCCGCCGGGCAGCACGCGGACGAGGTTGTTCGCCAGTCCCCCGCCGGTGATGTGGCTGATCGAGTGCACCTCGGCGGCGGCGATCATGGCGAGGACGTCGCGGGCGTAGACGCGGGTGGGCTCCAGGAGCTCCTCGCCCAGCGTGCGGCCCAGGGCCGGCACGTGGGCGTCCAGGCTCAGGCCCGCCTCGGCCAGCAGGACGTGCCGGACGAGGCTGTAGCCGTTGGAGTGCAGTCCTGAGGACGCCAGCGCGACGACCTGGTCGCCCGGCCGGACGCGCTCGGGGCCGAGGATGGCGTCCCGCTCGACGACGCCGGTGGTGGCGCCGGCCATGTCGTACTCGTCGGGCTCGAGCAGCCCGGGATGCTCGGCCGTCTCGCCGCCGAGCAGCGCGGCGCCCGCCGCCTCGCAGGCGCGGGCGATGCCGCCGACGATCGCCGCGATGCGCTCGGGGACGACCCGGCCACAGGCGATGTAATCGGTGACGAACAGCGGCTCGGCGCCCACGACCACGAGGTCGTCGACCAGCATGCCGACGAGGTCGAACCCGACCGTGTCGTGCTTGTCGAGGGCCTGCGCGATCGCCACCTTGGTGCCGACGCCGTCGGTCGAGGTGGCCAGCACGGGGTGGTCGTACGCCTTGAACGAGGCAGCGTCGAAGAAGCCCGCGAAGCCGCCGAGGCCGCCGAGCACCTCGGGGCGGTGGGTCCGGGCGACGTGGGCCTTCATCAGTTCGACCGCGCGGTCGCCGGCGTCGATGTCGACCCCGGCGCGGGCGTAGGCGGACGGCTCACTCATCGGCGTCTCCTCGTTCGTGCGGCAGGCGCATCTGCTGCGCGGCGGCGTCCGGGATCTCGACGGGGTAGATGCCGTCGAAGCAGGCGCGGCACAGCTGCCGCTTGGGCAGCCCCACCGAGGCGACGAGGCCCTCGAGGCTGATGTAGCCGAGGGAGTCGGCGCCGATCGAGCGGCAAATGTCGGGCACGCTCATGCCGGGCGCGATGAGCTCGGCGCGGGTGGCGAAGTCGATGCCGTAGAAGCACGGCCACTCGACCGGCGGGGAGCTGATCCGGACGTGCACCTCGGCCGCCCCGGCCTCGCGCAGCATCTTCACCAGCGCACGCTGCGTGTTGCCGCGGACGATCGAGTCGTCGACGACGACCAGCCGCTTGCCGGCGATCGCGTCCCGGATCGGGTTGAGCTTGAGCCGGATGCCCAGCTGCCGAATCGTCTGCGACGGCTGGATGAACGTCCGTCCGACGTAGGCGTTCTTGACGATGCCGCGCCCGTACGGAATGCGGGACGCCTCGGCGAATCCCTCCGCCGCGGGGATGCCCGACTCCGGGACGCCGATGACGATGTCGGCGTCCGCGGGGCACTCGGCGGCCAGCGTGCGCCCGATCTCGACCCGAGCCCGGTGGACGCCGCGGCCCGCGATCGTCGTGTCGGGCCTGGCCAGGTACACGTACTCGAACAGGCAGCCCTTCGGCTCGGGTGCCGAGAAGCGGGCGCTGCGCAGGCCGCCGGCGTCCACCGAGATCAGTTCGCCGGGCTCGACCTCGCGGATGAACGTGGCGCCCACGATGTCGAGCGCCGCGGTCTCGGACGCCACCACCCAGCCGCGCTCGAGGCGTCCGAGCACGAGCGGACGGATGCCGTGCGGGTCGCGGGCCGCGTAGAGCGCGTGCTCGTCGAGGAACGTGAAGCAGAAGGCCCCCTTGAGGCGGGGCAGGACCTCGAGGGCGGCCTCCCAGACGGGGCCGTCGTAGGTCGCGAGCAGGGCGGTCACCAGCGAGGTGTCGTTGGTGGAGTCCATCGAGTCCTTGTGGACGATGGGCTCCTCGGCGTTGCGCTCGAGCAGCCAGGCCTCGAGCTCGTCGGTGTTGGTGAGGTTGCCGTTGTGGGCCAGCGCGAGACCGCCGGACGCCGTCGCGCGGTAGGTCGGCTGGGCGTTCTTCCAGACGGACGCCCCGGTCGTCGAGTAGCGGTCGTGGCCGATGGCCAGGTGGCCGGTCAGCGAGTTGAGGGAGTTCTCGTCGAAGACGTGGGACACCAGGCCCATGTCCTTGAAGACCATGATCCGGTTGCCGTCGGCCACCGCCATGCCGGCCGACTCCTGGCCGCGGTGCTGCAGCGCGAACAGGCCGTAGTAGGTGAGCTTGGAGACCTCTTCGCCGGGCGCCCAGACGCCGAATACCCCGCACTCCTCGCCGGGCTTCGGGTCGCCGACCGGATCGAGACCCGGGGCGCTGAGGAGCGTCACGGCCGCAGTCTACCGGCGCCCGCTTCGGCGGCCGGGCGGCGTCCGCGGGGGCCCGTCAGCGGACGATCGGCAGGGCGAGCGGGTAGCGGAACGAGCCGCCCCGGGACGCCGTGACCGCGCCGGCTATGTGCAGGCCGACCGAGAGCACGATCACGGCCAGCGCGAGCGCGGGGCCGATCACGCCGAATTGGGCGAGTCCGGCCGAGACGGCGAGCAGCACGGCCACCGTGATCTCCCAGTTCAGGGACGCCGCGGCCTCGGTGCGGACCCACTCGCTGCGGCGTCCGACCGTGAGCAGCACGGCCAGCGGGCCGATCCAGTGGGTGAGCAGCGGCAGCCAGTGGGCCGCGGGCGCCCAGACGCGTTCCTCGGCGGTGGGGCCGGCCCAGGCCGGGGCGGACGCCCGCGTCTGCGACAGGGCCGGCGGCAGGGTCTGCGTCGGGGTCCAGGGGTATGCGGCCGGAGCCCAGGCCTGATAGGCGGCCGGTTGTGCCGGGGTGGCGGGGGCGGGGGTCCGGTGGGCGCCGAGCGGGCCCGGGACGGGCTGGGCGATCGGTGCGGTGGGGTACGCAGGCTGGCTGGGGGCCGCGGGCGGCTCGGGGTCGGCCAGGACGTGTGCAGGCTCGTACTCGGGAGCCTCCTCGGCCGGCCAGGTCACCTCAGTGTCCGGCCATGGCGGCCGGGATGGGAGCCCCCCAGCGCCGGCGCACCTCGGCCAGCTCGAGCGAGAACTGCCCCACGATCTCCAGCACCGGCTCCGCGGTCACCTCTCCCAGACGGGTGAGCGGGACGCCGTTGGCGGCACAGAGCTGCGCGACGGCGTCCAGGCTGGACGCGGGGAACGAGACGATCGCGCGCGCGGGCGACTCGGAGAACAGCTGCACGGTGGGGTCGCCGGCCGGGAGGGTGAGCGCCACCCCGAGGTCGCGGCGCAGGCACGACTCGACGAGGGCCTGCGCGAGGCCTCCGTCGGAGAGGTCGTGGGCCGAGCTGAGCAGGCGCTGCCGGGCGGCCTCGACGAGCACGGCGGCAAGCGCCTTCTCGGCGGCGAAGTCGGGACGGGGCGGCTGGCCGCCCAGCCGGTCGAAGAGCCCGGCCCAGGCCGAGCCGTCCAGCTCGTCGCGGGTGGTGCCGAGGAGCGCGACGGCGTCCCCGGGATGCGCGAAGCCGGACGGCGTCCGATCGGCGACGTCGTCGATGACCCCCAGCATGCCGATGACCGGCGTGGGCAGGATGTTCACCCCGTCGGTCTGGTTGTAGAAGCTCACGTTGCCGCCCGTGACCGGCGTGCCGAGCTCGCTGCAGCCGTCGACCAGGCCGATGACGGCCTCGCGGAACTGCCACATGACGTCGGGGTCCTCGGGCGAGCCGAAGTTCAGGCAGTCGGTGATCGCGAGCGGCTGGGCGCCCGACACGGCGACGTTGCGGTAGGCCTCGCAGAGGGCCAATTGGGCCCCCCAGTAGGGGTTCAGCAGGGCGAAGCGGCCGTTGCCGTCGGTGGCGAGGGCGATGCCGAGGCCGGATTCCTCGTCGATGCGGAGCATGCCGGCGTCCTCGGGCTGGGCCAGGACGGAGTTGCCGCGGACGTAGCGGTCGTACTGGTCGGTGACCCACGACTTGTCGCACAGGTTGGGGGATTCGGCCAGGCGCAGCACCTGCTCGCCGAGTTCGGCGCCGGTGGCGCGGGGGAGGTCGTCGAGGGTGCGGGCCTGCAGCTCGTCCTGCCACTCGGGCCGCGCCCACGGACGCTCGTAGACCGGACCCTCGTCGGCGACCGTGCGCGGGTCGACGTCGACGACGGTCTGCCCGTGCCAGTCGATGACCAGCCGGTCGCCGTCGGTGACCTCACCGATGACGGTGGCGAGGACGTCCCACTTCGCGCAGATGTGCATGAACCGGTCGACGTCGCCGGGCGCGACGACCGCCATCATGCGCTCCTGCGACTCGCTCATGAGGATCTCCTCGGGGGCGAGCGTGGGATCGCGCAGCTCGACGAGGTCGAGGTCGACGTGCATGCCGCCCGAGCCCGCGGACGCCATCTCCGACGTCGCGCACGAGATGCCGGCCGCCCCGAAGTCCTGGATGCCGACGATGATGCCGGTCGCGAACAGCTCCAGGCAGCACTCGATGAGCAGCTTCTCCATGAACGGGTCGCCGACCTGGACGCTCGGCCGCTTCACCGGTCCGTCGGCGTCGAACGTCTCGCTGGCCAGGATGGACGCCCCGCCGATGCCGTCGCCGCCCGTGGCCGCGCCGAACATGATGACCTGGTTGCCGACCCCGGTGGCGGCGTTGGTCTGCAGGTCGTCGTGGCCCAGGACGCCGACGCACAGCGCGTTGACCAGGGGGTTTCCGTAGTAGGTCGCGTCGAAGCACACCTCGCCGCCCACGTTGGGCAGGCCGAGGCAGTTGCCGTAGCCGCCCACGCCGTGGACGATGCCCGGCAGCACGCGGGCCGTGTCGGGGGCGTCCAGGGGGCCGAAGCGCAGCGGGTCCATGACGCCGATCGGGCGGGCGCCCATCGCGAGGATGTCGCGCACGATGCCCCCGACGCCCGTGGCCGCGCCCTGGTAGGGCTCGACGTAGCTCGGGTGGTTGTGCGACTCGATCTTGAACGTCACCGCGAGGCCGTGGCCGACGTCGACCACGCCGGCCTGCTCGCCGATGCCCGCCAGCAGCGGCCCGCGTGGGGTCTCGTGGCCGACCGCGGCGAAGCGGCGCAGGTGCACCTTGCTCGACTTGTAGGAGCAGTGCTCCGACCACATCACCGAGTACATGGCCAGCTCGCAGCCGGTCGGGCGGCGTCCGAGGATCTGCTTGATGCGGTCGTACTCGTCTTCCTTGAGCCCGAGTTCCGACCACGGCTGCGACTCGTGCGGGGTGTTGCGCGCGTTCTCCACGGTGTCGACCACGAGCACAACCTACCGTGCGGCGTCCGGCAGATTTCTGGACGCCCCAGGCTCGGACGGACGCCGGAGAGGGCTACTTGTGGGGCATGTCCCAGCGCCGGAAGCCGGCGTCGATGGCCCGCTGCTCGTCGACGAACCAGACGTTCGCCTTCGCCGCGGAGTACACCGGGATGTCGGGCGTCAGGTAGACCTTCGTCTGCTGGGCGGCCTTGACCGTCCAGCCGCGCGGCCCGCTGCCGTCCGCGTTGGCCTCGGCGGAGCCGGGGCCGAATGGACCGTCCCAGACCTGCTCGACCTCGGGCGCGGCCTCCGCCTCGGCCTGCCAGTCTGGGTTGTAGTCGGCCGGCACGTAGGGCACCGGCTCGGCCTGGTGCGCGGTGTCCTCACCGCCACCGTGCGCCGCGTCGCCCAGATGCGACCGCTCCTCCACCGACGAGCCATGCTCCAGATCACCCAGCGCCCGCGCCGACTCCGCCACCGCGTCCGGGTCGTAATCGGCCGGCACGTACGGCACCGGCTCCGCGTGATGAGCGGTGTCCTGACCCGCACCATGCGGCGCGTCACCCAAACGCGACCGCTCCTCCACCGACGACGGGTGCTCCAACTCGCCCAACAAAGCAGCGGTCCTCGCCACGGAGTCCGGGTCGTAGTCGGCCGGCACGTACGGCACCGGCTCCGCGTGATGAGCGGTGTCCTGACCCGCACCATGCGGCGCGTCACCCAGACGCGACCGCTCCTCGACCGACGACGCGTGCTCCAGGTCGCCCAGGTCGGGCGCCACGGCGGCGACCGCCGCGGCCTCCGCGGCCTCGTCACCCGCGTCGGCCAGCACCGGGGCGTCCGGGACCTGGCCTAGCGCCTCGCCCTCCGGCTCGGCCAGGCCGGTCAGGTCGTCCTCGCTCGTCGTCGTGTGCACCTCGTCGGCCTTGCGCACGGAGGCGGCGATGTAGGCCTCCTCGTCGGCCTCGAACTGGGCGTCCTCCTCGGCCGCGATCTCCGGCTCCGCGCTCGGCTCGGCCTCCTCCTCGCTTGCGGCCGCCGCGGCGGCGATGCCGGTCCCGGCCAGGCCCGCTCCGACGACACCGGCCGTCACGACCGTGTCCGCCCCGGCTGCACCCTCGGCGTCCGGGACCTCGAAGACGACCCCGTGCTCGACGTGACGTGCGGGCGTCCCGGCCTCGGCGGGAGCCTCCTCACTGAGGGCGCGCTTGGCCTCGGGCACGACCGGCACGGACTCAGGGATCTCGTCCTCGACCGCGACCTCAGCGGCGGGGGCGACCGCTACGGCCGGCGCCACGGCCTGGGGCGCCGGGACGTGGTCGTCGGGGGCGTGGTGGTGAGCGTCCTTGGTCGTCACCTTCCGCATGCCCGGACCGCTCAACACGAACACGATGATCGCCAAGGCGATCACGAGGGCCGCTATCACCCAGATCCACATGTCCATCGCCAGACCTCACTTCCGTCGCTGCTGACCACGGGTCAATTCGGAGCCTATTGGTTGGTTATCGGTGCCGGAAGCCCGTGAAGGCCCCCGACACGTGGTGTCGCGAACACACGGGCGACGGCCTAGGGTGGAAGCGCAGACGAAGTCGCGAGAGGGGGTTCGATGAAGACGTCCATCGCCGTCGACGCCGGCCAGAACGGCATCACCACTCGAGTCCGCTGCGAGGCGGGCACCTTCACCAGCACCTCTGCCGGCCTGGACACCGATCGCCCGCTGGCGCTCCAGTGGGCCGCCGCCGTCGAAGACCTGGTGAAGGCCCACCCCGAGATCGAACTGGTCGAGGTGGGCGTCAGCACGAGCCCGCTGCTGCACGAGACGGCCCACGACCTCCTGCCGCTGCTCGCTCCGCTCGGGGTGTCGCGCGTGGCGGTCGTGCCCGACGGGGTCGCCGCCTATCTCGGCGCGCTCGGTGACCGCGAGGGCGCGGTCATCCATGCTGGCACGGTCAGCGTCTGCATCGCCTGCGGCCCGCACGGCAGCGCCCAGGTCGACGGCTGGGGTCCCCTGTTCGGCGACGCCGGCTCGGCGTTCTGGATCGGCCGCACCGCGTTCGAGGCGGCCTTCCGCGGCTACGACGGACGCCGCCAGCTCACCGCGCTGACCGAGATGGTGCGGGCCGACTTCCCCAACCTGGAGCGCACCTACCTGGAGCTCCAGGGTCCCGGGCTGATCCCCCGCGTCGCCGCCTACGCCACGAAGGTGGACGCCCTCGCCGCGTCCGACCGCGTGGCCGCGAACATCCTGGACAAGGCCGCCGCCCACCTCTCGGAGGCCGTGCACGCCGCGATCCGCCGGGCCGGGCTCACCAGGCCGGACGCCCCCCATGTCGTCGCGCTCGGCAGCGTGTTCCACTCCGACCGGGTGCGCAGCCGGTTCTGCGACTACCTCACCCTGCACTGGCCGAACTTCGCGCTCACCGAGCCGGCCGGCGACGAGCTCGACGGCGCCAACATGCTGCACACGCTGTCGCCGGACCATCCCCTGTTCGGACGGATCAGTTTCGCCGCTCGCTAGCTCGGACGCCGAGGGCGAGCGTCGGCGTCCGAGGGCTCAGACGCGCGCGAGGAACGCCTGCAGGCTCGCGAAGAACGGCAGACCGTCGAGCGACGGGCCCATCAGGGCCTCGACGTTGTGCTCGGGATGCGGCATGAGTCCGACCACGTTGCCGCGCTCGTTCGCGATGCCGGCGATGTCGTTGCGGCTGCCGTTGGGGTTGACGTCGAGGTAGCGGAAGACGACGCGGCCGGACTCCTCGAGCATCGTCAGCGTCTCGTCGTCGGCCATGTAGCTGCCCTCGCCGTTCTTGAGGACGATGACGATCTCGGCGCCGGGGTCGAAGGCGTTGGTCCAGGCGGTGTCGGTCGACTCGACCCGCAGCTTCTGGTCGCGGCACACGAACGTGCGGCGGTCGTTGCGGATGAGCGCGCCGGGCAGCAGGTGCGACTCGCACAGCACCTGGAAGCCGTTGCAGATGCCGAGGACCGGCATGCCCTTGCCTGCGGCCTCGATGACGCTGGTCATCACGGGGCTGAAGCGGGCGATCGCGCCGCAGCGCAGGTAGTCGCCGTAGCTGAAGCCGCCGGGCAGGATCACGGCGTCGACGGCGTCCAGGTCGTCGGAGGCGTGCCACAGCGGGACCGCCTCGAACCCCGCGATGCGGACCGCACGCGCGGCGTCCCCGTCGTCGAGGGAGCCGGGGAACGTGACGACGCCGACCCTAGGCATTCTCGACCCGGACGTCGAAGGCCTCGATCACCGTGTTGGCCAGCAGCTTCTCGGCGGCCTCGCGCACCTGGTCGAGCCGCTCGTCGGTGAGCTCGCCGTCGACGGTGATCTCGAACCGCTTGCCCTGCCGGACGGTGAGGCCGCTGAACCCGAGCCTCTTCAGCGCCCCGGTCACCGCCTTGCCCTGCGGATCAAGGATCTCGGGCTTGGGCATCACGTCCACGATCACACGCGCCATGGCGGCATCGTAGCCGGACGCCCCTGCCGGGCTTCGCGCCGCCCAGCCCGCGGTGGGCGTCCGGGTCAGGCGGACGGGACGAACGGCGTCCCGGTCAGGCGCTCGTACGCCTCGACGTAGCGGGCGCGGGTGGCGTCCACGACGTCGGGCGGCAGCGGCGGCGGGGCCTCGCCGGAGGTCTTGTCCCAGCCGGACGCCGTGGTCAGCCAGTCGCGGACGTACTGCTTGTCGAAGCTCGGCAGCGACTCGCCCGGACGCCAGAGGGCCGCGTCCCAGAAGCGGGAGGAGTCGGGGGTCAGCACCTCGTCGGCCAGGACGAGGGTGCCGTCGGGGCGGCGTCCGAACTCGAACTTGGTGTCGGCGAGGATGATGCCGCGGGTGCGTGCGATCTCGGCGGCGCGGGAGTAGATGGCCAAGGTGGCGTCGCGCAGCTCGGACGCCGTCGCCTCGCCGTGGCGCGCGACGAGCGTGGCGTAGTCGATGTTCTCGTCGTGCTCGCCGAGCGGGGCCTTGGCGGCCGGGGTGAAGATCGGCTCGGGCAGCCGGTCGCCGTCGCGGAGGCCGGGGGGCAGTTCGACGCCACAGACGGTTCGGGACTGGCGGTACTCGGCCCAGCCCGACCCGGTGAGGTAACCGCGGGCCACGGCCTCGACGGGGATCATGGCGAGCTTCTCGACGACGACCGCGCGGCCGCGGACGGCGTCCGGGACGTCGGTGGACAGCACGTGGTTGGGCACGTCGGCGAACTGGCCGAACCACCACAACGAGAGCTGGTTGAGGATCGCCCCCTTGTCGGGGATCTGCGTGGCGAGCACGTAGTCGAACGCCGAGATGTTGTCGGTGGCGACCATGAGCATGCGGCCGACGCCGTCGGCGTCCGGGAGGTCGTAGAGCCGGCGCACCTTGCCGGCGTGCAGGAGCGGCAGGTCGAGGCCGTAGGGATCCGTCACGGCCTTGATGCTAATGGGCTCGGAGGTTTCC
This sequence comes from Propioniciclava sp., assembly GCA_036803965.1. Classification (GTDB taxonomy): domain Bacteria; phylum Actinomycetota; class Actinomycetes; order Propionibacteriales; family Propionibacteriaceae; genus Propioniciclava. The sequence continues at coordinate 13,594 of DAIRTI010000011.1, forward strand.
GCCGGACGCCGTCTGGACACTGGTGATGACATGCCGAAGGACGCCGTGGAGACCACCGCCGAGGGCCGCCGGCTGGCCGAGGCGCCGAGCGACGGAGACCCGTGGCGGCTGTGGGGCCCCTACCTCTCGGCGCGCCAGTGGGGAACCGTGCGCGAGGACTACTCCGCCGACGGGCGTCCGTGGAGATACTTCCCGTTCGACCACGCCCACCTGCGCACCTACCGCTGGGGCGAGGACGGGATCGCCGGTCTGTGCGACCGCTACGGCTTCCTCAACCTGGCCGTCGCGCTGTGGAACGGCCACGACGACCGGCTCAAGGAGCGCCTCTTCGGGCTCACCAACGACCAGGGCAACCACGGCGAGGACGTCAAGGAGTACTGGTGGGACCTCGACGCCACCCCCACCCACAGCTACGCCGCCATGCTCTACCGCTACCCGCAGGCCGCCTTCCCCTACGCCGACCTCGTCGCCGAGAACGGACGCCGCGGGCGCGCGGACCGTGAGTACGAGCTCGTGGATACGGGGGTGCTGGACGAGAACCGGTTCTTCGACGTCGTGGTGACGCACGCGAAGGCGGCCCCGGATGACGTCTGCGTCCGGATCGAGGCGACCAACCAGGGCCCGGACGCCGCACCGCTCGACATCGTGCCGCAGCTGTGGTTCCGCAACACCTGGTCGTGGGGGCGCGACGACCGGGTCGCGACGATCTCGGAGCTGCGGCCGCCCGAGTGGGGCATGGCCGGGCAGGTGGTGCTGGAGGCCGACCACGGCTACCTCGGCCGCTACCGGCTGTTCGCCCAGGGGCGTCCGGAGGTGCTGTTCTGCGACAACGAGACCGACGAGGTCGCGGTCTTCGGGGCCGAGAGCAACAGCCATCCGTATCCGAAGAGCGCGGTCGACCGGGCGATCGTCCACGGCGACCCCTCCTTGCTGAACCCCGGGCGGACGGGCACCAAGACGGCGCTGCGCTACCACTTCGATGCCGTCGCGCCTGGCCAGACCGTGGTGGTGAACCTGCGGCTGGCCGACGAGCCCCTGGCGGGTCCGATGTTCGGGGAGGTCTTCGAGCGCATCCTGGACGACCGGCGGGCCGAGTCGGACGAGTTCTACCGGGCGGTGATCCCGGCGTCCGTCACGCCTGAGGACTTCCACGTGGCCCGGCGGGCGTTCGCCGGGCTGCTGTGGGGGCGGCGTCTCTATCGGTATGGCGTGACCGACTGGCTGCAGGGCGACCCGGCGACGCCACCGCCGCCCGCGTCCCGGCTGGAGGGCCGCAATCACGACTGGCGCAACCTCTATCTCGCCGACGTCATCTCGCTGCCGGACGCCTGGGAGTACCCCTGGTTCGCCGCCTGGGACCTGGCCTTCCACTGCGCTGCGCTGGCCCACGTCGACCCGGCGTTCGCCAAGAGCCAGCTGATCCTGCTCTGCCGCGAGTGGGCCCAGCACCCCGACGGGCAGCTGCCGGCGTACGAGTGGGCGCTCTCCGACGTCAACCCCCCGGTGCACGCGTGGGCCGCCTGGCAGGTGTACGCGCTCGACGGGGCCACCGACCACGAGTTCCTGGTGCGCGTCTTCAGCAAGCTCCTGCTCAACTTCGGCTGGTGGGTCAACCGCAAGGACGAGGACGGGTCGGGCCTGTTCGAGGGCGGCTTCCTCGGCATGGACAACATCGGGCTGTTCGACCGGTCCAAGGAGGTGCCCGACGGCTTCCTGCTCGAGCAGTCGGACGCCACCAGCTGGATGGCGTTCTACTGCCTGTCGATGCTGCGGATCGCCCTGGAGCTGTCGCGGCGCGATGCGTCGTGGGACGACCTCGCCACCACGTTCCTGGAGCGGTTCGTCGCGCTCGCGGTCGCCATGGACGCCTTCGGCCCGGCCAAGCAGTCGGTGTGGGACGAGGAGGACGGCTTCTTCTACGACGTGCTGGTCAACGTTCAGGAGCGCTCGTCCCAGCAGCTCAAGGTCCGCTCGCTCGTGGGGCTGCTGCCGATGCTCGCCGTCGCGCTGGCGCCGGAGTGGGTGGGCCAGGAACTGCACGACTTCACCGAACGCCTCCGGTGGGTCCAGCGGAAGTGGGCCACGGCGAGCTCCGACCTCATGCAGTTCACGGGCCTGGGCGGCGAGCACCTGACGCTGGCGCTGGTGCGTCCCGACCGGTACGCACGCCTGCTGGCCCACATGCTCGACGAGGACGAGTTCCTCTCGCCGCACGGCGTCCGGTCGTTGTCCGCGGCCTACCGGGGCGGGCAGACGATCGACGTCGTGGGCACCCAGATGTCGATCGCCTACGACCCCGCCGAGTCGACGCTGCCGCTCTTCGGCGGCAACTCGAACTGGCGAGGCCCGGTCTGGATGCCGATCAACATGCTGCTCGTCGACTCTTTGCGGGTGTACGCGGAGGGGGCGGGGCGCGACCTCAGGGTCGAGCTGCCGACCGGCTCGGGGCACCGGGTCCCGCTGGGCCACGTGGCCGGGGAGATCGAGCACCGGCTGATCGGGCTGTTCCGCCGCGGACCCGACGGGCGGCGTCCCGGTGCGCCGCGCGACCACCGGTCCGGGCCGCTCTGGGACGACCACATCACCTTCAGCGAGTACTTCGACGGGGATACCGGGGAGGGGCTGGGGGCGTCCCACCAGACGGGCTGGACCGCCCTGGTCGCCCACATGATCTGCACGACCTACGGCCAGCCCAACGCGTCCAGCCCGAGCGTCCCGGAGGAGGTGCCGCAGGAGCACACCTCCGAGCGCGAGGAGCACCCGGTCACCGAGTGAAGCCCTCGGCGTCCGGGCTAGAGGACCTCGCCCGGCTGGTAGGACGCGCCCTCGGGATGCTCGGCGGCGAGGGCGGCGACGCGGGCGGCGACGGCGTCCACCTGGTCGCGGGCGGCGCCGGACAGCGCGAGGGGGTCGGCGAGGGCGGCGTCCAGGGACGCGCGGTCGAGGCCGAGGCGGGCGTCGGCGGCGAGGCGGTCGAGCAGGTCGTTGGCGCGAGCCCCCTGCCGCATGGCGAGGGCGACGGCGACGGCGTGCTCCTTGATGGCCTCGTGGGCGGTCTCGCGTCCGACGCCGGCGCGGACGGCCGCCATCAGCACCTTCGTCGTGGTGAGGAACGGCAGGTAGCGCTGCAGCTCGGCCTCGATGACGGCCGGGAAGGCGCCGAACTCGGCGCAGACGGTGAGGAAGGTCTCGAACAGGCCATCCAGGGCGTAGAAGGCGTCGGGTAGTGCGACGCGCCGCACGACCGAGCAGGAGACGTCGCCCTCGTTCCACTGGTCACCGGCCAGCTCGCCGACCATCGACACGTAGCCGCGCAGGATCACGGCCAGCCCATTGACACGCTCGCAGGAGCGGGTGTTCATCTTGTGCGGCATCGCCGAGGAGCCGACCTGGCCCTCCTTGAAGCCCTCGGTGACCAGCTCCTGGCCGGCCATCAGCCGGATCGTGGTCGCTACGTTCGAGGGCGCCGCGGCGACCTGGGCGAGCGCGGTGACGACGTCGTAGTCGAGGGACCGGGGGTAGACCTGGCCGGTCGAGTCGAGCACCCGCTCGAAGCCGAGGGACGCCGCCACGCGGGCCTCGAGCTCGGCCAGCTTGGCGGCGTCGCCGCCGAGGAGGTCGAGCATGTCCTGGGCGGTGCCCATGGGTCCCTTGATGCCGCGGGCCGGATAGCGGGCGATCAGGCCGTCGACCCGGTCGTACGCGATGAGCAGCTCGTCGGCGGCCGTCGCGAATCGCTTGCCGAGGGTGGTGACCTGCGCGGCGACGTTGTGGGAGCGTCCGACCATGGCGAGGTCCCGGTACTGGACGGCGAGCCGGGTCAGGGCCACCGCGACCGTGACGATGCGCTCGCGGACCAGCTTCAACGAGCTCAGCGCCTGCCACTGTTCGACGTTCTCGGTGAGGTCACGCGAGGTCATGCCCTTGTGGACGTGCTCGTGGCCGGCCAGCGCGTTGAACTCCTCGATGCGGGCCTTCACGTCATGGCGGGTGACCCGCTCGCGGGCGGCGATCGAGGCGAGGTCGACGTCCTCGACGACCCGTGCGTAGGCGTCCAGGACGGCGTCCGGATCGGCACCGCCGAAGTCGACCCCGAGGTCGCGCTGGGCCTCCAGCACGGTGAGCCACAGGCGCCGCTCCGCGACGATCTTGCCCTCGGGGCTCCACAGCGCGCGCATCGCCGGGGACGCGTACCGCATCGCCAGCACGTTCGGGACGGTCATGGGCGCTCCTTGCCGGACGGGAGTCTCAGTCTCCCACGCCCCTCCCGTCGCCCGGACGGCTGACCACGCACGCCCAGCTCCTGAAACGTCCTGCAGTCTGATGCCGACGGCGCTCGACAATGCTTGGCTGAGAGCGTGCCCAGTTCACCCCCACCGGACCACACCTGGAAGCAGCCGCCGGCGTCCCCGAGTTCAGCGCCCAGTGGACGGCAGGAACGTCCCCACCAGGCCCTGCGGCTCGGGGTCCTGGGCGCGGGGCTGCTGGCCATCCTGGTCGCCGGTTCGGTGGTGCCCTTCCTCCGAGCCGGCGAGGCGTCGCAGACCACGAGTCCGACCGGCGCCGCGACCTATCCCGCCACGTCGGCGCCGACACCCACCGCGGTCAACACCGTCGCCGCGCCGGCGCCCGACCGGAACCGCTCCGTCCGTGCGCCTCTGTGCCCGGGCGGCGCCGGCATGCCGGCCATCGAGGTGTCGCCGGTCGAGCCGGCCTTGGGGAACCGCTGGGTGCTGGTGACCGTGCACAACTGCGACGACAGCGTGCTCACCTTGGCCAACTTGCCGACGATCACGGCGACGAAGGGCAACGGCGAGAAGTTCGAGGTGGGGCGCGACAGGGCCCAGCCGCTCCAGCAGCTCCGAGTACCCCCTCAGGGCAGTGCCTACATGGCCTTCCATTACATCGGCGGCGGCAGTTCCGACGATCCCGACGGGCGGGTCGATCGGCTCGACTACGCCATCCCCGAGATCGGGACGGCGACGGTGCTCGAGTTCACCGACCTGGGCGACGATTCGGCCAGCGACGTCCGCGGCTGGTACGCCACCGCCCAAGAGGCCATGCGCTGAACCGAACCTTCTACAGCAGGGGCGTCGCGATGCGGCCCTCGGCCGCGGCGAGCGCGATGTCGTGCCGGCAGAACAGGCTCGGCGCGTCGAGGGCGTCCACCGCCGCGTAGGCGCGGTCGCGGGCCCCGGTCAGGTCGGACGCCGTCGCGACCACCCCCAGCACGCGGCCGCCGGACGCCACCAGCGCGCCCGAGGCGTCCAGGGCCGTGCCGGCGTGGAGGATCGACACGTCGTCCTCGGTGGCGAACAGGCGCGGCCCCGCGATCCGTCCGCCCTTGTCGGGGACGCCCGGGTAGCCGTTCGCCGCCAGCACGACGATCACGGCCGCGCCAGGCTTCCAGCGCAGGTCGCCGATTTCGTCCAGGCGGCCGGACGCGGCTGCGTCCAGGACCTCTCCGAGCGGGGAGTCGAGCATCGCGAGGACGGCCTGGGTCTCGGGATCGCCGAAGCGGCAGTTGAACTCGACCACCCGCAAGCCGCGCGACGTCAGCGCGAGGCCGGCGTAGAGGAGGCCGACGAACGGCGTCCCCCGGCGGGCCAGCTCGGCGACCGTCGGGTCGACGACGCGGGCCATGATGGCGTCCACCAGACCCTCGGGCGCCCAGGGCAGCGGGGTGTAGGCGCCCATGCCGCCGGTGTTGGGGCCGGCGTCGCCGTCGCCGACGCGCTTGAAGTCCTGGGCCGGCTGGAGCGGCAGCGAGACCCGGCCGTCCGTGATCGCGAACAGCGACACCTCGGGGCCGTCCAGGTACTCCTCCACCACGGCCGGAAGCGAGCCGGCGGCGTGGGCGAGTGCGGCGTCCCGGTCGGAGGTGACGATGACGCCCTTGCCGGCGGCGAGCCCGTCGGCCTTGACCACGTAGGGCGGGCCGAACCGGTCGAGCGCCGCCTCGATCTCGGCCAGCGTGGTGCAGTACACCGACTCGGCGGTCGGCACGTCGGCCGCGGCCATGATCTCCTTGGCGAACCGCTTGGAGCCCTCGAGCCGGGCGGCCTCGGCCGACGGACCGAAGCAGGCGATGCCCGCGGCACGGACGGCGTCCGCGACCCCCGCTACCAGCGGCGCCTCGGGGCCGACGACGACCAGGTTCACCGCCAGCGACCGGGCCAGCGCGACGACGGCGTCGCCCGAGCAGGGGTCCACGGGGTGGTTGGTCGCGACCGACGCCGTGCCCGGGTTGCCGGGGGCGCAGTGCAGGGCCGTCACCGAGGGATCGCGCGACAGCGCGAGGGCCAGGGCGTGCTCGCGTCCGCCGTTGCCGAGGACGAGGACTCTGAGGTCGGTCACGCGCGGCAGCCTAGCGGCGGCGTCCGGGCGCCTCTCAGACCGCCCGGATCGCGTAGCGCAGCGTCCGGGTCTCGCCGGGATGCAGCCGCACGTCGTCGGGATGGCTGTTGAAGGCGTCCGGCGGGCAGGTCATCGGCTCGACGGCGACGCCGCCGCGGTCGAGCCCGGGGATGTCGCCGGTGAACGCCTGCACCCAGGGCGCGTCGGACGCCAGCGTGACGCCGCCCCGCTCGGGGTGCGTGAGGACGACGATCCAGCCCCCCTCGGGCAGACCGGTGTAGGCGTTGTCGACGTGGCGTCCATCCAGGAATGCCGGCGTGCGGAAGTCGAAGGCGGTGTCGTCGACATCGGCCAGCCCCGCGGGACGCATCCTCTCGTCGACCAGCAGCACCTGCGCGGCGTCCAGGCCGAAGACACACTCGTCGACGGGGACGCCGCAGGTCAGGTAGGGGTGCGTCGAGAGCCCGACCGGCGCGTCGGTCCGGCCCTGGTTCGTGGCCGACACCAGGGCGAACAGGCCCTCGTCGGCGTCCACCAGGTAGCGCGCGGACAGCCGCAGGTCGAACGGGTAGCCGTCGGTGCGTGGCAGCTCGAGAGCGAAGAAGACCGACTGCGGCCCTATCGAGGAGACGGCCCAGTTCTCGAAGCAGGCCAGCCCGTGCAGCGCGGCGCCGGTCGCGGGCTCGTTGACGGGCACCGCGTGCTCGGCGCCGTCGAAGGTGTAGCGGGCGTCCGAGATGCGGTTCGGCCACGGGGCGAGGGTGCGTCCGCAGTAGCCGAGGCCGATCTCGGTCGCGGGGTCGAAGGGCACGACGAGGTCGCGTCCGGCGTGCTTGAGCGCCACCAGGGTCGCCCCCGAGGACGCCAGCGTGGCGGTGTACTCGCCCGCGCTCAGTTCGATGATGCTTCCGTTCAGGCTCACGGACGCCAGCCTATTTGCTCCCCCGGACGACGCCGCCACCGGCGCGGAACCCGTGCGGACGCCGAGGCGCCTGGCACCATGGCAGCCATGACCCTTCCTGCCAGGCGCCTTCCACTGGCCGTCCTCGCGTGCGCCGCGCTCCTCGCGGGCTGCGCCGTCACCCCCGCCTCGACGCTGCCGGCGACGGTGCCGACCAGCGCCCAGCCCAGCGTCTCCGTGCCGACCGAATCGGCGTCCCCCGAAGTCACCCCGACGATCCCGATGGCGACCGAGCCGGCCACGCCGGAGCCCTCGGTCGCCGACACCGGGTCCACCACCGGCCAGCCGGTCGACGCGCAGATCGCCGCCCAGCTGATGCCGGGGTTCATGGCCTACTACGCGGCGGTCGACCAGATCCTGCAGGCGGGCGGCAAGGGCGCGCCCACCCAGGCGATGAAGGACACGATGGCGGGCGACGTGCTGGCGTCCTGGACGAAGCAGGCCGCCGACTACGCCGCGAAGGGCTACAAGCAGACGGGCTCGACGAGCGTCGAGTCGTTCAGCCCCGGCGGCGTCGACAAGGCCACCGGCAAGGCGACCGCCGACTTCTGCGCCAACGCCAGCGGGGTGACGGTCACGGACGCCTCCGGCAAGACCATCGCGCCCGCTGACCCGTCCAAGCGCGCCACCGGCGGCACCGCCCACCTGGTGTGGTCCGGCGGGCACTGGCGGGTCGTCAAGCTCGAGGGCCTGACGCCGATCGCGTCCTGTCCGTAACCCCTCGACCGGGAGTACGTCACACTCGATAGCCCCAAGTGGCCCGTTTCGGCCGAATTCGGGGGTCGAGTGTGACACAGTCCCGGATCGCGCCGTCGACGGTGGCGCTCGAGTGGGTCGTCAGTCGATCAGGTCGTGGAGCATGATGACCTGCTCGCGGCCCTGACCGACGCCGATGCCGGAGATGCGGCAGCGGCACAGCTCCTCGAGCCGGCGGACGTAGGCCTGCGTGTTGGCGGGCAGTTCGTCGAACGAGCGGCAGTGGGAGATGTCTTCCGTCCAGCCGTCGAGGTACTCGTAGACGGGACGCGCCTTGGCGAACTCGTCCACCAGCACCGGCTGGTGCGGCCGGCGCTCGCCGTCGATCTCGTACGCCACGCAGACCGGGATCTTCTCCCAGCCCGTCAGGATGTCGAGCTTGGTCAGGAAGATGTCGGTGATGCCGTTGTAGGCCACCGACTGCTCGACGATCAACGAGTCGAACCAGCCGCAGCGGCGGGGGCGTCCGGTGGTCGTGCCGAACTCGCCGCCGGCCGCGCGCAGGCGGTCGCCATCGGCGTCCAGGAGCTCGGTGGGGAACGGACCCTCGCCGACGCGAGTCGTGTAGGCCTTCGCGATGCCGATGACGCGGTCGATGCGGGTCGGGCCGACACCCGAGCCGGTGCAGGCGCCGCCGGCGGTCGGGTTCGACGAGGTCACGTAGGGGTAGGTGCCGTGGTCGATGTCGAGGTGGTGCGCCTGGGCGCCCTCGAACAGGACGACCTTGCCCGCGTCGAGCGCGTCGTTCAGTTCGCGCGCCACGTCGCGGATCATCGGGCGGACGCGTCCGGCGAACGACAGCAGGTGGTCGGCAACCTCGTCGGGGTCGATCGCCCGCTGGTTGTACAGCTTCACGAGCAGCTGGTTCTTCTGGACCAGCGCGGCCTCGACCTTCTCGCGGAGCAGGCGCTCGTCGAGCAGGTCCTGCACGCGGATGCCCATGCGGTTGATCTTGTCGGCGTACGCCGGGCCGACGCCGCGTCCGGTGGTGCCGATCTTCTTCTTCCCCAGGAAACGCTCGGTGACCCGGTCGATCGTGCGGTGGTAAGGGGTGATGATGTGCGCGTTGGCGCTCACGATGAGCCGGGACAGGTCGACGCCGCGAGCGGTCAGGTTGTCGATCTCGTTGAACAGCACCTCGAGGTCGATGACGACGCCGTTGCCGATCGCCGGAATGCCCGGGTTGAGGACGCCTGACGGCAGCAGGTGCATCGCGAACTTCTCGCCGTTGACCACGACGGTGTGGCCGGCGTTGTTGCCGCCTGAGTAACGCACCGTGTAGTCGGTGCGGTCGCCCAGCTGGTCGGTGCACTTGCCCTTGCCCTCGTCGCCCCATTGCGAACCGATGACCACGATGCCCGGCATGACAACTCCCTCGTCAGCACGAAGGCCCGGCGCTCCTCGCGCGGGCCCTTACCGCGGCAGCCTACCGGACCCCTGCCTCCCCCGCGCCGAGATGGACGCCACGCGTGCGGTCGCGCCCGGGGCGTCCGGGCCGCGCTGGCATGCTTGGGGCCGTGACTTCGACGGACGCCGGCCTCGGCCGCTCGAGCGCGCTGATGGCGTCCGGGTCGATGGTCTCCCGGGTGCTGGGGGTCGTCCGCAACGCACTGCTGGGGTTCTGCATCGGAGGCATGGGCGGGGCGTCCTCAGCGTTCCAGAGCGCCAACACGCTGCCGAACATCATCTTCATCATGCTGCAGTCGGGGGTCCTGACGGCGATCCTGATCCCGCAGCTGACGCGCGCGCTGCGCCGGACCGACGGTGGGTCGGACGCCATCGACGCGCTGCTGACCGCGGCGTTCGTGCTCGTGGGCGTCGTGACGATCGCGGCCACCGCGCTGGCGGCCCCGCTCATCACGCTGCTCGGCCTGCAGGGCTCGGCGCGCGACCTGGGCATCGCGTTCGCCTACCTGTGCATGCCGCAGATCTTCTTCTACGCCGCGTACGCGATCTGGTCGCAGGTGCTCAACGTGCACGGACGCTTCGGCCTCGTCATGTGGACGCCCGCGCTCGCCAACGTGGTCCAGATCGCCGGCATGGCGGTCTTCCTGCGGCTGTTCGTCGCGCAGGCGCCGGCCGAACGCTGGACGCCGGGCATGATCTGGCTGCTCGCAGGCACCTCGACGCTCGGCATCGTCGTGCAGGCGCTGGCGCTGCTGCCCGCGCTGCGCGGGGTCGGGTACCGGTGGCGTCCCAACTTCAGGCTGCGGGGGCACGGGTTCCGGTCGTCGGCCAGGGTCGCCGGCTGGATGATCGCCGCAGTCCTGATCGCCCAGCTGGGCGGGCTGGTCACGCAGGCCGCGATCAACACGGTCAGCGAGCGGGCGCGGCTGGCGGGCCACCTCGTGCCGGGCCTGAACGTCTACCTGCTCGCATTCACGATCTTCATGGTCCCGCACGGGGTCGTGACCGTGTCGATCCTGACCGCCCTGCTGCCCCGGATGACCCGCTCGGCCCAGAAGGACGACACCCCCGCGCTGCGCGCCGACGTCGACCGCGGGCTGACCCTGCCGCTGCTGGCGATGATCCCGCTGACCGCCGCGGCGATCGCGCTGGCCGTGCCGGGCTGCGCGCTGCTGAACCCTGGCCTGGACGAGGCGTCCATCCGCGCCATCGCCCTGTCGTTCTCGCTGATGTCGCTCGGCCTGGTGCCCTACGCCATCACCGCCCTCCAGCAGCGCTTCGCCACCGCCCGCGAGGACGGCCGCACCTACCTGGTCTTCCAGGCCATCGTCACCGGGGTGCAGCTGGCAGCGGCGGGGCTGATCCTGTTCCTGCCGGACGCCGCGGGCGTCGCCGTCGTCAGCGCGGGGCAGACCGTGGGCAACGCGGTGGCGGGGTTGGTATTCCTGTTCCTGGCCCAGCGGCAGCTGGGCGGCATCCCGTTGCGGCGCCTGCGCTCGCTCGGCATGCGGCTGGCCGTCGCGGCCCTGGTGCCCGGGGTGCTGACCTGGGCGGCCGTCGAGGCCGCGCGCCAGTTCGCCGGGCACGGGCTCGTGCAGTCGGCGGTCGCGCTGGCCGGCGGCGGCGTCCTGTTCGCCCTGGTCTTTCTGGGGATGGTCCGGCTGCTCGGCATCCACGAACTCGGCCTGCTACTGGGACGCGTCGCCCGGCGGTTCCTGCCCTACGCCCCGCGCCACGCGGCCTGAGGCCGGCCCGGCACGGGCCCTCGGACGGGGACCCCAAGAACAGACTGGAGGGTTGTGGTCCGTAGTCGGACCACAACCCTCCAGTATCAGGAATCACCGGCCGCGTCGCGCTCCGAGGAGCGCTCGAACCGGGCCGGATCTACCCGGCGACGCTCAGGCGTGCGTGCCGACCGAGCCCAGGTCCTTGCAGGCCTGGAACACGCGGGCCGCCATGGCCGCCTCGGCCGCCTTGCCCCACGCGCGCGGGTCGTACTGCTTCTTGTTGCCGACCTCGCCGTCGACCTTCAGGACACCGTCGTAGTTCTTGAACATCCAGTCGGCCACCGGGCGGCTGAACGCGTACTGGGTGTCCGTGTCGACGTTCATCTTGATCACGCCGTAGCTGACGGCGTCCGCGATCTCCTGCTCCGACGAGCCGGACCCGCCGTGGAAGACCATGTCGAACGGCTTGTCCTTCCCGTACTTGGCGCCGACGGCGTCCTGGATCTCCTTGAGGATCTCGGGACGCAGCTTGACCGCGCCCGGCTTGTAGACGCCGTGGACGTTGCCGAACGTGAACGCCGTCATGTAGCGGCCTTTCTCGCCCAGGCCGAGGGCCTCGGCGGTGGCAAGGGCGTCCTCGGGCGAGCTGTACAGCTTGTCGTTGATCTCGCCGACGACGCCGTCCTCCTCGCCGCCCACGACGCCGATCTCGACCTCGAGGATCTGCTTGTTGAACTGGGCCTGCGCGAGCAGCTCCTCGGCAATCTGCAGGTTCTCGGCGAGGGTGACGGCCGAGCCGTCCCACATGTGCGACTGGAACAGCGGGTCGCGGCCGGCCTTGACGCGCTCGGCCGAGATCGCCATCAGCGGACGCACGTAGGTGTCGAGCTTGTCCTTGGGGCAGTGGTCAGTGTGGATCGCGATGTTGATCGGGTACTTCGCCGCGACGACGTGGGCGAACTCGGCCAGGGCGACCGCGCCCGTGACCATCTCCTTCACGTACTGGCCGGACGCGTACTCGGCGCCGCCGGTCGAGAACTGGATGATGCCGTCGGAGCCGGCGTCCGCGAAGCCCTTGATCGTGGCGTTGAGGGTCTGGGACGAGGTGACGTTGATCGCCGGGTAGGCGAAGCCCTTCGACTTCGCGCGATCGATCATCTCGGCGTAGGCATCGGGGGTTGCAATGGGCATGTTCTCTCCTCGGAGTCGAGTGATTGCCCGCTCCAGCAGGAACGGACGCCGCAACGGGCACCATTCAACCAAAACGGGCGCCCCAGCGTCGACGCGATCAGCCTTCGGGCTAGCGGTTTGCGTGGGATCAGGCGTCGAGCCTGGAGAAGTCGAGCCGGCAGCGCCCGCCTGAGAGGGCCTTGACGGCGCCGTCCACGGTGGCCGGCTTCGCCGAGAGGTACGCCAGCGGCAGCGCGACCGTGGCGCCGTCCCGGGCGATCACCTTCAGGTCGTCGCTGCGGCCCAGCCGCCGGCTCACGCACTTCAGGGCGCCGACCTCATGCCAGGGCAGCCAGCCGGTGTGCAGCAGCAGGCCGGCGCGTCCGATGCCGAGCGCCAGGCCCGGCCCCACCCCGGACGCTTCCCGCCTCGTCACGACCTCCTTCACGATCGCCCACGCCAGGTAGCCCAGCGGCAGACCGACTGAGATCACCACGATCGGCCAGGTGAGCGTGCCCAACTCCTTGGCGAAGAACGCGTAGAGGGCGACCACGATCGCGATCGAGATGGCGAGCGAGATGATCCGCGAGGTGCGGTTGCGCCGGGCGGCCACCACCTTCGCCTGCGCCAGTTCGGGCACGAAGAACACCGGATAGTCCACGTTCCAGCCGGACGCCGTGGGTGCGAGTTGCCCGGACGCCGCTGGCGGCGGCGGTGCGGTCGCCTGGGGCACTCCCCCGGCCGGCAGCGGCGGCGTCCACGTCATGCCGGCCATGGTAACCGGGGCCGGTCAGCCGGCGTGTTGCAGGGCCCAGTGGTACATCGCGATCGCGGCCGCGGCGCCCGCGTTGAGCGAGCGGGTCGAGCCGTACTGGCTGATCGCGACCAGGCAGGCGCAGGCGTCCACGACCTCGGCCGTCAGACCGGGCCCCTCCGAGCCGAAGACGAGGCAGCAGTCGCGGGGCAGGGACGCCGTCTCCAGCGGCACGCTGCCCGGCAGGTTGTCGACCCCGACCAGGGTGACGCCGGCGGCGTCCGCCCATTCGGCGAAGCCGATTACCGTCTCGTGGTGCCGCACGTGCAGGTAGCGGTCGGTGACCATGGCGCCGCGGCGGTTCCAGCGGCGGCGTCCGAGGATGTGGACGCCGGCGACGTTGAAGGCGTTGGCCGTCCGGACGATCGAGCCGATGTTGAAGTCGTGCTCCCAGTTCTGGATCGCGACGTGCAGCGGGTGGCGGCGGGCGTCCAGGTCGGCGACGATCGCCTCGACCCTCCAGTAGCGGTAGCGGTCGGCGACGTTGCGGTGATCGCCCTCGGCGAGCAGCTCCGGATCGAGGCGCGGATCGTCCGGCCAGGGCCTTGGATGGGGCCCCACTCCGGGTCCGGCGGCGGCCGCCAGGTCATCAACACTGAGGGAGTCCACGGGGCCTCAGGGTATCGTTGCCGTCCGTGAACCCTCTCCCAGCGCTCATCCCGCTCGCCGGCAACTTCATGGACCCGGCCTGGCTGTTCCAGACCTTCGGGACGGCCTTCCTGGCGGTGGCAACGCTGATCATCTTCATCGAGTGTGCGATCTTCCCCGTCCTGCCCGGCGACTCGCTGCTGTTCGCGGTGGGCATGTTCATCGCGCAGAAGGAGGGCATCCGGCTCTTCGGGCTCGGCGAGGTGGGCACGCTGATCACGGCGATCACGATCCTGCTGATCGCAGCCGTGCTGGGCAACGTCGTCGGCTACTGGGTTGGCATGCGGCTCTCGCCGTGGCTGTTCAAGCCGCGTCCGGGGCTGGTGGGCCGCATCTTCAGCGCCAAGCACCTCGCCGACGCCCACGCGTTCTTCGAGCGCTACGGGTCGAAGGCCCTGGTGCTGGGGCGGTTCGTCCCGTTCGTGCGCACCTTCGTCACGATGGTCGCCGGCGCGGCCGGCATGACGTTCCGGCACTTCATCACCTGGACCGGCATCGGCGCCGTGATCTGGGCCGTGGGCGTGACGCTGCTCGGCTACTTCCTCGGCAACGTCTCGCTCATCAAGGACAACCTCGACACCGCGCTGATCCTCATCGTGGCGATCTCGGTGCTTCCGATGGTCTTCGAGATCGTCAAGGAGCGCCGCCGAGCCGCCCGCGAGTCCGTCAGGGACTGACGACCCAGCTCGGCGCCACTCAGCTCGGCGGGGTGTAGCCGCCGGCGGGAGGCTGCTGGTAGCCCTGCTGCGGCGGCTGGCCCTGCTGCGGGTTCTGCTGAGGAGCCGGCTGCTGGGGGGCCTGGTAGGGCTGGTAGTCCTGCGGGTTGGGCAGGGCGTTCGGGTCGGACGCCGGCACCGCCGGGCGCGGATCGCGCGACGGCTCGTTGATACGGGACGAGTCGCCGCGGTAGCTGATCTCGCCGAAGTTGACGTCGGGCGCCTTCCGGACGGCCTGGTCGTTGACCTCGAAGTAAGCGGCCTTCTCGAACTTGAAGCTGTTCGCGATGACGTTGCTCGGGACGCTCTCGACGCGGGTGTTGTAGTTGCGGACGTTGGCGTTGTAGAAGCGACGTCCGGCGGCGATGCGATCCTCGGTGTCGGACAGCTCGCGCTGCAGCTCGAGGAAGTTCGTGTTGCTGCGCAGCTCGGGGTACGCCTCGACGCTCACCAGCAGGTTGTGGACGGCACCCGACAGTGCGCCTTCGACCTCGGCGCGCTGCTCGTCGGGCACCGAGCCACCGCGCTGGGCGAGCGCTGCGGCCTGGTTGCGCAGCCGGGTGACCTCTTCGAGCGTGTTGCGCTCGTGCGCCGAGTAGGCCCGGACGGTCTCGACCAGGTTGGGGATGAGCTCGTAGCGCCGATTGAGTTCGACGTCGATCTGCCGCCAGGACTCCTGGATCATGTTCCGCTGCTTGACGAAGCCGTTGTAGGCGCTGACGGCCCAGACCACGGCCGCGATGACGAGGATGACCAGGATCACGAAGATCCAGCCGAGCGCTTGCATGGTGGGTCCCTTCGGTCGGTGCGTGGCCAGCCTAGTGAAAGGGCAAGCCCTAATCGAGACCGAGATCGGCGAGGCCGAAGGCGGCGCGGTACTGCAGGCCCTCCGACTCGATGCGCTCGCGGGCGCCGGTGTCGCGGTCGACGATCACCGCGACGCCGACGATCTGGCCGCCGGCCGCACGAACGGCGTCCACGGCCGTCATGACCGACCCGCCGGTGGTGGAGGTGTCCTCGACGACGAGCACCGGACGCCCCGCCACCGCAGTGCCCTCGATCTGGCGCTGCAGGCCGTGCTCCTTGGCGGACTTGCGGACGACGAAGGCGTCCAGGCGCTGCCCCTCCGCTGCGGCGGCGTGCAGCATGGCGACCGCGACCGGGTCCGCGCCGAGGGTGAGGCCCCCGGCGGCCTCGAACGACCAGTCGGCGGTGAGCTCGCGCATGACGCGTCCGACGAGCGGGGCCGCCACGCCGTCGAGTGTGACCCGGCGCAGGTCGACGTAGTAGTCGGCCTCCTTCCCGGACGCCAGCGTCACCTTCCCGTGGACGACGGCGAGATTCTTGATCTGCTCGATGAGCTCGGTGCGGTCGGACATGGCGGCAGCCTATCGGCGCCCCTGGGCCCCCGCTCACGAGAACCAGGACCGGCCGCCGGGCGGCTCGGGCGAAGGGTGCGCGTCGGCGTCCGTCCAGGCCTGGGCGCCGCCGAGCCAGCGATGGAGTTGGCGCCCGGCGACGATGCGGTACGGGAAGGCCGAGCGGGACGCCAGCCTCTCCAGCGCCTCGGCGGGCAGGGCGGTGTCCGAGGCGAGGACGACGAGGTTGCCGAACCGGCGTCCCTTCCAGGTCGCCGGCTCCGCGCTGACCAGCACGGACGCCCACCGAGCGGCCACGCCGCCGACGAGGCGCTTCGTCCAGCCGAAGGGGGCCTTGTCGGTCACGTTGGCGGCGAACAGGCCGCCGCGCCGCAGGCGGGCACGGACCTCGTCGAGGAACTCCGCGGTGATCAGGTCGGCCGGCACGCGGGCGCCGGCGAAGGCGTCCAGGACGACGGCATCGGCGTAGTCGGGCGGCATCTGCGCGATCCCCTCGCGGCCACCGGTCGCGCGCACCTTGACGCCGGAGGTGCGGGCGAGCGGCAGCTTACGGCGGACCTCCTCGGTGAGGTCGGTGTCCGGCTCGAGGACGATCTGGGCGGTGTGCGGACGCCGCGCCTCGACCCAGCGCGGGATCGTCAGCGCCCCGCCGCCGATGTGGACGACCCGGACGCGCTCGTCCTCGGGGCGGGCCAGGACGGTGGCGTCCAGCGCCTCGCAGAGCCGTTGCACGTACTCGAACTCCAGACGCAGCGGGTCGGCCGGGTCGACGTAGCTCTGGGCCGTGTCGCCGAACATGAGCCTGAACGCCCCGGGCGTGTAGGGGTCGGGCTGCAGGCGATCGGCCATGGGCCCGACCGTACACGGGGCGGTCTGAGGTCTTGACAATGTACAACTAAATGGTTGTAGGTTGGAGGCGTGGGCGAGACGAGCGAGGACAGGGCGGACGCCATGTTCCAGGCCCTCTCGGATCGCACCAGGCGCGACATCATGCGCCGGGTGCTGGCGGGCGAGCACTCCGTCTCCGCCCTCGCGGCGAGCTACGACATGAGTTTCGCCGCCGTGCAGAAGCACGTGGCCGTCCTCGAGCGAGCCGGACTGCTGACCAAACGTCGCAGCGGCCGGCAGCAACTCGTCAGCGGCGACGTGGCGGCCGTCCGCTCGGTCGCCTCCATGCTCGACGAGCTGGAGGCGGTGTGGCGGGGTCGCATCGACAGGATCGACGCACTACTCACTCAGGAGCCTTGATATGCCCGTGACCGACGTCACCCGAGACCTCGACAACCGCACCCTGACAATCACCGCCCATTTCGACTCCCCCGTCGAGCGCGTGTGGCAGCTTTACGCCGACGCCCGCCAGCTCGAGCGGGTGTGGGGCCCACCCACGTACCCGGCGACGTTCGTGCAACACGAGCTGTCCCCCGGCGCCCTGTCGCTCTACTACATGACCGGACCCGACGGTGATCGCTTCGGCGGCTGGTGGCGGATCGCCTCGGTCGACGAGCCAGGCGGCTTCACGTTCGACGACGGCTTCGCCGACAACGACCTCAAGCCCCGCGACGACATGCCGGTTTCGCACAACGCGTACTCGTTCGTCCCGGACGCCGGCGGCACCGCCGCGACCTTCGTTTCCAGCTACGACACCGCCGAGGCCCTGCAACAGGTGCTCGAGATGGGCATCGAGGAGGGCGCCACCTTGGCGATCAACCAGATCGACGCCCTCCTGGCCGCAGGCTGACAGGCGCCTTGCTGCGATTGCCGCTGGAGATGGTTGCCAGGACGCATGATTCGCTTCATCCCGAGGGATCGTCCTGCGAGCGTGGACGCCGCCCGTGCCGCCCACGCGGGGTCGTGTTCGACGAGTTCGGCAGGATTGGCAGTCACCCGCCCGACGGTACTGGGTCCTTGTCACTGACGAGTCGGCCTCGGACGCTGACTCGTGCGGGTCGGCTCCGACCTCCGACAGCAGGCTCTGCGCGTCCAACGTGACTGACGCGCAGAGCGGAAGGGACAGGGCCCACGTCAGGGCGCGGACGGGCATTGCGCAGCCGGACGACGCCATCGGCGTCCGGCGGAGCAGGGCGGGACGGGGGCCCTGTCCCTGCAGCGGACCGCACCAGCTCGCCGGCCCTCTACCCCAGGCCCACCACCCGGCGCACCAGGTCGGCGTCGCAGTTCCCACCGGTCATGACGACGGCCGCGACGGCGTCGGGGGCGCGCCGGGTGTCGGCGAGGAGCCCGGCCAGCGCCAGCGCTCCCGCCGGCTCGGGCATGTGGTGGGTGGTCCGCCACAGGACGCCCATCGCCTGCTCGGCGGCCCCCTCGCTCACCCGGACGAACCGGGCCGCCCCAGCGACCATGGCCTCCACGGCCTCGGGGATCGGCGTCCGGGTCGCGACGCCGTCGACGAACGTGTCGGCGTCCGGGGTGCTGATCGGGCGTCCGGCCTCGAACGACAGCGCGTGGGCCGGCGCGCGGTCGGCGACGACCCCGACGACCTCGGTGGCGACCCCGAGCAGGTCGCGGACGCCGAGGTGCGCGCAGATGCCCGAGCCCTGCCCGACGGGCACGTAGACGACGTCGAGGCGTCCGGCCTGGGCATGCAACTCCGCGGCCCCGGTCGCGACGCCGGCGATCAAGTCGGGGTGGAACGGCGGCACCGGCACCAGGCCCTCAACCTCGGCCAGCCGCAGCGCCTCCTCCAGCGACTCCTGGAAGTCGCGTCCGTGCACGATCAGCCGAGCGCCGAAGCCCGCCATCGACGCGTTCTTGTCGGGACTGTTGCCCTCGGGCACGACGATCGTCACCGGCAGGCCGTACTCGCGTCCGGCGTACGCGACCGACTGGCCGTGGTTGCCGCGCGTCGCGGCGATCAGGCCGGGCACGGGGCGTCCCGCATCCAGCAGCCGCCGGACGAACACCAGCCCGCCGCGCACCTTGAACGCGCCGGTCGGGGTGGCGTCCTCGTGCTTGACCCAGGTCGGCGTCCCGGTGACCTGCTCCAGCAGGGGCCACCGGTAGGCGGGTGTCACCGGCACGTGCTCGGCGACGATCGAGGTGGCTTCGGCAAGGTCGTCTCGGGTCAGCATGTGCGCGAGGCTAGTACGTCCGAGCCGCCCCGCGGATCCTGGGGCTAGCCTGGCCGTGTGACACTCCCGCTGAGCGTTGCGGCGGCCCAGCCGCGGATCGTGGGCCAGGACCTGGTGGCCAACGTGGCCGCCCACGCCGACGCCGTCCGGCGCGCCGGCGCGCGCCTCATCGTGTTCCCCGAGCTGTCGCTGACCGGCTACGAGCTCGATGCCCCCCTCATCTCCCCCGACGACCCGACGCTCGCGGCGCTGATCGAGGCCTGCGCCGAGGCGGACGCCGTCGCTCTCGTCGGCGCCCCGATCGAGTGGTGCGGGGCGGCCCGGATCGGCGTCCTCGAAGTGACCGGCACCGGCGTCCACCCCGTCTACGCGAAGATGTGCCTCGGCGGCGACGAGCCCGAGCGGTTCGTAGCCGGTCCGAGCCCGACCGTGATCGTCGTCGACGGCTGGCGCGTCGGCATCGGCGTCTGCAAGGACACCCGCATCCTCGAGCACCTGCGCGAGACCCGTGACGAGGGCGTCGATCTATACACGGCCGGGCTCGTCCACCGGCCCGACGAGTTGGGCGAGTTCGACACTCGCGCCCGCCGGATCGCGCAGAAGATGGGCGTCCCGGTGGTGTTCGCGGGGTTCGCCGGCGTCACCGGGTCCTTCGGCGAGACCTCAGGCGGCTCGGGCATCTGGGACGCCGCGGGGGAGATCGTGGCCCAGGCGGGTCCCGAGCCGGGCGCGATCGTCGCCGCGACCCTCAATCCTCGCTGAGTTCGTCCGTCCGGACGCCGCCCGCCGCCCCGCCGGACCCCTCGCCGATGCGTCGCGCGAGTTCCAGCGCGGACGTCGCGACGGCGTCCCAGACCTCGGGCGACCGCGCCGCGATCAGCCGGTACGGGTTGTCCGAGCGCGGCCGGTAGGGCTCGCCGTCGGCGAACCGGACGACCCCGCCCAGCTCGCCGAGCAGGCAGATGCCGGGGAGGTGGTCCCAGGGGTGTCTGCCGTTGTGAATGAGGTAATCCCGCTCCCCCAGCGCGATCAGTGGGTAGTCGGCGGTGCAGCTGCCGGTCATGGGCAGGGCCGGCGCCAGAGCTGGTCCCGCAACCGCGGCGAACTCCGGCGTCACGCCGCCGATGAGCAGAGGACGCCGAGGGTGCGGCGGCGCAAGCGGTCGCCCGTCCACGAGGACGCCCCCGCCGGCGGTCGCCTGGAACATGCGCCGGCGTCCGGCCTGCCAGATCCAGCTGCGCCGGGGGCGTCCGGACTCGAGCTCGACGATCATCGTGCCGAAGTCGGGGTTGCCCGCGGCGAAGTTGCCGGTGCCGTCCACGGGGTCGATGAGCCAGACGCGACCGGCGGCGTCAAGGCTGTCGAGCAGCCCGGGGTCGGCCGCGATGGCCTCCTCGCCGAGGACGAGTGCGCCGGGATCGGCCTGCCTCAGGGCGGCGGCGATGGCGTCCTCGGCCTCGCGGTCGGCGATCGTGACGAGGTCGCCGGGCGCCTTCTGCTCAACCTCCTCGGGACGCAGCCGCCGGAACCGCGGCCAGATCAGCCGGTCGGAGACGTCGACGATCAGCTGGCTGACGCCGTCGGCGTCCAAGGTGCGCACGGCCATGCGGGCCATCCTGGCACCAGCTGCCGGATGCTTTTCGCGTGAGGGACGCCCGAGTGGCAAGATGCTTGAAAATGAACGGATCGCACAAGGAGAGCACGTGAATCGCACCATCAGGTTGGCCGTCGTCGGAGTGGGGAACTGTGCGTCCTCGCTGATCCAGGGCATCGAGTACTACAAGGACGCCGCCGACGACGCCTACATCCCGGGGCTGATGCACGCCAGCTTCGGCGGATACCACGTCCGCGACATCGAGATCGTGGCCGCGTTCGACGTCAACACCAACAAGGTCGGCTGCGACGTCGCCGACGCCATCTACGCCGCCCCCAACAACACCACCGTGTTCGCCCAGGTGCCGCGCACGGGCGTCACCGTGCAGCGCGGGCCGCGCCTGGACGGAGTCAACAAGTACACCGCCGAGTTGGTCCCGGTCGACGACGACGCCCAACCCGTCGACGTGGTCGCGGAGCTCAAGAAGGCCAAGGCCGACATCGTCGTCAACTACCTGCCCGTGGGCTCGCAGGAGGCCACCGAGTTCTACGCGAACGCCGCCATCGAGGCCGGCTGCGGGTTCGTCAACTGCATCCCGGTGTTCATCGCGTCGAACGAGGCCTGGGCGAAGAAGTTCGCGGACGCCGGCCTACCCGTCGTCGGCGACGACATCAAGGCCCAGGTGGGCGCGACGATCCTGCACCGCACGCTCACCAACCTGTTCCTGGACCGCGGCATGCAGATCCTGCACACCTACCAGTTGAACACCGGCGGCAACACCGACTTCCTCAACATGCTCGAGCGCGAGCGGCTGGCCGACAAGAAGACCTCCAAGACCGAGGCCGTCACCTCGATGATCGAGGCGCGCGGGCAGTCGATCGACTCCGACGACATCCACGTCGGGCCGTCCGACTACGTGCCGTGGCAGAAGGACAACAAGATCTGCTTCCTGCGCATCGAGAGCACGCACTTCGGCGACGTCCCGATGAACCTCGAGGTGCGGCTGTCGGTCGAGGACTCCCCCAACTCCGCCGGCGTCGCCATCGACTCGATCCGCTGCTGCAAGCTCGCCCTGGACGCCGGACTGTCCGGCGCGATCATCGAGCCCGCGGCGTACTTCTCGAAGCATCCGCCGAAGCAGATCGAGGATCGCCGCGCCCGCGAGCTGGTCGAGGAGTACATCGCCAAGTACGGCCACAACGACTGACGGCCCGGGCCGGCCGGGTGTCACGCTCGGCCGGCCGCCGGTCTCACAGGGACGCCAGGAACTCCAGCAGGACGCGGTTGAACTCGTCCGTGTGGCTCACGTTGATGCCGTGCGGGCCGTCGGCGACCACGTGCAGCTGGGCGTGCGGCACGTACGACTGGACGCGCGCCCCCGACTTGGCGAACGGGACGTTCTGGTCGCCGTCGCCGTGGATCGCCAGCAGCGGCACCCGGACCGACCGCAGGTCGTCCTGGAAATCGGTGCTCCAGATCCGGATGCAGGCCGGCAGCGCGACGTCGGAGCCCTGCGCGCCGATCGCGAGGGCATCCTGCACGTCGGACTCCGCCACCTTCAGTCCGCCCTCGGCGGAGCTGAAGAACGTGTGCATGAAGCCGTCGCAGAAGCCGGCACGGTCGGACGCGCACTGCTCGGCCAGGCCGTCGAAGGCCTCCTGGGGCATGGCGCCGTCGGGGTTCGCCTCGGTGATGCCCAACGCCGGCGTGATCGCCGCCGCGAGCACGGCTCCGGCGATGCGGTCGTCGCCGTACGTGCCCAGGTAGCGCGCGACCTCACCGCCGCCCATCGAGAACCCCACGAGCACCGCTCCAGTCAGGTCGAGCTCGACGAGCAGCTCGTTGAGATCGGACGCCAGCGTGTCGTAGTCGTAGCCCTCGGCCGGCTGCGAGGAGCGTCCGAAGCCGCGGCGGTCGTAGGTGACGACGCGGTGGCCGGCATCCAGCAGGGCGGGGGCGTTCTTCGCCCACGCCTCGCCCGACAGCGGCCAGCCATGGATCAGGACGACGGGGCGTCCAGAGCCGCCGGAATCGGTGTAGTGCAGGGTCACCGGCGTATCGCCGGGAATGGTCAACTCGGGCACCGTGGCCTCCCTGGTCGTTCCTACCTCTTGGGCCCGACCCTAACGACGCCTGGAGTACGCCCACAAGGAGGTCAGCACGGCCGGTCCCGGAGACGCATCAGCGGTTCTGGCACGCGAGCACCAGAACCGCTGACGGGACGAACGATCAGGCGATCTCGATGAACGTGTCGCCGGGGACGCCGCAGACCGAGCACTTGTCCGGACGCTCCAGCTCGACGTTGCCGCAGTACGGGCACACGTAGAAGACGAGCTCACCGGAGTCGGTGGCCAGCGACTCGAGGACCGCCCCGAAACGGTCGGCGTGGATGCCCTCGACCTGGCCGACCATCCGGAACGCGCGGGCCAGCGACTTGTTGCCCTCGTGCTCGGCGACCTCGCCGAAGTCGGGGTACATGACCGTGGCCTCGTGCTGCTCTCCGGCGATGGCGTCCGCGAGGTTCTCCTCGGTGGTGCCGATCTTCTTGGCGCGCTCCAGCCACTTGTGCGCGTGAATGGTCTCGGCCTCCGCGACGGCGCGGAAGAGCCGGGCCGCGTTGAGCTTGCCCTCCTTCTCGGCCTGCTTGGCGTACGCCAGGTACTTCCGGTTCGCCTCGGATTCCCCGGTGAACGCTTCCATGAGGTTGTCGGCTGACTTCAGCTTCTCGACCGTCTGCTCTGCCACCGTGATCGGTTCCCTTTCCTACGTGCCGCATCCGATCGCCACACAGCGGCCGGACGCCGGCGCAGCCCTGCGCCTGCCGTCCAGGCTAGGCCCGCCTGATCGGGCATGTGAGGGAATCGATCGCACAACCTAAGCTCAGGCCATGGTTCACCTGCACACTGGCCATGGCCAGGGGGACTTCACCGCCAGCGCCTTCATTGTGCGGGACACTCCGGGCGGCCTCGTCGGGCTGGTCCACCTCCACAAGAAGCTCGGCACACTGCTGCAAGTCGGTGGCCACATCGAGTGGGACGAGACCCCATGGAGCGGCCTGGCCCACGAAGTCGCGGAGGAGACCGGCTATCGGCTGGACGAGTTGGACGTGCTTCAGCCGTACGCCCCTCTGCCGGGCTCCGAGGGCCCTCGGAAGCTACCTGTGCCCGCCAGTGTCGAATCTCACTGGGTGATCGACGGGCACTTCCACAACGACCTGCGTTGGGCGTTCGTCGCGTCCGGAGTGCCGATCAGGCCGGCCGCGGATGGTGAGTCTTCGGATCTGCGTTGGTACACGCTGGCTGAGATGCAGTCGGACCCACTGCTGCCGGCTCCGCTTGCTGCGGACTACCAACTCGTGATGACGACGCTGTGGACCTCTTGGAAGCGATACCGAGCCTCCACGTGGCCAACCACGCTGCCGCATCCGAAGGCGGCGGCAGCCCCGGCGTGAATCCTGGTGAAGGGGTCGCGCCGCACTCGCTCGGCTCCACGCGCCTCCCGCGGAGATCTCCTCCGCCGGGGTGACAGTGGACCCAGGTTCGGGCGATCCTTCGACCATGACCGTCTCGCTCGACCTGAACGCCGACCTCGGGGAGTCCTTCGGGGCGTGGCGGATGGGCGACGACGCGGCCCTGCTCGACGTGGTGACCTCGGCGAACGTCGCCTGCGGGTTCCACGCGGGCGACCCGTCCGTGCTGCTCGCGACGTGCCGGGCGGCGTCCGAGCGCGGCGTCGTCGTCGGCGCGCACGTCGCCTACCGCGACCTGGAGAACTTCGGACGCGTCTTCGTCGACGTCGAGCCCCGGCGCCTCTACGCTGACGTGCTCTACCAGTTGGCGGCGATCGCCGGCGTCGCGCGGGTGGCCGGCGCCCGGCTGGCGTACGTCAAGCCGCACGGCGCCCTGTACAACGCGATCGCGCACCACGAGGCGCAGGCGGAGGCGGTCGTCCGCGCCGTCGCCGACTTCTCCGGCGTCCACGGGCCGCTCGCCCTGCTCGGCCTGCCCGGGACGCTCTCGCTGCGGCTCGCGGAGACGTCCGGGCTGCGGGCCGTTGGCGAGGCATTCGCCGACCGCGCCTACGCCCCGGACGGCTCGCTCGTCCCGCGCCGGGAGCGCCGCGCCGTGCTGACCGACGTCGACGAGGTCGTCGCCCGCGCCGTCCGGTTCGCCCGCGAGGGCACGTTCGCCGCGAGCGACGGCAGCGAGATGCACGTGGCAGCGTCGTCGTTGTGCGTCCACGGCGACACCCGGGACGCCGTCGCGATCGCCCGCACGGTCCGGGCCGCGCTGGAGGCATCCGGGGTCGAAGTGAAGCCGTTCGCATGACCGAACCCCGCCACGGCCTCGACCTGCGGCCCTGCGGCGACTCGGCGGTGCTCGTCGACCTCCGCGGCCCGGACGCCCGCCGCCGCCTCGACGACCTGCTCTCGGGCGACCCGCCCGCGGGGCTGATCGACCTCGTTCCGGCCCGCACGACGCTCCTGCTGCGGTTCGGCTCCCCCGCCGAACTCTCGGACGCCGTCGCCCGCCTGCGCGTCCTCGACCTGGACGCCGCGCCGGCCTCGTCTCACGCCCCGCGGGACGTGATCGAGATCGCCGTCCGCTACGACGGCGAGGACCTGGACGACGTCGCCGGCCTGCTCGGCCTTTCGCCGTCAGAGGTCGTGGCCCGCCACACCGGCCAGCTCTGGACGGTCGACTTCGCCGGGTTCATGCCCGGCTTCGGCTACCTGACCGGCGAGCGCGGCGGGCTGGAGGTGCCCCGACTCGCCACCCCCCGGACGCGCATCCCGGCCGGCTCGGTCGCCCTCGCCGGCGAGTTCACCGGCGTGTATCCGCGGCCGTCGCCCGGGGGTTGGAGGCTGATCGGCAGCACGGACGCCGTCCTCTGGGACCTCGACCGGACGCCCCCCGCCCTGCTGGCGCCGGGGACGCGGGTCCGCTTCGCCGAGGCGGCCCGGTCGTGACCGACCCCAGCACGACCGACGCCCTCCGCGTGGAGCGCCCCGGCGTCCGGACCCTCCTCGAAGACCTCGGCCGGCCCGGCTACGCGCGGCTGGGCGTGACGGCGTCCGGGGCCTGGGACCGCGGCGCCCTCACCCTCGCCAATCGCCTCGTCGGCAACCCCGAGGACGCCGCCGGCCTCGAGGTGCTGCTCGGCGGCCTGACCCTGCGCGCTCTGGCCGACGTCACCGTCGCGGTGACGGGGGCCGACGTGCCGGTCACCGTCGACGGTTACGCGGCGGCGACCTTCGGCGTCGTGCCGGTTCCCGCCGGGGCAGTGCTCGACCTCGGACGCCCCCGGCTCGGCCTGCGCGCCTACGTGGCCGTCCGCGGCGGGCTGACCGGACGCCGCGTCTTCGGCAGCCTCAGCGCCGACCCCACCACCGGGCTGGGTCCGGCGCCGCTGGCGTCCGGCGACGTGCTCGCGATCGGTCCCGACCCCGGCACCCCCACGGAGGCGCCCGACACCGCCCCCACGCGGGCGCCGACGGGCGGCGAGATCGTGCTGCGGGCGGTCCCGGGCCCGCGCGACGACTGGTTCGCCCCGGACGCCCTCGCCCTGCTCGCCGGCACCGCCTGGGAGGTCTCACCGCATACAGACCGGGTGGGCACCCGGCTGCTCGGCCCCTCTCTGCCGCGGGCACGCACCGGCGAGCTGTCGAGCGAGGGACTCGTCCGCGGCGCCGTGCAAGTCCCAGCGTCCGGGCTGCCGCTGGTCTTCGGACCCGACCACCCGACGACCGGCGGCTACCCGGTGATCGCGTGCGTCACCGGCACGGACGCCGACGCCCTCGCCCAGGCGGCGCCGGGCACGGTCGTCCGGTTCGAGCTGCTCCGGCGCCCTTGGTGAGCCCTGACCAAGCCCTCAGCGGTTGGCCAGCTCCTCGGCGTCCGACTGGGTGAGCGGGCTGCCGGCCTCGACGGTCTCGCCGTTCTTCTTGAGCGACCAGCCGGTGAGCAGCCCGACCATGAACACGCCGATCGACAGGGCGCCGATGGAGAACACGATGTCGCCGGGCGTCCGCAGCCACCGCAGGACGGTCAGCGCCGGGGTGTACAGGAAGTCGGAGCTGCGGGCGTACCAGAGGCCCTCGGTGATGGACGCCCACGCCTGCGCGAGACCCAGCGGCAGCAGGCTCACCAGCGCCATCAGCAGCAGACCGCCGTTGAGGCACCAGAACCCGATGGCGATCGGCGCCTCGTTCCACTCCCGTCCGGGCATGAGCGAGCGGACGCAGAAGAACATCAGTCCGATACCGAGCATCCCGTAGACGCCGAACAGGGCGGTGTGGCCGTGCAGCGGGGTCAGGTTGAGCCCCTGGACGAAGAACAGCGAGATCGGCGGGTTGATCAGGAATCCGAAGATGCCGGCGCCGAGCATGTTCCAGAACGACACCGAGACGAAGAAGTAGATCGCCCACTTGTACCCGGCGACCCACTCGCGGACCCGTAGCAGCCGCAGGTGCTTGAACGCCTCGAAGCCGACCAGCGCCAGGGGCACGACCTCCAGGGCGCTGAACACCGCCGCGAGCGCGACGACCACGTCGTTCGCCCCCGTGAAGTAGAGGTGGTGGCCGGTGCCGATGATGCCGCCGACCAGGAAGATCGTGGTCGACGAGATCACCGCGGTGGTCGCGGTGGCCGACCGGATCAGCCCGAGCCGCGTGAACAGGAACGCGATCACGACGGTCGCGAACACCTCGAAGAAGCCCTCGACCCACAGGTGGACCACCCACCAGCGCCAGTACTCGGTGATCGACAGGTGCGTGTCGCGTCCCATGCCGAACGCGGCCCCGAAGAAGGACGCGATCGCCAGGCAGCTGCCCAGCAGCATGATGATCAGCGAGCGCTGCGAGCCGGACGCCAGCGGTGCGGCGTCCGTGGGCGCCAGCGCGCCGCCGCGCGCGCGGACGATCGCCGGCCACATGGCGCGGGCCATCAGGAAGAACCAGATGAACAGGCCCGCGAACAGCGCGATCTGCCAGAAGCGGCCGAGGTCGAGGTACTCCATGCCGGTGGTGCCGAACCACCAGTTCGTGACCGTCCCGTGGCCCATCTTGCCGGTGATCGAGAGCCACTCGCCGATCATCGAGCCGAGCACCACGACCACGAGCGCGACGAACAGGACGTTCACGCCCAGCCGCTGGAACCGAGGCTCACGACCGCCGACGGCCGGGGCGACGTACAGGCCCGTGGCCAGCCAGGCCGTGGCGATCCACAGGATGCCGAGCTGGGTGTGCCACGTGCGGACGACGGCGTACGGCAGGAACGTGTCGATCTGGATGCCGTACAGCGCCCCGCCCTCGACGCCGTAGTGAGCGCTCAGAATGCCGAAGGCGATCTGCAGCACGAACAGGCCGCCCACGGCGAAGAAGTACTTCAGGGTCGCCTTCTGCGAGGGCGTCGACTCGTACCCGAGCAGGGGGTCGCGGGTCGGGATGTCCTCGGCGGTGGGCGCCTCCTCGGTCTCGGAGGCCTGGTGGTACCAGACGAGCCCGCCGATCCCGCCGAGCAGCAGGATGAAGCTGACGATGCTCCACAGGATGTTGGACGCCGGTGGCACGTTGTCGATCAGCGGCTCGTGCGGCCAGTTCTGCAGGTAGGTGATGTCGCTGCCCGGCGCATTCGTGGACGCCGCCCAGCTCGACCACCAGAAGAAGTCCGCGACCTTCTGCAGCTGGTTCGTGTCGGTCAGGGTCCCGGCCGGGATCGCGTACCGCTCGTTGCCCTCGGAGAAGATCTGCGCGTAGTGCGCCGAGTTCTGGTGGAAGGCCGCCACTCGCTCCGCGGACAGCGTCACAGTCCCGGACGCCGCGTCGTACGTGTTCGTGCGGATCGCCTGCTTGAGCCGGGCCTTCAGGGCCGCCTGCTGCTCGACGCTCAGGCTGTCGTAGGAGCCGCCGGCGGCCTGGGCGTACCCGTCGAGCAGGAAGGTGGCCTCGCGGTGCAGCCAGTCGGCGGTCCAGTCGGGCGCGACGTAGGCGCCGTGCCCCCAGACCGAGCCGATCTCCTGACCGCCCATCGACTGCCAGATCTGCTGGCCGGCCATGATGTCGTCGCCGGTCAGCAGCACCTGGCCGGAGGCGTCCTTCACCGTGGCCGGGATCGGCGGCTTGGCCTGGTTGATCTGCAGGCCCATGTACAGCAGCACGGTGAACGAGGCGACGATCACCACGATGAGAGCGGCCCACCAGCGGCGATCCCTGCTGGAGATGCGCTGGTGCTCAGCGTCGGGGTTGGGACGCGCGGAGACATGCGTCGACACGAGAACCCTCCTTCGAGAAGATTTTCACGGGACCTTCCGTGTTTAACCTCCCACCAGGGGGTTCGGCCCGCAAGGGGTCGCTCAGGCGGGCCTCGACTCGGGATCGAGCCTGACCAGGCAGCCCTCCGGGTGCCCGTCGGGGATCAGCTCGAC
The DNA here is from genome assembly GCA_036803965.1 of Propioniciclava sp. Classification (GTDB taxonomy): domain Bacteria; phylum Actinomycetota; class Actinomycetes; order Propionibacteriales; family Propionibacteriaceae; genus Propioniciclava. Next base: position 42,636 of record DAIRTI010000011.1, read on the forward strand.
GTGCGGCTCCCCGGGCAGCAGCCGCCGGATGGCCCCGAGGTGCATCCGGCAGACCAGGCCGGGGGCGGCGGACACCGCGGCGCCGACCGGACAGGCACGCAGCACGATGCCGTCCTCCACCGCCCGCGGCGCGAACCCGAGGTCGGCGAGGTGGGTCACCAGGTCCGCGCGCGTCCCCGCCCCGAAGCCGTCGCCCCAGCGCTCGCCGGCACGCAGGGCCAGCGCGTCGGCGTCCAAGCTCGCGTTGACCTCCGCGAGCAGCGCGTTCAGCAGGGACGCCCCGGCGTCCGGTGGGACGCCGTTGGCTCGGTAGGACAACGGCGGACGCCCACGGCGTCCGGGATCGCCGAGAGCAGCGACCTGCTCCACCCAGCCGGCCGCGACCAGGGGCGTCAGGTGCTCGCGCAGGGTGTTGGGATGGCTGCCCGTCTGCTCGGACAGCTCGGACAGCGTGAGTGGACGCCCCGCGTCCGCCAGCGCCCGCAGCACCCGCCTCCGGGCCGGCGAGAGCGGCCCGGTCCCCTGCCCCGCCATGGCGTCATGCTAGACGGGCACGCAACGCCGGGCGGAGGCCGCAGGCCAGCCCGCCGGGCGTTCACCCAGCGCGGAACCCGGCCTGACCACGCCCTACACTGCTGTCAGTCGACCCCCAGGAGGCTTCGTGCACCCCGTCGCCAACGCTCGCCCATCCACCCGGACGCCCGCCTGGACGGCGGCCTCACTGGCCGCGGCCGTCCTGCTCGCCGGCTGCACCGTGCCGACCGCACCGACGCCGAGCGCGCCCGTGACGAGCCCGGCCTCGCCCGCCGGCGCCACTGCCACGGCGTCCACCAGCACCACGGCCGCGGCGAACGCCGGCTCGGACGCGTCCACCTTCGGCGTGGACCCGGCCGTGGTCGCCGAAGTGCGCGCCCTGTGCGCCCCCGGCCCCGGCAAGACGGTCGAGGAGCTGGCCGACGTCACGATCCCCGCGGTGCAGTGGGCCGGCGTGTCGGTGCCCGAGCAGCACATCGGCGGCAAGACGGTGCCAGCCCTCGACGTGCCGACCCTCGACGTGCCGGCCACCACCGCCGAGGCCGGCTGCGTCGTCACCTACGACGCGCCCGCCGGCTGCCTGGCCAAGGTGGAGATCTCGCGGGGCTGGATCCCCGGCGTCACCGTCGACGGCTACGCCTTCGACAGCTCCAGCGGGAGGACCACGCGCGTCAACGGCATCCAACTGGACGCCGTCGTGACAAAGGGAGCGTCCGCGGAACAGCGTTGCCAGATCGAGAACCAGAAGAGCGGCAACGCCGCCGCGGTCGCTCGCCCAGCCATCGCCCGGGCCGCCATCGCGCGAACCGCGGCCGCCCGGGCCAGCAGCGCCCGTGCCGCAGAGAGCATCGACGGCCAGTCGGTGGCGCCGGTCTCCATTCCCGCGCTCTACGTCCCCGCCGTCTACCTGTCCGCGCAGTACGCGGAGGCCGGGTACCTCCCGTCCCGCCAGGTCGCCAAGGACGTCACCGCGGTCGAGGACAAGACCACCGTCGCGTACGAGGCGTCCGAGTCGGTGCTGTTCGAGTACAACAAGTCGGTGCTGCTGCCGACCGCGGCGGCGGCGCTGGACGCCGTCCTCGCGGACGCGACCAAGAGGGGCTTCACCGGCAAGGTCCGGGTCGAGGGGCACACCGACGACACCGGCGAGGAGGCCGCGAACCAGCGGCTGTCCGAGGCCCGCGCGAAGGCGGTGGCCGACTACCTGATCGCCCACGGCATCGCGGCCGACCGCCTGACCGCGACCGGCCGCGGCGAGTCCGCCCCGGCCTACCCCAACGACAGCGACGCGAACCGCGCGAAGAACCGCCGGGTGGTCATCGAGTTCCGGCAGTGACGCCGGTGGGGCCCCGGTAGGAGCCCCACCATGCTTGCGATCACCGCGTCAGGAGACGATGACCAGCCCCGTCCCGTCGGACGCCGCGTCGAACGTCACGGCGTCCCCGTCGCGGATCTCGCCAGCCAGCAGACGGCGGGCGAGGGCGTCCTCGATCGTGGACGTGACCAGGCGCTTCAGCGGACGCGCGCCGTAGACGGGGTCGAAGCCCGTGCGGGCGAGCCACTCCTTGCCGGCGGCCGTGACCTCGAGCGAGATGCGGCGCTCGGCGAGGCGCTTATTGAGGCGTCCGAGCTGGATCTCGACGATGTGGGTCAGGTCGGCCATGCTCAGCGGGTCGAACAGCACGACCTCGTCGAGCCGGTTGAGGAACTCGGGCCGGAACGCCTTCCGTACGACCTCCATGACCGCCTCGCGCTTGGTCGCCTCGTCGAGCTTGGGGTCGGCCAGGTACTGGCTGCCCAGGTTCGAGGTCAGGATCAGCGTCGTGTTCTTGAAGTCGACCACGCGGCCCTGGCCGTCGGTGAGGCGTCCGTCGTCGAGCACCTGCAGCAGGATGTTG
>DAIRTI010000012.1:0-5325 GCA_036803965.1 Propioniciclava sp.
GGGAGAACTCCGAGACCTCCAGCTGGCGCGACTCGACCTTCTTTCCCGAGGTCATCAGCTGCATGTAGTCGATGACGATCAGCCGCAGGTCGTGGCGCTGCTTGAGCCGGCGGGCCTTGGCGCGGATCTCCATCATCGTCAGGTTCGGCGAGTCGTCGATGAACAGGGGCGCCTGCGACACCTGGGACGTCTTCGCGGCGATGCGCGACCAGTCCTCATCGCGCATGTCGCCCTTGCGGATGTTGTTCAGCGGCACCGACGACTCCGCGCTGAGCAGGCGCATCACGATCTCGCTCTTGGTCATCTCCAGGCTGAAGAACACCGAGCACAGCCCGTGCTTGATGGACGCCGCCCGCGCGAAATCGAGCCCCAGGGTCGACTTGCCCATGCCCGGACGCGCCGCCACGATCACCATCTGCCCCGGGTGCAGCCCGTTGGTCAGGTGATCCAGGTCGATGAACCCCGTCGGCACCCCGGCCATCACGCCGTGCTGGTGCAGCGACTCGATCTCGTCCAGCGTGATCTCGACCAGCTCCGACAGCGGCTGATAGTCCTCGGACGCCTTCCCCTCGGCCACCTCGTAGATCGCCTGTTGGGCCCGGTCGACGATGTCGTTGACATCGCCGGACGCCTGGTAGCCCAGCTGCGAGATCTTCATCGAGGCGTCCACGAGCCGCCGCAGCGTCGCCTTGTCGCGGACGATCTCGGCGTAGTACGTCGCGTTCGCCGTCACCGACACGCTCGAGACCAGCTCGTGCAGGTAGATGTGCCCACCGACCTGGCCGAGGTGCCCGCGCTTGCCGAGCAGGTCGGCCACCGTGATGGCGTCGACGGGCTCGCCGCGGCCGTACAGATCCATCACCGCGTCGAAGATGTACTCGTGCGCCAGCCGATAGAAGTCGCGCCCCCGCAGGATCTCGGTGACCTCGCCGATCGCGTCCTTGCTCAGCAGCATCGCCCCCAGGACGCTCTGCTCCGCGGGCAGGTCTTGCGGCGGCGTCCGGTCGGCGTAGCCACGCGGCTCACCGAACGCGACGAGCGTCTCCGCCGACATGCTCACAACCCTTCCTCGAACCGATCACCACGCTAGGCACGCCCCCTGACAAAAACGCCGGGGCCGGACCTCCCCCCTTGGCACCTCCGAAGCTCTGGTCCTGCTGCGGGGTGGGCCGGTGGGCTCGATCCGCACAAAGTAGACCTCCACCCATCCGGACGCCAGCAGCCCCATCCGGGCCATTGTGGACAACCTGTGGATGGCTGTGGACACACGCCGTGCACCCTGTGAACGACACGCCGTAGCGCCCGGACGCCGAGGGCCCTGCCTGCGCTGTACTCGCGTTTGACAAGCGGGGACGCCGGATCTCTCATGTGAATTTCAGGATCTTTTTCAACCACTTTCACCTGCATAGACGGGCTTGACACGCTGCGCTCGGGCAGTGGTAATGGGCACAAGATTTCTCGTCCATCCACACCGTATCCACAGGCCTCCGGCTTGCCCGGGATACCCTCGGGGGGTATCGTGGCCACGTCAGGGAGGCGCCATGGAACCAAACGGCCACAAGTCGACAACCGCAGGAATTCGCGTCCTGAGCGAGTTTCACGAGAAGGGCACTCCGAGCGACCCTACCGAGCGGACGGACGCGACGGCGTCCGGTCTCGAACCCCACGACGACGCGACCGAGGCCTGCGGCTGCCACACCACGCACGGCTACATCGGCAACAAGGAGGGCTACCTCCGCCGGCTGAAGCGCATCGAGGGCCAGGCCCGCGGTCTGCACCGGATGGTGGAGGAAGAGCAGTACTGCATCGATATCCTGACCCAGATCTCAGCGGTCACCAAGGCGCTCCAGTCGGTCGCCCTGGGCCTGCTCGAGGACCACATGAGCCACTGCGTCCTCGCCGCGGCCCAGGCCGGCGGAGCCGAGGCTGAGGACAAGATGGCCGAGGCGTCCGAGGCGATCGCGCGGCTCGTCCGTTCGTAGAAGGGAAACTGCCAATGATGAACATCGAACTGTCCGACGTCAGCGCGCCCGAGGCCACCGGCGGCTGCGGCTGCGGGTGCAGCGAGGTCGCTGCCGAGGCGCCGGCGGGTGCGGTCCAGGCGACCTACACCGTCGAGGGCATGACCTGCGGCCACTGCGTCAAGGCCGTCACCGAGGAGGTGTCCGCCATCGCCGGCGTCACCGGCGTCGACGTCGACCTGGCCACCGGACGCCTCGTCGTCTCCTCCGACGCCCCCGTCGACTTCGACCGCATCGTCGAGGCCGTCGCCGAAGCCGGCGACTACTCGGTCGCGTAATCGCCCGCCGGGAGTCGGCCAACCGGTCGTCCCCCGGCGAGCACAGCACCCCGGCCGGGCGCCATCCCCGCGGCGAGTCTCACCCGCCGCCCGGATCCTGCCCGCCGGCCCAGCCCACCCAGCGCACCGTCCTACCGGCGTCCAGCAAGACCAGTGGACGCCCGGTCCGTCGGTGCGGGAAGGAACCCATGTCCCAGCACCCCCGTCCGACCCCGGACGCCGCCGCGCACCTCACACACCCGGACGCCGTCCCGGCACCCGCTTCCCGCCCGCGTGCGGTCTCCGTCCAGCCCGCCGGCGCCCCCGTCCTCGCGGCGACGGCCGCGACCCTCGGCGTCCCGGCCCTGCGGCGCGAGTCGGTCGACCTCGAGATCGGCGGCATGACCTGCGCCTCCTGCGCGGCCCGGATCGAGAAGAAGCTCAACAAGGTCGACGGCGTCACGGCGTCCGTGAACTACGCCACCGGACGCGTGCACGTCCTCGCGCCGGCCGGCACGTCGGCGTCCGACCTGATCGGCGTCGTCGAGGCGACCGGATACACCGCCGCGCTGCCCGAGCCCACCAAACCGCCCGTCGACCACGCCCGCGAACTGCTGCGCGACCTGCGGCTGGCGATCGTGCTGGCCGTGCCGGTGGTCGCGCTGGCCATGGTGCCGGCGCTGCAGTTCCCCGGCTGGCAGTGGGTGTCGCTGCTGCTCGCCACGCCGGTCTATCTCTGGTGCGGACGCCGCTTCCACCACTCCGCGTGGGTCAACCTCCGTCACCGCGCCACCACGATGGACACCCTGGTCTCCCTCGGCACGACCGCCGGGTTCGTGTGGTCGCTGTACGCGTTGGCGTTCACGCACGCCGGCATGATCGGTTACAGCCACCCCTTCGAGTTCCGGCTCGAGCGTGGCGAGCCTGCGATCTACTTCGAGGCCGTCGTCGGGATCATCACGTTCCTGCTCGCCGGACGCTACTTCGAGGCCCGCACCCGCCGCGACGCCTCGCAGGCGATGCGGGCCCTGCTGACGCTCGGGGCGTCCGAGGTGACCGTGCTGCGCGACGGCACCGAGACCACGGTCGGCATCGACCAACTGGCCGTCGGCGACGTGTTCGTCGTGCGGCCCGGCGAGAAGGTCGCCACCGACGGCGTGGTGGTCGCGGGGGCGTCCGCGGTGGACGAGTCGATGGTGACCGGCGAGTCCGTGCCGGTCGACAAGGCGCCCGGCGACCCGGTCGTCGGCGCGACGCTGAACGCGAACGGACGCCTCGTCGTCCGGGCCACGCGCGTCGGCGCCGACACCCAGCTGGCCCTGCTCGGCCGGATGGTCGAAGAGGCCCAGACGCGGCAGGCGCCGGTGCAGGCGCTGGCGGACAAGATCTCGGCGTGGTTCGTCCCGGCGGTGCTCGTGCTGGCCCTGGCCACGCTGGCGGGCTGGCTGCTGGCCGGCGCCGGGCTGACGTTCGCGGCCACCGCCGCGGTGGCCGTGCTGATCATCGCCTGCCCCTGCGCGCTCGGCCTGGCCACCCCGACCGCCCTGCTCGTCGGCTCGCTGCGCGGCTCGCAGCTGGGCGTCGTGATCTCGGGGCCCGAGGCGCTCGAACGCGCTCGCGGGGTGGACACGATCGTCCTCGACAAGACCGGCACCGTGACCACCGGACACATGGCCGTCGCCGGCGTCGCGCCGGTGGGCATGGGCGCCGACGAGCTGCTCCGCCTGGCCGGGACGGCCGAGTCGGCGTCCGAGCACCCGATCGCCCGGGCCATCACCGCCGCCGCGCCTGCGCGCGGCGAACTCGGGCACTTCGAGAACCTGCCCGGGCTCGGCGTCCGCGCCGAGGTCGACGGACGCACCGTCACCGTCGGCCGCGCCCTGGCCTCGGCGGCTCATACTGGAGACTTGTTGCCCGTAGTCGGGCCACAACCCTCCACCTTGACGCACGCCACCGCGGCGACCGTGGTCGAAGTGACCGTCGACGGCGTCCCGGCCGGCACGATCGCGGTGGCCGACACGGTCAAGCCCACCTCGGCGGCGGCCGTCGCGGGGCTCAAGCGGCTGGGGCTGCGCCCGATCCTGCTCACCGGCGACTCGGACGCGGTCGCGCAGGCCGTCGCGGCCCAGGTCGGCATCGACGAGGTCATCGCGGGGGTGCGTCCCGAGGGCAAGGTCGTGGCGGTCGCGCAGCTGCAGGACGCCGGACGCAGAGTCGCCATGGTCGGCGACGGCGTCAACGACGCCCCCGCGCTCGCCCAGGCCGACCTCGGCATCGCCATGGGCACCGGGACCGACGCCGCCATCCAGGCGTCCGACCTGACCCTGATGCGCGGCGACCTGCGGCTCGCCGTCGACGCGGTGCGGCTGTCGCGGCGCACCCTGCGCACCATCCGGCAGAACCTGTTCTGGGCTTTCGCCTACAACGTCGCGGCGCTGCCGCTGGCGGCGTCCGTGCTGCTCAATCCGATGATCGCGGGTGGGGCGATGGCCTTCTCGTCGGTGTTCGTGGTGGCGAACAGCCTGCGCCTGCGCGGGTTCCGGGCGGGCGTCCGCTGAGGGCGGCCGCCGGGGGGTTGCCCGGCGGGCGGCGGAGTGCTCGGATGGTGGCACAGCCCACCAAGGAGGAGCCATGGAGTACCGCCTGCTCGGCGCCAGCGGATTGGCGGTCAGCCGCCTCTGCCTCGGCACGATGACCTTCGGAAGCGAGACCGACGAGGCCGGCAGCCACGCCCAGTTGGACGCCTTCGTCGACGCCGGCGGCACGTTCATCGACACCGCCGACGTCTACAGCGGCGGCGCGTCCGAGGAAATCATCGGACGCTGGCTCGCGGCCCGGCCGGGGGCTCGGGAGCGCGTCGTCCTGGCGACGAAGGGCCGGTTCCCGATGGGGGACGGGCCCAACGCGCTTGGGCTCTCGCGCAAGCACCTGGCCGAGGCGCTGGACGCCTCACTGCGCCGGCTGGGCGTCGAAGCCGTCGACCTGTACCAGTTGCACAGCTTCGACCCGCTGACCCCGCTCGACGAGACGCTGCGCTTCCTCGACGA
>DAIRTI010000012.1:5425-41384 GCA_036803965.1 Propioniciclava sp.
TGCACAGCTTCGACCCGCTGACCCCGCTCGACGAGACGCTGCGCTTCCTCGACGACGCGGTGGCGGCCGGGAAGATCCACTACTGGGGGCTGTCGAATTTCCTCGGCTACCAGATCGCGACGATCGTGGAGCGGACGCGGGCGGGCGGGCTGGCGCGTCCGGTGTCGCTGCAGCCGCAGTACAACCTGCTCACCAGGCACATCGAGCTCGAGGTGCTGCCGGCCGCGCTGGAGGGCGGCCTCGGGCTGATGCCGTGGGGTCCGCTGGCCGGCGGCTGGCTGACCGGCAAGTACAGCCGGGACGCCCGCCCGACCGGCTCGACCCGGCTCGGCGAGAACGAGAACCGCGGCATGGAGGCCTACGACCGGCGCAACACGGACGCCACCTGGCGTGTCCTGGACGAGCTGCGCCGCGTCGCCGACGGCGCCCGGCTGACGATGGCGCAGGCCGCGCTGGCCTGGGTCGCGGACCGGCCCGGGGTGACCGCGCCGATCCTCGGCGCCCGGACCGTTCAGCAGTTGGCCGGGTCGCTGGCGATCGCCGACGTCCACCTGGACGCCGCCGCCCGGGCGGCGTTGGACGCCGTCAGCGCCCCCGAGCTGCCGGACTATCCGTACGGGGAGTTGGGCATCGAGCAGCGCAGTCGGGCATTGTCCGGACGCCGCTGAGCCCGTTCGTCACGTTGGACGCCGCTCGGCAAGCAACCCCTCGGCTGATGAGCGTCCGGGTTCTGTGGGCTTTGCTGCAACGTCCGCTTCTGGCTCCCCTCTGTGTCAAGAGGTGCTGACGGATCGCTTTTGGGGAACTTGGAGGGGGTCAAGTCGGCGAGCGTCTCTTGGGCGCGTGACAGCGTGGCGCCGTCCTCGCCGGGGTCAAGGCCGAGCCCTTCGGGTGGCCTGCGGCCAGCCTTGACGCCGACTGTGGGCGGACGCCTCGGGGGCGGCCACGCCCAGGGACGCTTAGGCTATGAGTTCAGCGGGCTCGGGAAGTGGCTGTTCCGAAGAGCCGGTGTGGGATTGCGAGCCGGTCGCGCTGGAGTCAGTGTCGTCATCCCGGTGCCCTCCTGGGCCCGCCCCGACCACGAGGGCATCGGTCACCATGGTGCGATAGACGATGTCCGACAATCGGCGTTTCAACGCTCGCATGGCCTCCATCGGGGTCTTGCCGTCGGCGACGCGTCGGTCGAAGTAGGCGCGGCCCTCGGTGGCGTTGCGGAGCTGGACGACGGCCATGATGTGCAGAGTCCGGTTGACCTGCCGGTTCCCGGCCCGCGACAGCCGATGCCGGGTCTGGGCGCCGGAGGAGGCATCCAACGGCGCGGTGCCGTTCCAGGAGGCGAAGTGGTTTCGGTCGGGGAACCGGCCGATGTCACCGACCTCGATCAGCAGCCTGGCCGCACCGGAGGGGCCGATGCCGTGCAGGTCCATCAGGGCGGACCCGGTCTGGGCGACCAGCTGCTTGATCTCCTTGTCCAGGGCCCTGGAGCGTTGGTAGATCTTCTCCAGGTCGGCGACCAGTTCGGCGGCGACACGTTTGCGGGTCTTGCCGACCAGGTCACGTGGGCGCACCCGCCTGTGCCAACACCTCGGCGATCCGGCCATCGCCTGCCGGTTCATCAACCGGTACACGGCGCTGCTGGACGAGCGGATCGACCGGCTGGATCGCGCCCTCGTCGCGCAGGACCCGGACGCCTGGATGGATTGCCTTCTCAGCCTCAAGACCTCATCGGTGATGGCCGGCGCCACCGCCATGGCCGCCCTGGCGGGGGAGCTGCTCGACGAACTCGGACGCCGGACCAACGCCTGCTTCTGCGAGCCTTGTCAGGCGCGCGTGGCGGACATCATGGCGTCTCTGCGCCGTCTCGCCGCGCAGACGGTTCAGCAGCTGTCGCTGTTCGTGGATCGGACCGCCGCCGCGCTCTGCTAGCCCCGGGCTGCAAGCCCGGCCCGACCAGCCCTGCTCGTTAGCGCGGCGCTAGCCCTGCCGCACGGGCGCGGCGGTCGTCCGGTAGCCGACGCCGCGCACGGTCTGGATCCAGCGGGGGCTGCGCGGATCCTCGCCCAGCTTGCGGCGCAGGTTGCCCAGATGCACCTCGATCGTCCGCTCGTCCGCCTCGGACACGAACGTGCCGCTGTCGGCGTCCTCGCCGCGCAGGACCCGGAACAGTTCGACCTTGGTCCGCACGACGTGGCCGCCGCATGACCGTCGCCATCGGCGCGCTGGCGGTCCCCGCGGGGCGCCCGCCGGCGTACGTGCACCGCGGCTGCGCGGCGTCCGCGGCGTCCCTCCCGGGACGGGCCTCGAAACCACAGTGCTGAGTGGCGGCGCACCCCAGCCCGCCCGTGGCCCCCGGCTGCACACCGCTCGTGCATCGACAACTATTTGAACTGACCGGTCAGTTTGAATACCATCGAAGGGAAGACGAAAGGAACAACTGTGGTCATGACCGTCACCGAGCCGGACGCCGAGCGCTCCGGCTCCGTCGAGTCGGACGCCGTCGAGTCGGACGCGGCACCCGCGCCTCAGCCCCCCGCGCCTCAGCCCGCCGTGCTCGCCCGCGGGCTTCAACTGGACGGCAAGCGCGGACGCATCTACGGCCCCGTCGACCTCACGATCGAACCGGGCACCCTCAGCCTGCTGACCGGCCCGGCGGGCTCGGGCAAGACGTCGCTGCTGCTCACCCTCACCGGCCGGATGAAGCCGAACCGCGGCACCGACCTGACCGTCCTCGGACGCAAGCTCCCCGTCCGCGCGCTCGGCGTGCAGCGGCGCAGCGCAGCGGTGGGCGTCCATGGCCTCGACGACCTGGACGAGGAGGTGACCGTCGCCGCCGCCGTGCGCGAACGCCAGGCCTGGCTGGCGCGCTGGTACCGCATCGTCCGGACGCCGGGCGACGACGCCATCGCCGAGGTGTGCGCGCCGATGTTCGGCGCCGATCCCGCCCCGAAGGCCAAGCAGCTCATCCACGAGCTCGACGAGGTGGAGAACCTCCGCCTGCGGCTCGCCCTTGCGCTGCTCAGCCAGCCCGAACTGATCGTGGTCGACGAAGTCGACGCACTGCACGACCTGGACAGCCGCCGCTGCCTCTGGGAGTCGCTGCGCAGCCTGAGCGAGCTGGGGATCACCGTGATCGCCGCCGCCAGCACCGCCGGCGACCTCGGACGCCTCGGCTGGTCCGAGCTGCCCACCCATCTCTCCTTGCCGAACCACGACTAGACCTGAACCGAGAAGAAGAATGTTCGCCTGGACGTCCCACGGAACCGAGCTGAAGCGCTTCGCGCGTCAGCCGATAACCCGCGCCGCTATCGCGGTGATGCTCTTGATCCCTCTGCTCTACGGCGCCATGTACGTGTGGGCCTTCTGGGATCCCACGACCAACATGAAGCACCTGCCGGTGGCGCTGGTCAACGCCGACGTCCCGGCCAAGGACGACGACGGAACCGTCCACCAGTACGGCAAGGACGTGGTCGACGAGCTCGTCGACGACAACTCGATCGGCTGGGCCCAGGTCGACGCCAAGACGGCGTCCTCCGGGGTGGAGGCCGGCCGCTACTACTTCGCCGTCACCATCCCCAGCGACTTCTCCAGCCGCATCAACGGCCTCGGCGGCAGCGACCCGAGGGCCGCGCACATCAACGTCACCTACGACGACACCAACTCGTTCCTGGCCTCGACGCTGGGTAGGTCGGCGATGCTCGAGGTGCAGACGGCCGTGCGCGAGAAGGTCAGCAAGGAGGCCGTCGACACCCTGCTCGTCGGCCTCGGCGACTCGCGCCAGGGCCTGTTCGACGCCTCCGACGGCGCCTTCAAGCTGGCCGACGGCCTGTCGGACGCCAGCGACGGCGCCGGCCGGCTCAACGTCGGGGCGAAGCAGCTAGCGGACGGGGCGGCGCTGCTCGCCACCGGATCGAGCGACCTCGCGGCGGGAACGGCCAAGGCCGCCGCCGGCACCAAGCCCCTCGCGGACGGCGTCGCCGCCCTCGACACCGGAGCCGCACAGTTGGCGTCCGGCCTGGACACCTTGGACGCCTCCATGCCCACGCTCACGGGCGGGCTCACCCAGCTCGCCGCCGGCGCGTCCGCAGCCCGTGACGGCGCCGCCCAGCTCGACTCGGGCCTGAGCAGCTACGTCACCGGCGTCCAGCAGGCCAGCGAGGGCGCCCAGCAACTGGCGTCCGGCACCGCCGGGCTGTCCGCGCTGACCGACGGCCTGGCCAAGATCGCCGACCCCACCACCGGCGCACCGGCCCTGGCCGCAGGCGTCCACAGCCTCACCGACGGGGTGAGCACGCTGGCGTCCGGCGCGACGGCCTACGCCACCGCAGCCGACCAGTACGCCTCCGGCGCCGGCCAGTGGACCGCGGGCGCCCGGCAGTGGCTCGACAAGGTCGCCAGCGCGACCAACGGCGACCTGCTGACCGGCACCCAGAAGGTCGCGGCAGGGGCAGACAGCCTGGCGGCGGCGACGGCGTCCGACTCGGCCCTGGCGACCGGGGCGTCCAGCGTGGCTGCCGGCAACACGCAGCTCTCGACCGGGCTCGGCAGCGTCGACCAGGCCCTGGCCGCGGCGCAGCAGGCCCTCGCCTCCGGTGACACCGCGACCGCCTCGTCGCTTCTGACCCAGGCGCGCACAGGCGTCCAGAGTGCGAAGTCGTCGTCCGGCCAGCTCGCCAGCGGGGCGACGCAGGTCAGCACGGGGATCGCGAGCGTCCACGACGGCGCGCAGGCCCTCTCCACCGGGGCGGACGCCCTCGCCGCCGGCTGGCAGCAGCTCAGCGGCGCGGTCGCGGACGGCGGCCCCATGGACGCCGGCCTGACCACGCTCGAGACCGGCCAGCAGGGCCTGTCGGACGCCGCGGGCAAGCTCGCCGCCGGCGCCGCCCAGCTGTCCGACCCGGCGACCCTCGCCCAGGCCAAGCAGCTCGCCGCCGGGGCCGACCAGCTCGCCGCCGGTCTGACCCAGATGAGCACGGAGGCGTCCGACAAGACGACCGGCATCCCGGCGCTGCAGGCCGGCGCCGCGCAACTCGCCGCCGGCTTCACCCGTTCGGACGCCCAGAACCCGGGCCTCGTGCTCGGCGCCCAGCAGCTCAAGGCAGGCGCGGACGCCCTCGCCGGCGGCCTCAGCACCCTGAGCGACGGTGGGGACGCCGCCGCCAGCGGCGCCACCCAGATCGCCGCCGGTGTGAGCGACCTCGCCGCCGGGGGGCACAGCCTCAGCAGCGGCACCGGCCAGCTCGCGGACAAGGTTCCGGCCCTGGTCAGCGGCGTGCAACAGATCGACTCCGGCGCCCAGCAGCTCGCGTCCGGCAGCCAGACCCTGTCCGAGGGCACCGGCCAGTTGGCCGCCAAGACCCCGGCGCTGGCGTCCGGGTTGGCCAAGGCGGACGCCGGCGCGACCGAGCTCGGCGACAAGCTGTCCGAGGGCGCCGACAAGATCCCGGGCGACACCAGTTCGCAGCGGGTCGATCGCGCGGACGCCGTCTCCTCGCCGGTGACGGTCGAGTCGGCCCACCTGTGGCAGGCCGAGTCGTGGGGCGAGGGCTTCGCGCCCTTCTTCATCTCGCTGGCCCTGTGGGTCGGTGCACTGATCACGTGGCTGCTGCTGCGGCCCCTGCAGACCCGGGCGCTCATGACGACCGTCAGCGGCTTCCGGATCGCGTGGGGCTCGCTCAACTCGGCGCTGCTTCTGGTCGTCGGCCAGGTGGCGATCATGCTGGCCGTCATGCATTTCGCGATCGGCCTGAACCCGCAGAACATGGCGTTGACCTTCGCGTTCACCCTGCTCGCCGCCGCAGCCTTCTACGCCCTGCAGCAGTTCTTCCAGGTGTCGCTGGGGTCGGCGGTCGGCAAGGTCGTGATCATCGTGCTGCTGATGGTGCAGTTGGCGTCCGCCGGAGGCACCTACCCGATCGAGACCACCCCGGCCTTCCTGCAGGCGATCAGCCCGTACCTGCCGATGACCTACGTGGTCTCCGGCCTGCGCGAGGCGATCACCGGCGGCATCGAGACCCGGTTCTGGACCTCGGTCGTAGTGTTGGCGACGATCTTCGTCGTGTCGCTGGCCGCCACGTCGATTGCGTCCGCGCGGAAGCGGATCTGGACGATGTCCCGTCTGCATCCGGCGCTGAGCATCTAGGAGTCGTGTCATGCCGAGGGCAGCAACAGTGGAGGGCGACGGACGGGTCGCGCGCCGGGTGGTCACCCGGGACGCGATCCTGGACGCCGCGACCGAGTTGTTCGCCGCTCGCGGCGTCACCTCCACCTCGATCGACGACATCGCCGGTTCCGCCCGGATCGCCAAGGGCTCGGTCTACTACAACTTCGAGTCCAAGGCGGGCCTGGTGGAGGCGGTGATGGCCCGGAGCGGCTACTTGCTGGCCGGGGCGCTGACCGAGGCGGTCGCCGGACGGGAGGGCACCGAGCTGCGCCGGGCCGTCGTGCGGTCGCTGCTGGCGGTGATCCGCGACCACACGGCGGACGCCCGCGTGATGGTGACCGAGCTGTTCCGCACCGAGCGGAGCTGGCGGGAATCCATCGAGCAGTGGCGGCTGATCGCCATCTCGCCTCTGGTGGCCGACCTCGAACGGCAGGGCGTGGGACGCGAGCAGGCCCGGCTGCAGGCGGCGGCCATCGTGGGGGCGACGTTGGTGACCGGCCTGGAGTGGCTGGTCTTCCATCCTGAGTACGACCACGAGGAGGTCGTCGCGGCCGTGTTGGCCACACTCGGCTACTGATCGGCGAGACGGAACGGCGGGGAGCTCAGCTCCCCGCCGTTCGTGCTTGTCCGGGCGCCTTGCGTCGTGCGTCTGGGGTGGCCGTCCTCCCGTCTCTGCGTGACCGGCCCCAGGCCCCGACCAGCCCTCCGACGGGCCGCCGTCGACCACGCCGTCTCTGGGGTGGCGTCCGCCCCCGGAGCCCCGGCCAGGCCGCCGTCGCCCACGCCGTCTCTGCGTCGGCGTCCGCCCCCGAAGCCCCGACCAGGCCGCCGTCGCCCCGACCAGGGGGCGCCAGGGTTCTGCGGTTTTAGAGAGATCCAGTCAGAGCGTCGGAATTCGTGAACGCCGGGACGCTGGCGCCCCCTGCCCTGCGAGTGGCGGTGTAGGCGGGTGTCTGCGCGTGGGGCGGCGTCGGCGTCCGGTCCCAGCCGGCGTCCGTGCGGTGCACGGTGACGACGTGGTCGGACGGACGCCACAGCGCCGCCTCGTCGTCGAGGCCGTCGAGCGCGTACCGGGTGGCGAAGCTCCAGATCAGCTCCAGTTGCTGTGTCAGGATCTCGCGCATGGCCGCACGCTTGCACCTCGGGCGGCGGCGGGCAAACCGGGCCGGCCGGTGGGCTTAGGTTGGGGGCGTGGGGGTCGGCATCCGCGTCGCGCGCGTCGACGAGCTCGCGTCCCTCGTCGCCATCGAGCTGACGGCAGACGCGCGGTTCGCGTCCGTCGGCATCGACCTGCCCGCCACAGCGCCGTGCGGAGCGGACGCCGCGGCGCAGGCGTCCGGGCGGATCCTCGGCGCCGAACTCGCGGATGGTTCGCTTGCCGGCTTCGTCCGGATCGAGATCGTGGACGCCGCCGCTCACGTCGAGCAGGTCAGCGTGCTGCCCGAGCACTCCCGGCAGGGGGTCGGCCGCGCCCTCCTGGACGCCGCCGAGGACTGGGCCCGGCGCCGCGGGCATAGCCGCATCACCCTGACCACTTACCGCGACGTCCCGTGGAACGGCCCCTTCTACCGGCGCTTGGGCTGGACGCCGCTGGCGGACGCCGACCTCGGGCCCGAGCTGGCCGCCCTCCGGGCGCGGGAGCGGGCGGACGGGCTGGATGTTCGGGTTCGGCAGGCGATGGTGAAGCGGTTGGGTCCGGGGTGATGTGGGCCGGGCACGCTGTTCGAGGGTTCGGTAGGCGATGGTGAAGCGGTTGCGTCCGGGGTGATGTGGGCCGGGCACGGTGTTCGGGGTTCGGTAGGCGATGGTGAAGCGGTTGCGTCCGGGTGACGTGAGGCTGGGCTGGTGCGCGGAGGCTCTGAGCGGCGTGACCTAGGGACCGGTCGGCGCTCGGCGAAGCCCGCTGCGAGCCGGGGCTTCGATCAGGGGGCGCCCCAGCCCGCTGGTTTCCGAAATCCGACCCCCTGACTGGATAGCTCTAAAACCGCAGACCTGTCGCGCCCCCTGCCGGCTCGCGCGGGGATCGAGTCGGAGCCGGACGCCAGGCACTGCGTAGCGGCGCATCGAGCGGAGCCCGACGCCAGGGCCACCGCTCAGCGCGCACCGAGCCGGAGGTCGGGGCCACGGTGCAGCGGGGCATCGAACCGGAGCCGGACGCCCGGGCCCACCTCTCCAGCGCGCGTCGAGCTCACACCGGACCGCCAGGGGTCACCCAGCCTGCCCCCCAGCCAGGGGCGCCAGGGTTCTGCGGTATTAGAGAGATCCAGTCAGAGAGTCGGAAATCGTGAACGAGTGCACTCAGACGCCCCTTCCCCTCCCCAAGCCCGCGCGATCCTCAGCGCCCGCCCGGCCGGTTCCGTAAGCCGCGTTCGCGCGCGCCAGCCGTCCCCCAGCCGGGCCGGGCCGGCCGCTCTCTCGCGCGGGTCACCCAGCCCCCGGGCCAGCCGTCCCCAGCCGGGCCTGGCACGATCCGGGCGCGTCCTCACGCGCGAACTCACCGCAGGATCCGCTTGGGTCACCCAGCCCCAAGCCAACCCTCACCCGGCCGACGCGGACGCCTCCGGCGGGACAGCGACCAGCGACTCGGGCACCTCGCGCCCGGCGGCGAGATCGGTGTAGAAGCCGATCATCTCCCGCCCCTGGTTCTCGATCGTCCACCAGGACGCCATCTCGCGGCTCCGCGCCTGCGCGGCGGCTCGGTATTCCGGATCCTGCAGCCGCCGCAGCATGCTGACCAGCGCCCGCGAGAACGACTCCGGGGTGGGCCGGGCGAACAGGCCGTTGACCCCCTCGTCGATGACAAGGTGCAGCTCGGAATCCACCGAGACGATCGGCAGCCCCTCGTGCGCGGCCTCGTGCAGCACCAGCGCCTGGGTGTCGGTCAGCGACGGGAATGCGAACACGTCCGCCGACCGGTAGTAGGGGGCCAGCTTGTCGCGCGGCACCTGGCCCACGAGCGTCACGCCGCCCCGCGCCCGCGCCCGCTGCAGCTTCTGCTTGAGCACGGTCGACTTGCGCCAGTCGCCGACGATCATCAGCTCGGCGTCCGGGATCTCCTCCCGCACCCATTCGAAGGCCTCCAGCAGCAGCGGGATCCCCTTCTCCGGCGCGATACGCCCCACGTAGATGATGCGCGGTCCGCTGGGGGCGGCGATCTCGCCGTCGGGAGGGAGGGCGTCCGCGCCGTTGGGTGAGACGCGGACGCGGGCGTCCGGGACCATCTCCTTCACCCGGGACGCCGTCTTGTCCGACGGCGTGGTGACGAGCTCGGCAGCGCGCAGCATCTCGGCCGCCGCGTTGAGCAGGCTGCGGCGCGACAGCCCGCGCCGAGGCCGCAGGAACGGCTTCAGCTCGAGGACGATGGCCTTCAGCGCCTCCCGGTCGCGCAGGTAGGTGTTGAGTTTCAGCAGCCGCACCCAGGCGTCCAGGAAGGGCGTCAGGGCCCGGTAGTGGTCGGCGTAGGCCTCGAAATCGGTGTGCCACGTGACCAGCAGCGGACGGTTGCAGCGCCGCGCCGCCCACACCCCCAGCAGGCCGATCGAGCCGAGGCCGTGGACGTGGATCACGTCCGGCGGATCGGCGGCGAAGTCGTCCAGGGCCTTCTCAAAGCCACGCCCGGACGCCAGCCGCGCCGGCACCCCCGGCAGCCGCAGCGAGTGCAGCCGGTACTCGCTGCGTCCGGGAAGGCCGGCGTACGGGTTCGGCCCGTCGCACACCGGCGCCACCACCTGACAGTGGTGCCCGGCCTTCAGCAGCTCCCCCTCCAGGAACTGCACCGCGTACAGGATCCCCGACGGCCCCGGACCGTAGTTGTCTGTGAACAGCGCCACCCGCAGCGGACGCGCGCCCGCGGCGTCCGTCTCGCTGCCCGTCGCAATCGGCTCGGACGCCGCCGGTCCGGACGCCGCGCGGCCCTCGGTCTGGGGGGTACGTCCGGACGCCGCTGGTTCGGCGTCCTCGGCCTGGTCAGGAAGCATCACCCGGCTGAGTCTAGGGGTGGCGGCCCCGGGTAGAATCGGGCCACCCAGTAAGAGGAGGGGTCGCCATGACGGTCCTGAAGCCCTTCAAGTACCTGTACGGCAAGCTCCGCGACCTCGTCTACATGATCCGCCACGGCGACGAGGATCTCGACGACCTCTACCCCGAGCGCCACCACGCCACCGGCGAGGAGGCCGCGACCAGCGGGTCCGTCGTCATGGGCGCGATGAACCACCCGATCGGCTTCTGACGGCGCCCGTACCCAGCGGGCCCTCAGCCGCGCAGCAGTTGCACCTTGTACTCGCCCGGCAGATCCGACACGAACTCGATGCCCAGGTCGGGGTAGCTGCGCTGCAGGGCCGCCAGCAGCCCGGCGGGCTCGTGCGGCGTCACCAGGATGAGCGGCATCCCGGCGGGCAGCCCGCCGACGGCCCCGAAGACGGACGCCGGGCGCACCAGCGAGGGCACCTGCCGCGCGTCGAACTCGGGGATGGCGTCGGACGGCGGGTCGCAGTCGCACGAATGATCGAAGACGTCAGTCACGGACGACCACCCTATCCAGCCTTGATTGGCTACGCCGGATCGCCGACAGCGAGGCCCCTGGCTCTGGTCCGGGGTTGGCCGGATCGCTAGATTGAAACGGGTCTGTCGGCGCGGGATCGCGCGGGCACCCCGTCTCACGTGAGGACCATCGGAAAGGCCAATCATGACGAACTCCGACGCAGCCGCCGCGGCCCCCGAGCCGGCCCCCCTCGCCCCGCCCTCGGGCATGGCCGTCCTCACCCTGGAGGCCCCGGCCGCGCCGCAGGCCGTCCCCGCCACAGCGGCACCGAAGATGGCCCCGCCGGTGACCGCCGAGCAGCGTCCGGTGCTCGACGCCAAGGTCGACCAGTTCCTCACCGCCGTGACCGCCGAGCGTGCCAAGAGCCCCGAGTTCGAGGCTCAGGCCTCGGCCGTCCGCAGCATGGGCGACATCGACATCGCGAAGGCCGCCGAGCAGAGCAACCGCATGCTGCAGACTCCCGTGGCCGAGATCGAGCGCGGCGGGCTGTCCGACTCCAGCCAGGTCGGCAAGACGCTGCTCGAGCTGCGCCGCACGATCGAGGACCTCGACCCGAGCCAGACCCAGAAGGGCACGAAGAAGATCCTCGGCATCTTCCCGTTCGGCAAGCCGCTGGAGGACTACTTCCGCAAGTACCAGAACAGCCAGCAGCACCTGAACGCGATCCTGCACGCCCTGCGCTCCGGCCAGGACGAGCTGACCAAGGACAACGTCGCCCTCAACATGGAGAAGCAGCAGCTCTGGGCGACCATGAGCCGGCTGAACCAGTACATCTACATCGCCGAGCAGCTCGACACGAAGTTGTCGGGCCACATCGCCGAGCTGCAGGCCAACGACCCCGAGAAGGCGAAGGCCCTCAGTGAGGACGTGCTGTTCTACGTGCGCCAGAAGCACCAGGATCTGCTGACCCAGCTGGCCGTCAGCATCCAGGGCTACCTGGCGATCGACGTGATCATCAAGAACAACATGGAGCTGATCAAGGGCGTCGACCGGGCGTCCACGACGACGGTGTCGGCCCTGCGCACGGCGATCATCGTGGCCCAGGCGCTGGGCAACCAGAGGCTCGTCCTCGACCAGATCACGGCGCTGAACGAGACCACGTCCGGCCTCATCGAGCGCACCTCGGAGATGCTCAAGGAGAACTCGGCGAAGATCCAGGAGCAGGCGGCGTCCAGCACGATCCGGCTCGAGTCGCTGCAGAAGGCGTTCGCGAACGTCTACGAGACGATGGACACCATCGACACCTTCAAGGCCCAGGCGCTGAACACGATGAGCCAGACGATCGGCGTCCTGGAGTCCGAGGTCGAGAAGAGCAAGTCCTACCTGGCGCGCGTCTCGCAGTCCGAGGCGACCGCCAAGCAGGTGGCCACCCTGGACGTCCCCGAGCTCAAGAACTGACGCCGGCGGCGTCCGCCGGTCTCGGCGGGTGGGAAGGGACGAGGAAGGACGAGCATGGGGCTGTTCGACTGGCTGCTGGGTCCGGAGCCCGTGCCCGAGCAGGTGGCGGACGCCGTCACGCCCGGTCCGCCGACGCCGGCCGACATCGAGGCCGCGCTGGCCTCGGCCGAGCGGATGGCCGCCGACGGCCACGCGCCCACGCCGGTGATTTCGCGGGTGAGCCGGGTGACGTCGATCGTGCGCGCGCTGCTGCCCCGGATCGAGGGCATGGGCCTGCAGTCGGTCGACAGCTACAACGTGGTCGCGACCGCCACCGACTACCTGCCGGAGTCGCTGGCGTCCTATCTCGCGCTGCCGCGGGACTGGGCCGACACGCGTCCTGTCGCGGGCGGTAAGTCGTCTCTGCTGCTGCTCATCGACCAGCTCGACCTGCTCGCCACCACGCTGAACCGCATGTACGACGCCGCGAACCGCCGAGACGCGAACGCCCTGGTCGCCCAGGGCAAGTTCCTCGACGAGAAGTTCGGCGGCCACCACACGCCGACCGTGCTCGACGACCCGCGCCCGGTCAGCAACAATCCGCTCGACCTGGAGAGCTAGCCATGAGCACCCAGACCCTCGCCGCAGCCCTGGACGCCCTCGCGGCGGCCGCTCAGCGCGCCGGCATCGATCCCGACCAGGCCCGCGCGGAGGGGGAGGCCCTCGCCGCCGCCATCGCCGAGCCCGCCACGGGCGCGTTCGGCGCGTGGGCGTCCCAGCTGGGCCGGACGCCGGACGCGACGGCCTTCTTCGCCGCTGCCTCGCGTGGACGCCGTTGGCGCGTGTCGCCCACGCCGCTGCTGTCGGCGCTGGCGGCCTCCTCGCCGGGGGGCTCGTCCGAGTACGCCGCCGCGCTGGCGTCCGTGTGCACCGCCGCGACGACCCTCGGCGAGCCGAACCAGCAGGTGATCTCGGGCGCCATGGCCGCGTCCGCGGTGCAGCTGGGGGCAGGCGCGGGGTCCGGCCCGTCGGTCCCGGGTGGGGGAGCCGGGCCGTCGCTGCCGGGCGCGAACCCGCTGGATCTGTCCGGCCTCGACCTCGGACGCCTGGACGCCGACCTGCGGCGCCGGCTGGAGGAGTCCCAGGACCGGCTCAGGGCCATGGAGGACTTCACCAAGGCCGGCCCCGAGGTGCTGGGCGGCGTCCTCGACCAGCTGCAGGCCAACGCCGAGCGCATCAAGGCGCTACGTGAGGGCGACCTGATCCGGCTGCCCGGCTCGAACCCGAGCCCGGTCGGGAGCGGGCCGGCGGTGCCCGGTGGGACGGGCGGCGTCCTAGACCCGAAGGACCCGGCCGGCCAGGGCGCCGGCGAGCCGGCCCCGACGCAGGCCGCACCGGCGGCGTCCGAGAACGCCGAGCCGGAGAAGCCCAAGGAGCCCGAGAAGACCCTCGAGGAGCTGCTCGCCGAGCTCGACGGGCTGGTCGGGCTGGCGAGCGTGAAGGCGGAGATCCACCGGCAGACGGCCGTGCTGCGGGTCGAGTCGCTGCGCGAGAAGGCCGGGCTCAAGGTCGCGACGATCACCCGCCACCTGGTGTTCGTCGGCAACCCCGGCACCGGCAAGACGACCGTGGCGCGGCTCGTCGGCGGCATCTACCGGGCGCTGGGCCTGCTGAGCAAGGGCCAACTGGTGGAGGTGGACCGGTCCGAGCTGGTGGCCGGCTACCTCGGCCAGACCGCGCTGAAGACCGCGGAGGTGTGCGCGCAGGCGCTGGGGGGCGTCCTGTTCATCGACGAGGCGTACAGCCTCTCGGGCGACCAGTACGGCGAGGAGGCCATCAACACCCTGGTCAAGGAGATGGAGGACAACCGCGCCGACATGGTCGTGATCGTGGCCGGCTACCCGGCGCCGATGGCGAAGTTCATCTCCGAGAACCCGGGGCTGGCGTCGAGGTTCCGGACGACGATCCAGTTCGACGACTACACCGACGACGAGTTGATCGGCATCTTCACCGGCATGGTGAAGGGCGCCGACTACGACCTCGGCGACGGGGCGCTGGACGCCTTCACGTCCCTGCTCGCGCTGCAGACCCGCGACGAGACGTTCGGCAACGGACGCTTCGCCCGTAACGTCATGGAGGCCGCCATCGGGCACCAGGCCTGGCGGCTGCGCCACGTCGAACACCCCACGGTCGACGAGCTGCGCACGCTGAACTCCGACGACGTCCTCGGCGACGCCAAGCCCGAGACCGTCGACTGGAAGGCCGAGGACGCCGCCCTCGAGCAGGAGGCCGCCGAGGAGGCGTCCGAGAAGAAGGACGCCGCGGGTGCGCCCGGTGCCGATGCGCCTGCCGACAAGCCCGGGGACGTTGCGGCCGATGAGCCGGCCCCCCCTGCGAAAGAGCAGCCATGAGCACCCAGAGCTTCCCGCCGCCGACCGGCGCGCCGGTGAAGACGACTCCTGCCGCCAAGCCGGCCGGCGCGAAACCGGACGCGGTCGCCCAGGCCGCCACGGCGTCCGACCCCGACGTCGCCGACGGGCGCTTCCTGGTGCCGACCGCCCGGATGCTGCGCGGCTCGCGCCTGATCGCCGCGCTGGCCTGCCTGATCGCGGGGGCCGTCGGGGCGTGGGTGCTGACCGTCACGTCGACGTCCCTGGACGACATCAACCGCGGTACCCAGCAGCTGCTGCGCCTGCAGCAGATCAAGGGCGACGTGCTGAGGGCCGACGGGGTCGCGACGCACGGGCTGGCGCAGGGCACGCCGGCGTCCGCGATCACCGACTACGCCGACGCGCTGAAGGAGGCCGCGCGGCTGACCGTCGAGGCGTCGCAGGCGCAGCCGCTGGACCAGTCCGACCTGACGTCGGTGAACGCCGCCCTGCTGAACTACGCGCTCACGATGGAGCGCGCCCGCACGACCTACCCGCAGGACAACGCCGCGGGCCTGACGTACGTGAACGACGCGGGCAGCGTGCTGAGCAAGGACGCCGTCCCCGCGCTGGACAAGCTCATCACCGCCAACTCCAACCGCGTGGACGCCGCCCGCGCCAGCGACCGGCTGTGGGCGGCCGGGCTGGCGCTGGTGCCCGTGCTGCTGCTGCTCGGCATCTCGATCTGGGTGGCCCGCCGCACCCGGCGGGTCGTGAACATCGGGCTGGTGGTCGCGCTGGCCGCCTCGATCGTGCTGTGGCGGCTCGTGGACTCGAACCTCGTCACCTCCGCAGCCGTCGTCGACAGCGCTCGCGCCGGGTCGCTGCAGACCGCGACGGCGGCGGCGACGGCGTACAGCGGGCTGGCCGAGGCCAAGTCGATCGAGGGACGCATGCTCCTGCAGCCCTCGACCGTCAACACCCTTGAGCCCAGCTGGACCGCCGCGATGACTGACGTCAAGGGTGCCGTCGAGAAGCTCGGCGCACAGTCGTCGTCGGTGTCCGGCCTGGTCAACACGTACTCGGCGGCCCACACCGCGCTGGCCGACCTGCTCAAGCAGAACAAGGTCACCGAGGCGCGGCAGTCGGCGGCCAACACGACGACCGGCGTCAACCCCACCCACAAGACGGCCTCGGACGCCCTCAGCAAGGTGTTCTCGGACGCCAAGGTGGCGACGGCGTCCGACATGAGCCACCAGCAGGACGGCCTGCGGGTCGCCACGATCCTCGCGGTGCTGCTGGGCCTGCTCGGGGCGCTGGCGTCCTGGGTGGGGCTCGGCCAGCGGCTGCGGGAGTACCGGTGAGCGCCGTCGCGCCCGCGGCCCCGGGGCAACTGGGCGAGCAGATCGAGCCGATGCGGCTGCTGACCTACCTCAGCGACCTGGGCACGTGGCTCACGTCGCGGCGCGCCGAGCTCGACGAGCTGGACGCCGCCGTGCAGGCGTCCGACCACGCGGCCGAGCTGACCGGCGACATCCGGCTGGGGCTGACGCTATGGCAGGCGATCAAGACCCGCCACGACCAGATGATGGTGACCTGGGACTCGGGGCGCGTGGGCGTCGTCGAGCGCGAGCGGCTGTCGCAGCAGATCTGGTCGCGGCTGGACACGCCGGTGGCCGGGTCCGGGGGAGCGGGCGGGCAGGGCATGACCGGCATGTCGGTGCCCGAGGCCTGCCGCATGTCGGACGCCCTGACGGCCCAGCTGCGCCAGCGCCTCCAGATCGACCCCAGTGGCAGCGCGGTGCTGATCAGGATCCGCGACCTGCGCGCCCAGCTGGAGCGCCTGCGCGACCAGGTGGCCCTGGAGCCGTCCGACCGCGTCGAGGCGGGGCGGCACACCCTGGCCGGCCTGGCGGCGCGGGTCCAGAACGTGGCCGACAAGGCCTCGCGGGGCGGGGACGTCGGCGGCCTGCTCGGGCCGCTCGAGGCGGACGCCGCCACGTTCGAGCGCGACCTGATCGTCGGCGGCGCCATGCGCCGGCAGAACGCCGACCGGATGACCCGGCTCACCTCGGTCCGCGACGCCCTCGCCGCTCGCGAGCCGCGACTGAGCGAGCTGGTCGCCCGCACGGTCGAGACCGTGACGCCGGCGCCGAAGTACGCGGTGCCCGAGGTCGGCAACCTCGGCCCCGTGCCGGCCAGTGGCCCCGAGCTGGACGCCTATGAGGCCCGGCTGGGCCAGGTGGGGCAGGCGATGGACGTGGTCGAGTCGGCCTACTCGGGCGCGCTCGCCGAGGTGAATCAGCTCGCGGCCGAGTTGGACGCGGTCGCGTCCGGGCCGTCGGACGAGCCGCTGAAGGCGCTCGTCGCCGCGGCGCAGGGGCTGCTGGCGCAGCGTCCGGTGCCGGTGGACGCCGCCCGCTCGCTGGTCGCCGGCTGCCGCAGCTACGCCGAACGGAACGGGGGGCGTCCGTGAAGTGCACCCAGCCCGGCTGTCCGGGCACGATCGTCGACGGCTACTGCGACATCTGTGGCATGCCGGGGACGCCGCCGGCCGTCGACACACCAGGCCCGCCGGTGGGCCGCGGGGTTCCGGGGTCGGCGCCGGGGCGCTCGTCCGGACCCTGCCCGCAGCCCGGCTGCCCCGGTCACATCGTCGACGGCTACTGCGACGTGTGCGGCAACCCGCCGACGGCGGCTCCGCCGCCGCCCCCACCCGACCCGAGCGCGGCCGCACCAGCGGCGTCCCAGACCCTGGCCTCGGCCGCGATCGGCTCGGCGCTCATCGCGGGCGGCGACAGGACGAAGCGTCCGTCGGCGAACGCGCTGCACCGCGCGTACACCCGCATCGGCGCCGGCATCACGACGGTGCCGCCGGCCCCGCTCGCCGACCCGAACAAGCAGCTGATCACCGACCCGGTCGTGCCGGAGGAGAAGCGGTTCTGCCCGAATTGCGGCGAGCCGATCGGACGCGCGATCGACGGCAAGCCCGGACGCATCGCCGGGTACTGCCCGAAGTGCCAGACGGCCTACAACTTCTCGCCCTCGATCAAGGCCGGCGAGCTGGTGGCCGGGCAGTACGAGGTGGCGGGCGCGCTCGCGTACGGCGGCATGGGCTGGATCTACCTGGCCCGCGACAAGAACGTCTCCGATCGCTGGGTCGTGCTGAAGGGCCTGCTGAACGCCGGCGACAGCGACGCCAAGATGGCCGCGCTGAGCGAGCAGGAGTTCATGGCGCAGGTCGAGCACCCCCTGATCGTCGAGATCTACAACTTCGTCACCGACAAGGACGGGGCCCGCTACATCGTCATGGAGTACGTCCCGGGGGTGTCGCTGAAGGACATCCTCAAGCGGCGCATGATCGACAACGGCGGCACGATGAACCCGCTGCCGGTCGACTGGGCGCTGGCGTACGTGATCGAGATCGTGCCGGCGTTCACGTACCTGCACGAGAAGGGCCTGCTCTACTGCGACTTCAAGCCCGACAACGTCATGCAGGTCGGCGACTCGGAGAAGCTGATCGACCTGGGCGGCGTCCGGCACGTGCACGACGAGGAGTCGCCGCTGTACGGCACGGTGGGGTTCCAGGCGCCCGAGCTGGCCGCGCAGGGGGCGTCGATCCCCAGCGACATCTACACGATCGGCCGGACGCTGCTCGTGCTCTGCACCGAGTTCCGGGGCTACCAGGGTGAGTTCGCGACGTCCCTGCCGCCGCTGGCCGACCTGCCGCAGATCACGGGCCAGGACTCGCTGTACCGGCTCGTCCTGCGGGCGTGCGCGCCCAACCCGGACGACCGCTTCCAGTCGGCCGAGGAGTTCCGGCAGCAGGCCCTCGGCGTCCTGCGCGAGGTCGTCGGCACCAAGGCGCCAGGGGCGGCGTACAGCTCGTCGCCGTCGCTGCTGTTCGCCCCGCCGACCCAGGTCGGCGACATGTTCAACTGGACGCAGCTGCCCAAGCTGCGGCCCGACACGTCCGACCCGATGTGGGACTGGCTGAACCGCCTGCCCGCCGGTGCGCCGGCAGAGCGGCTGGCCGAGCTGCGCGCGGCGCCCGAGCAGACCGCCGAGGTGCTGCTCGAGCAGATCGACATCGTGCTGGCGGCGGGCGACCGGGCGGCGTCCAAACGGCTGACGCAGGCGATGCTGGCCCTGAACCCCTGGGACTGGCGCGCGATCTGGATGGACGGCGTCGCCGCGCTCATGGCCGGCGACTACGTGGCGGCGCAGCCGGCCTTCAACGCCGTCTACGGGCAGGTGCCCGGCGAGCTGGCGCCGAAGTACGCCCTCGCGGTGGCCTGCGAGCGCGGTGGGCAGGCGTCCACGGCCGAGCAGCTGTACATGGTCTGCGCGAGCACGGACGCCAACTACGTGACGCCGGCGGCGTTCGGGCTGGGGCGCATCCGGGCCGGACGCGGCGACCTCAAGGGCACGCTGAACGCGCTGAACCTCATTCCGAGCACCTCGCGCGGCTACCCCGAGTCGCGGCGGCTGCGCGCCCAGCACCTCATGGCGCACGGCAGCGGCCTGAGCGACCTGGGGGCCGCCCTGGACGCCGTCGCCGCGGCCAAGCTGGACCCGCCGACCTACGCCCGCTACTCGGTCGAGATCCTCTCTCGGGCGCTGGCGACCGTGAAGGCGTCCGGGGACTCGGCGGCCGTGCACATCGGGGGACGCCCAGCGACCGACAAGGCGCTTCGTCCGCTGCTGGAGCAGGCGTACCGCGATCTGGCCGCCTACTCCTCGGATCCCGGCGAGCGCGCCCGGTTGATCGAGCAAGCCAATGCCACCCGTCGATGGAGCCTGCTATGACCGAGCCGTCCTGGCCGCAGATGGAGAAGGGACGCCCCGTGCCCGGCTCGGGCGGGTGGAAGCAGCCGCCTGGTCCGTCGGACGCCGCGGCGCCCGCTCCGCGCCCCGACGATCCCGCGGTCGTGGACGCCTCGCTGCTGCCGCCGCCGCCCAGTGGCTCCGCCGCGCCGGCGGTGGAGGTTGCGGAGGTGACGGACGCGCCCGAGGCGAGCCGGCGTCCGTGCCGGCAGTGCGGCGGCCAGGTGGACGCCGACGGCTACTGCACCCACTGCGGCGCCAAGGCGCCGACCGAGCGGGAGCACTTCGAGGAGGCGCCGGCCGCCTGGGTGGGCGCCGTCTGCGATCGGGGCGTCGCGCACACCCGAAACGAGGACGCCCTCGCCACCTGGGCGGACGCCAAGCCGGGGTCGCGGGCCGCGCTGGTGGTGTGCGACGGCGTGACGACCTCGGAGGACTCGGACGTGGCCGCGCTCGCCGCCGCCCGGGTAGCGCGCGACCTGCTGTCGGAAGGGCGTCCGGAGACGATGGGGACGCCCGCGTCCCGGAACGCGGCCGTGGCCGGGCTGTTCGCGCGGGCGGCCGCCGTGGCCAACGACGCCGTCGCCGCCAACACGCGGGCCGGCACCGACAACCCGGCCGCCTGCACGTTCGCGGGAGCGCTGGTGCTCGACGACCTGGTGCACGCCGGCAACGTGGGCGACTCGCGGGTCTATTGGCTGCCGGACGGCGCCGAGGGCCGCATCCTGACCCGCGACGACTCGCTGGCCGAGGACAGCATCACCGCCGGCGTGCCGCGCAAGGAGGCCGAGGACGCCGCCAACGCCCACACGATCACCCGGTGGCTCGGCGTGGACGCCCAGGACATCGTCCCGCGGGTGTCGACCATGCACGTGCCGGGTCCGGGGTGGGTGCTGGTCTGCAGCGACGGGCTGTGGAACTACGCATCCGAGCCGGTCGACGTGGCGAAGGTGCTCGCGGACGCCGTCCGCGCGGCCTCGCAGGGGCCGGTTCCGGGGCCTCAGGCCGGGTCGGCTGCGGATACTGGAGGCTTGTGGTCCGTAGTCGGACCACAACCCTCCAGTTTGATGGCTCGGCCCGGCTCATCGGCCGCCAAACCGGCGCCCGTCGACGTCGCGCGGGCGATGGTCGACTGGGCGATCGCCCAGGGCGGCCACGACAACATCTCGGTGATCCTCGCGCGGGTCGGCGTCGTGCCCGAGCCGGAGGCCCCGGCCGCCCTGCCCGACGGGGAGGCCGTCACCAAGCGCATCTACCCCGCGGCCAAGGATCCGGCCCCCACCGAGCCCGCTCCTCCGGCGCCGGCCCCGGCCGCACCGTCGGCGTCCGAGACACCGACTCGACGCCTGGGCGGTGCGACGGCGGTTCGCCCGGACGCGACGCCCGCGGCCCCGAACCCACCGGTCGCGCCCACAGGGGGAAACCCCGAGCCCCCGATCCCGCCGAGTTCGGCCGCACCCCTGGAAGGATGAGGACATGGCGACCTTCACTTCGACCGTCTACCAGAACGAGTTCCTCCCCGACGGCGGGACCGACGTCAACGCGATCGTGCGCCTGGGGGTCTCCGGCGCGGGGCGCGCGGGGGCGTCCGGGAAGGCGCCGGGGGAGATCATCATCGTCGACACGTCCGGGTCGATGGGCCAGATCAACATGGCGGCGGCCAAGAATGCGGCGATGACCGCGATCGACACGATCGCCGACGGCACCTACTTCGCGGTCGTCGCCGGGACGCACGAGGCTTATCTGGCGTACCCGATGGTCCGCACCGGACGCGGCATGGTCGAGATGAACGCCCGCACGCGGTCCGAGGCCAAGCAGGCGATCAGCTGGTTCAACGCCGACGGCGGCACGGCGATCGGGCAGTGGCTCACCCTGGCCCGCATGCTGTTCGCCTCGATGGGCGACGCGCTCGGCAACAAGCACGCGCTGCTGCTCACCGACGGCGAGGACCGCGACGAGACCCAGCAGGACCTCGACCGCGCGATCCGGGCCTGCATGGGGGTGTTCCAGTGCGACTGCCGCGGCGTCGGCACCGACTGGATCGTCTCCGAGATCCGCAAGGTGTCGACGGCCCTGCTGGGCACAGTCGACATCATCCCGAACGCCGCGACGATGGCCGCCGAGTTCGCGCAGATCATGCAGGCGTCCGGCGCCCGTGGCATCACGGACGCCCAGCTGCGGGTCTGGGTGCCGCAGGGCGCGCAGATCCTGTTCGTGCGTCAGGTGTCGCCGACCGTCGACGACCTGACCGCCCGCGGCGTCCCGGTGAACCCTCTGACCACCGGGTACCCGACCGGCTCGTGGGCCGACGAGGAGCGCGACTACCACGTGGCCGTCCGGCTGCCGGCGAAGGCGGTCGGGCAGGAACAGTTGGCCGCCCGGGTCCAGCTGGCCGTCGACGGCCAGCCGGTCACGCAGGGCCTGGTCAAGGCGACGTGGTCGAACGACTCCGCGCTCACCACCCGCATCTCGCCCGAGGTCGCCCACTACACGGGGCAGACCGAGCTGGCGGCGGCCATTCAGGAGGGACTGGCCGCCAAGGCCGCCGGCGACGACGCCACGGCCACCACCCGACTCGGACGCGCCATGCAGCTCGCGGTCGCGTCCGGCAACGAGGAGGCCACCAGCAAGCTCAAGAAGGTCGTCGACGTCGTGGACGCCGGCACCGGCACCGTCCGCCTCAAGCGCGGCGTCGAGAAGGCCGACGAGATGGCCCTCGACACCGCGTCCACCAAGACCACCCGGATCAAGGACGCATGATGCCCATCTGCCCCAACGGACACACCTCCGTCGCCACCGACTACTGCGACACCTGCGGCTCGCCGATGCCCCCCGGGTCCCAGCCGGACGCCGTCGCTCCCGTTCCCGGGCAGCCGATCCCGGACGCCGTCGGTGCCGTTCCGCCTGTGCCCGGGTCTTTCGTTCCTCCGCCGGCCGGAGGTGGCGCGCCCGCGGTCAAGACGTGCCCGAACTGCCACGCCGCCAACCCCGGGTCCGCGCTGTTCTGCGAGGCCTGCGGCTACGACTTCACCACCGGCAGCCTGCCCCGGATGTCCACCCTCGGCGGCGCGCCCGTGACCCCTCCCGTGCCTGCGGAGGGTGGCACCGCCCCCGCGGTCCCGCCGGCCTCCGACGCCGCGGGCACGCCCGAGGCACCCGTCGCGGACGTCCCAGCGGCACCGGCGCCCCCCGCCCCGCACCCGTTCGACCTGGACGCGCCGCCGCCTCCCGCGCCGGTTCCGTCGCTCGACCTGGACGCCCCGCCTCCCGTCCGCGCGCCCGGCCGTCTGGGCGGCGCGACCGCCTACCGGTTCCCCGACGAGCCGGCCGAGCCGAGCGGTCAGCCCCCGGAGGACGTGTCCGCCCAGGCGGAGACATCGACGCCGACCGAGCCTGGAACCGCGTCCGAGCCGTCGGCCCCGGCGACGCCGGTTGCGCCAGCCTCTCAGGCTGAGACCCCGGTCGAGCCGGTCTCTGCCGAGTCCCCCGCGTCGGGCCTGAGCACGCCGGTTCCGCCGCCGGTCGGCACTCCCGTGCCAGCCCCGGCGCCCGCTCCGACTCCCGTGCCCATGCCCCCGGCCGGGCCGACCCCCGTGCCGATGCCTCCGGCAGGACCGACGCCCGTGCCCGTGCCACCCGCCCCGGTGCCCGTGGTGCCGGTTCCCGAGTCGATGTCGGTCGCGCAGGCACCGGTCGCCCCGGCCCCCGACGCGCAGGCGGCCACCCCCCAGGCACCCGCAGCGCAGGCTCCTGTGACGCAACCACCGGCCCAGGGCGGGCCAACGGCGTCCGATGTGCCCCTGGGCAAGGCGGAATGGGTCGCCGAGGTCTGGATCGACCCGGACTGGTACGCCGGCCAGGACAGCCCCGACCAGATCCCGTCGCCCGGGCTGCCGCGGGTGATCGGGCTGCGCAAGAGAGCGTCGCTGATCGGGCGTCCGAGCAAGAGCCGGGGCATCGTGCCCGACGTCGACTGCGAGCCCGACACGGGCGTCTCGCGGCGTCACGCAGAACTGATCACCGACGGCACGCGCTGGTGGGTCGAGGACGTGGGCTCGTCCAACGGCACGTTCGTCGGCGTTGCGGGATCACCGCTGCCGACCGAGCCGATCAGGGTGCGCACCGAACTCGGCGAGGACGCCCGCGTCTACGTCGGATCGTGGACGCGGGTCGTCGTCCGCCGCGCGAACCCGGACGAGGCCGACCTCTAGGAACTGCCCGGGCTGCCCGGGCGCGCGTGGGAAGCCGGTCTACTCGACAGCGTCCATCACGACCGGCGTGCCGAGCTGGACGGTCCGGGACACCGTGCACAGCGTCTCGGACGAGCGCCGGATGGCCTTGGGCAGGCGCTGGCGGGCGGCGTCCCCGTCTTCGCCCTCGGGGAACGTGATGTCGAAGCTGACGTGCAGGTCGGTCATGTGGTTGCCGCCCTCGGTCGACTTCAGGCCCGCCGAGGTCACCTCGAACGTGATGGGCTCGGCGCGGCGGCTGGTGATGTAGTCGACGTCGATGGCCGAGCAGCCGGCGATCGCGGCGAGCAGGAGTTCGACCGGTGAGAACAAGGTGCCGTCGCCCTCGCCGATCTCGACGACGCTGCCGCGGGCGTTCTCGACGCGGAAGGTGGCGAATTCGGTGCGGGTCAGCTTCACGCTGAAGGGGGTGCGGGTCTCGGGTGCTGCTGGCTGAGTCGTTTCGGTCATGGGGATATCCAACACCTAAGCTGCGCGCATGCCGATGCCCGATTTCGTCGCGTCCCTCCGTCAGGCCGTGGGCACCTCGCCCCTGTGGCTGCCCGGTGCGACGGCGGTCGTGCTGCGCGACGGACCCGCCGGCCAGGAGGTGCTGCTCGTCGAGCGCGCCGACGACGGCGCCTGGTCGAGCGTCTGCGGCATCGTCGACCCGGGCGAGGAGCCGGGGGACGCCGCCGTGCGCGAGGCGGCCGAGGAGGCCGGCGTCGTGGTCGAGATCGAGCGGCTGGTGTGGATGTCGGTGACCGACCTCGTCGTCTATGACAACGGCGACCAGACCCAGTACATCGACCACACGTTCCGGTGCCGCTGGGTCTCCGGCGAGCCGTACCCGGTCGACGGCGAGGCCACCGCCGCCCGCTGGTTCCCCGCCGACGCCCTGCCCGACATGCCGCCGGTGCATCGCGACCGCGTCCTGGTCGCTTTGGCCGACCGTCCCGAGTGCCTGCTCGGACGCCTCCCGTCCTGACCCGGGTCGCCTCTACCCCGCGAGGCCTGAGGAGTAGGCGATCACCACGAGCTGGGCTCGGTCGCGGGCGTCCAGTTTGAGCATGATGTGCGAGACGTGGGTCCGGGCGGTGGCCTTGGAGATCCACAGCCGCTCGGCGATCTCGGCGTTGTTGAGCCCCTGGCCCACCAGCGCGAGCACCTCGCGCTCACGCTCGGTCAACTCGCCCAGGCGCGGGTGAGCGGCGCGACCGGACCCGGGGCGTCCGGCGAACGACGCGATGACCGTCCGGGTGACGGTCGGCGACAGCAGGGCCTCCCCGGACGCCGCCGCCCGAATCGCCCGCAGCAGTTCGGTCGGCTCGCTGTCCTTGATCAGGAACCCGGCCGCCCCAGCCTGCAGTGCCGCGAACACGTACTCGTCGAGCTCGAACGTCGTCAGCATGACCACGTGCACTCCGGCCAGCTCGGGGTCGGCGGTGATCTCGCGCAGCGCGGCGAGGCCGTCCAGCCCGGGCATCCGGATGTCCATCAGCACCACGTCGGGCCGCAGCCGGGACGCCAGCTCGACCGCCTCGCGTCCGGTCTCGGCCTCGCCGACCAACTCGAGGCCGGCGTCCGAGCGGATCAGCGCCCGCAGCCCCATGCGCACCAGCGGCTGGTCATCGGCGATCAGGACGCGAATCCGCGCCTCCGCAGCCTCACTCATGAACCGCCCCGATCGGCAGCAGCGCCTCGACCGACAGCCCGCCACCATCTCGGACGCCGATGGCGAGAGTCCCGCCCAGCGCCTCGACCCGCTCCCGCATCCCGCGCAGCCCATGCCCCTCGACCGGCGGCCGAATGGCGGGCCCGTCGTCGGCCACCCCGACGCGCAGAGATCCGCCGGCCCGCTCCACCACCACCGACACGGACGCCCCCGGCGCGTGCCGCACGGCGTTGGTCAACGCCTCCTGCACGACCCGGAACGCCACGGTCTGCACGGCCGCCGGCACCCCCAACCCGACGTCCGGCGCCATCGTCAGGGCGACCGAACGCCCGCCCGAGCGCACCGATTCGACCAGCGCCTCCACACCGGCCAGCGACGGCGTCGGCACCAGCGGCTGGCCCTCGTCGGGCTGCCGGAATACCCCGAGCGTCTGCCGCAGCTCGGCCAGTGAGCCGCGCGAGGCGTCCCGGATCGCCTCCAGCGACGCCCGCACCTGGCCGGGGTCCGACTCGAGCACGTGCAGCGCGACGCCCGACTGCAGCGAGATCATCGACAGCGAGTGGCCCACCACGTCGTGGATGTCGCGGGCGACCCGCAGCCGCTCCTCGTACGCCACCCGTCGCAGCTCCTCGTCACGCTGCGCGGCCATGGCGGCCCTGCGCGTGTTCGCGAGTTGCATGACGAGCGCGGGCACCACCACCCAGCCCACCCCGAGCAGGACGGCCGCCGGCAGCGACGGGTCCGCGATGCCCAGTTCCGAGCCGAAGAAGGACGCCCCGAACGCCGGGATCAGCAGCGCCACCCAGCCCAGCCACTCCGCGGGCGGACGCCGTCGCATCAGCGCCGCCATCGCGAACGCCGGCGCGGGCAGCGCGGCCGGCAGCGGGCCGTGCAGGGTGAGATAGACCGCGGTCAACGTCAGCACCCCCACGTACGCGACCCGCGGCCACGTCTGGGACGCCCACACCCCGATCGCCAGCGCCAACGCGGCCACGACCAGCGCGAGCACGATCCGGGGCGGGTTCGCCGTCGCGACCGACTCGGCCTCGGCGCCGCCCATCCGGCCGCGCATGTCGGCCATGCGCATCCAGGTGCGTCCGGACGCCAGCGCCCCGACCGCCCCGATCGTGAACGTCGCCACCGGCGCCAGCAGGCGATGCCGGACGGGGAACGCGTCCGCGGGCGCGGAGCGCCCCCTCCCGAGCGGCGCGGGGCGGTGACTCACGGCGTCCAGCGTAGGAGGCGGACGCCGACGCGACATCCGGACGCCGCCGTAGCTCGCGTACGTCAGCGGACGTACGCGCAGTGCCGTCCGTGGGCCGATGGCTGCCCGGACGCCGCGGGCTTCACTGGGGACATGTTTCACCAGATGCCGATGCGCGGGGCGATGTTCCCCGCAGGAGGGTTCGTCATGATGCTGTGCTTCCTCGCACTGCTCGTAGTGCTGTTCCTGCTGTTCCGGTCGGGCCGTTTCGGGCCGTGGGGTCGTGGCTACGGCCGCGGTGCCGGACCCTGGGGACCCGGCGCGTGGGGTCAGCCCGCGCAGGGCGGGCCTGAGGGCAAGGCCGATCCGGCGTCCCGCGGGGCGCACGGCTGGGCCGGTCCGTGGGGTCCGCCGCCGCGTCCCGAGGACGAGGCGCTCAAGGTGCTCGCCGACCGGCTCGCCAGCGGCGAGATCAGCCCGGACGAGTACCTGCAACGGGCCGGCGTCCTGCGTCAGCAGAACTGATCGCCCGAAGTGGTGTCGAAAAGTCCCTGCGAGATGCCCGCAACGCGGCCGAAACGGGTCGCCGGAGCCATCCCGCAGGGACCTTTTCGCGCGTCGAAGCGCTACACCCCGCCGGCGGCCATCTTGTCGAGCTGGGCGACGATCTGCTTGCCCGACCAGCCGCTCACCACGATCTGGCGGCGCAGGGTGAGCAGGGGGGCGTCCGGCGAGACGGGCGTCTCCCGTAGCTGGAACGCGGTCGTGTAGCCGGCCTCGACCAGGTGCGGCAGCGCGGCCGGGACCCACCGCCCGCCGGGGTAGCAGAAGTCGGTGACGTCCTGGCCGGTGAGGCGCTGCAGGGTGCGGCGCGACTCGTTCAGCTGCGTCTCCCAGTCCTTCGCCGTGGTGAGCTTGTCGACGGTGTGGTGGTCCCAGGTGTGCGACCCGATCGTGACGCCTTGGGCGGCCAGCGACTTCACGTGCTCCGAGGTCACCCAGGTCTTCTGGTCGATCACCACGCTCATGATGAACAGCGTTGCCTTCATGCCCCGCTTCAGCACCTCGGGCAGGGCGAACGTGGCCTGGTTGTCGGACCCGTCGTCGAACGTCAGCAGCACCGGCTTGTCGGGCAGCGCGGCGCCGGTCGCGACGTGGTCGTGGTACTCCCGCGGCGAGATCGTGTTCCAGCCGGCCGCGGCGATGGCGTCCAGTTGCGCGACGAAGTTCGCCGGCGGGCAGATCAGCTCGTACTTGCTGTTCGAGCTGTCGGACGCCCGCTGCTCGCGCACCTGGTGCCAGCACAGCACCGGCACGTTGGCGCGCGCAACCATCGCGGCCGCGTCCGTCGCCGCCGGGGTGCCCGTGGCGCTCGCGGACGCCGTCGGCGTCCCTGTGTCTGTGACGCCCGCGGACGCCCCACCGCCGGTGGCCGCCCCGGCCGTCGCGGATCCCGGCGCGCTGGACGCGCAGCCGGCGAGCAGAGCGGCGGCACCTCCGCCGAGGGTGGCGGCGAGCACGCTGCGGCGCGAGACGTGCGGGAACGAAGGGTGGGGCAGAGCGGGCATGGAAGACGTCCTCGAATCGTCGGGGGATGCCCCCAGTCTACGGCAGGACGCGCTCAGGCCTTCTGCAGCGTGGTGACCACCCCAGTCACCAGCGAGTCGCGGTCGGCCACGGCGTTGCTCTCGATCACCATCAGGAAGGCGGTGTTCTTGACCGTCGGCAGCTCCAGGCGCGCGCAGTACACGGTGGAGCCGGCGGCCGTCCCCGGAGTCGAATACGCGATCACGTGGCCGGGCCCGAGCGCGGTCGTGACGGGGGTCACCGCGGTCACGGTCGCCTGCACGGACGCGAGCGCCGCCTGCGCCTGCTCCTGCGTCGGCAGGTCGCCCAGCGACTGCGCCTCCTCCTTGGGGACGCTGATCAACGACGCGTAGCCGTTGACCTCCGGCCCGGCGATCATGAGGTCGTTGGCGGTCAGTTCGGCGATGTACTCGTCGATGGTCTTGCCGAGCCGCTCCGCGATCGGCTTGAGCGCTTCCTTGGCGGCGGGGTCGCTGAACGAGCTCAAATCGACCATCGACCAGGCCTCCGGCACGGCGAACTTCACCCCGTGGCCGGCCGTCGCCACCCACTTGTGGCCGGCGGGCAGGTCCGCGACCGGGGCCAGGGACGCCGTCGCGCTCGGCGTCGCCTCGGTCACGATCGGAGACACGACGATGCCGGTGGGGGTCTCGGACGCCGCCGGCCGGTTCAGCCCGCAGCCGGTGAGCAGCACGGACGCCGCGAGTGCGGTCGCCGCCAGGGCAGCCGCCGTACGCGTCAGGGGGAAGGACCGCACCGCTCAGCCCTCCACGAGGTGGACCGAACGGGTCCAGAACGCGTCGACCAGGCCGGCGTCCAGCGCCTGCCGGTTCGGACGCCGGATGGCGCGTTTCACGTAGTACTCCCCGGGTGCCCAGTCGCGCGGGGGCGTCCGCTGGGCCAGCCAGACCAGCGTGTCGGCGCCCTGCTCGGGTGACAGCAGCACGCGGTGGCCGAACTTCGACTCGTAGAACCACTGCGTGGCCCCGCCCATGGGTCCGCCGAAGTTGGTGGCGACGACGCCCGGGTGGAACGCGGCGGCGAAGACGCCGTCGAGCACGTGGTGCTTGTGCAGGCCGCGGGTGAACAGCACGTTGGCGAGCTTGGCCCGGCCGTACGCCCTCCAGGGCGTCCAGCCCCGCTCCAGCTGCAGGTCGGCGAGGTCGATCCGCGCGCGCTCGTGGGCGCGCGACGAGGTGTTGATCACCGACGCCCGGGACGCGATCAGCTTGGGCAGCAGCAGCCGGGTGAGCAGGAAGCCGGCGAGATGGTTGATCTGGAAGGTCTTCTCGAAGCCGTCCTCGGTCAGGACCCGCTCGCGGATGATGCCGCCCGCGTTGTTGGCCAGCACGTCGATGCGGTCGAGCTTGTTCAGTTCGGCGGCCAGCGCGTGCACGTCGGAGAGCTTCGCGAAGTCGGCCACGTGACACTCGGCGCCGATCTCGGCGGCGACCTGGCCCGTGCGCTCGGGATCGCGCCCCACCACGACCACCCGCGCGCCGTCGGCGGCGAGCCTGCGGGCGGCCGCCGCGCCGACGCCGGCACTGGCGCCGGTGACGACGATGGTTTTCTTGGTGGGGTCGGCAGTCATGGGGGCCAGCCTACTGGCGCGCTCAGGCGCGCAGCCGCGACGAGAGGCGTCCGGTGAGTGCGAGCAGACGGTCGTTCGCTTCGGATTCCCCGATCGTCACCCGGACGCCCTCGCTGCCGTAGCGGCGGACGACCAGCCCGGCGTCGCCGCAGGCGGTGTCGAACGCTTCCGACTCGCCCGCGCCGAGCGGGAAGTAGACGAAGTTCGACCCGGTGACGGGCAGCCGCCAGCCCTGCCCGGCCAGGCAGGAGACGATCCGCTCGCGCTCGGCGACCAGGGCGTCCACGCGGGCGGCGAGCTCGTCGTGGGCGGCCAGCGACCGCACCGCGGCGGCCTGCGCGATCAGGTTCACGCTGAAGGGGATGGCGGTCTTGGCGGACGCCTCGGCCAGCGCCGGATGCCCCAGCCCGTAGCCGACCCGCAGACCGGCCAGGCCGTAGGCCTTGCTGAAGGTCCTGGTCACGACGATGTTCGGGTACTCGCGCTGCAGCGCAAAGGACGCCACGGCGTCCGGGTCGCGGACGAACTCCACGTACGCCTCGTCGATCACGACGACGACGTCGGCCGGGACCTTCGCGAGGAAGGCGCGCGCTGCGGCGTCCGTGACGATCGTGCCGGTCGGGTTGTTGGGGGTGCAGACGAAGACCAGCTTCGTGCGCTCGGTGATGGCGGCGGCCATGGCGTCCAGGTCGTGCTCGCCGGACGCCGTGAGCGGCACCATGACCGGCGTCGCCCCAGCGAGCCGGACGATGATCGGGTACGCCTCGAACGAGCGCCACGCGAACACGACCTCGTCGCCGGGGTCGCACAGCGCCTGCACGAGCTGCACCAGGACGCCCGTCGAGCCGGGCCCGACGGCAACGTTCTCGGGCGCGAAGCCGTGGAACGCGGCGATCGCGTCCTTGAGGGCGACGTTGTTCATGTCCGGGTAGCGGTTGACGGACGCCGCCGCCTCCGTGATCGCCTCGCTCACCGACGGCAGCGGTGGGTACGGGTTCTCGTTCGAACTGAGCTTGTAGGTGGTCAGCCCCTCGATGGGCTGGGCCGGCTTGCCCGCCACGTACGCCGGGACCCCGCCCAGCGCCGGGCGCAGCCGCGCCAGACTGGGCGCCTCGAACTGTGTCACCGCGGTGTCTTCCTGTGTCACCGCAGTACCTTCTCACGCTCGCCGAGGGCCCCGCCCCCGGTTGCGTCGATGTAGCAACGTCGTCGCTGCGACGACGAACGTGCTACATCGATCCGCATCGCTCCGGTGGGGGAGGGGGGTCCGTCCGGACGCGATCCGCGCTAACGTGAAGAACTCGACCGAGGGGGGCTCGCGAGAAGGAGGGCTCGTGGCTGGAGTCGGCTTCGTCCGGGCGACCAGTGGCATGGCACTCAGCCGAGACCAGGCTCTCGTCGAACTGGCGAAAGCGACCCGCGACCTGCTGCTCGAGGTCGCCGCGACCTATCGCGCGACGATCACCTACCAGCAGCTGGGCGTCGAGGTGCAGCGCCGGGCCGGCATCCGCGCCGGTCAGACCCCGGGCTGGCTCATGGACGTCCTCGCCATGGTCGTCCACGTGTGCCACCGGCTGGCCGAGCCGTCGCTGACCGCTCTCGTCGTCAGCGCCACCGACGGGGCGGTCGGGCAGGCGTTCGACGAGGTCCGCCGCACCGAGGGGCTGCCGCCGTTCCCGGACGCCGACGCGCGCGAACTCGCGGCCGCGGCGTCCCGGCTGGAGTGCTACCGCCGCTACGCGCCGAACGTCCCGGAAGACGCCGTCCCGACGCTGGTCACGGCTGCCGCGGCCCAGCGGACGCCGACGCTGCGGGCCCCGCGCGGCACCCGGCCGGCGGCGTCCGGGCAGACGGGTGGCGTGACGCGCGCCGCGACGCCACGGGCGCCCAAGCAGGCCCCGGTGAGGCGGCGTCCGGCCGACGAGAACCGCGCCCCGTTCGTGGTGTGCTCCTCGTGCTTCCTGCAGACCCCGCCCGGCGAGGAGTGCCAGAACTGCGGCGCCCCGCTCTGAGCCCACTCTGTGCGGTCCGGTCCTGGGGTCCACGAGGACGCTCCTGCTAGGGTTTCCACGCTCCCGATTGACCGGAGGTGCCCGTGGCCGGCGGACTCGCTGCCCTGCTCGACGACGTGGCCGCCCTGGCCAAGATGGCGAGCGCCGCCAGCACGAAGGCGGTCGGGGTGGTGGTCGACGACACCGCCGTCACGCCCCGCTACGTGACGGGCATCGAGCCCGCCCGCGAGTTGCCGATCATCGGCAAGATCGCCCTCGGATCGCTGCGCAACAAGCTCGTGTTCATCCTGCCGGCGATCCTGCTGCTCAGTCAGTTCCTGCCCTGGGCGCTGACCCCGCTGCTCATGCTCGGCGGGGCCTACCTTTCGTTCGAGGGGGCCGAGAAGGTCTGGGAGGCCATCAGCGGACGCCACGAGACGCCGACGGGCGAGCCGAAGTCCGACGAGCCGGTGCTCGTGCAGGGCCCGGAGCAGGAGAAGGCGGTCGTCCGCGGGGCCGTGACCACCGACTTCATCCTCTCGTCGGAGATCATGGTGATCTCGCTGGGCCAGGTCGCCGACGCGCCGCTGATCCCGCGGGCCCTGACGCTGATCATCGTGGCGTTCGTCATCACCGCGCTCGTCTACGGCGTGGTCGCGCTGATCGTGAAGATGGACGACATCGGCCTGCACCTGTCCGAGCGGAAGAACAACGGCTCGCAGCGCTTCGGCAGGGGGCTCGTCAAGGCCATGCCGATGGTGCTCAACGTGCTCTCGACCGTCGGCATCGCCGCGATGCTGTGGGTGGGCGGGCACATCCTGCTCTCGGGCGCCGACACCCTCGGCTGGCACGCCCCGTACGCGCTGCTGCACCTGCTGGAGGCGCCGGCCGAGCACATCCACCCGCTGCTGGGCTGGATCGTCGACGCCCTGGTCTCGGCCGTGGCGGGCCTGGTCGTCGGCGCCGTGCTGGTGCTGATCATGCATCTGCTGCCGTTCAGGCGGAAGGCGCACGCGGCGGCCCACTGAGCCACCCCTCTGCCGATCGCGGACGCCGTGGCACCCTGGTGCGCATGTGCCGCAACATCCGAACCCTGTACAACTTCGAGCCCCCCGCCACCTCGGCCGAGGTCCAGGCCGCGGCGCTGCAGTACGTGCGCAAGGTGAGCGGCATGAACGCGCCGTCCCAGGCCAACCGGGCCGCGTTCGAGGACGCCGTCGCACAGGTCGCCCACGTCACCCAGCTCCTGCTCGACCACCTCTCGACGACGGCTCCGCCCAAGGACCGGGAGGCCGAGGCCGCCAAGGCCCGCATACGCGCGGCGGCCCGCTACGGGACCCCGGCTTGACCGCCGCCGTGCCGGACCTGGGGCGTCCGGCCCTCGAGGTCGCGCCCGGGCTGCTGGGCTGCGTCCTCCGCACCGCGGACGCCGCCGTCCGGATCGTCGAGGTCGAGGCCTACGAGGGCGCCCTCGACCCGGCGTCCCACGCCTATCGCGGCCCGACCAGGCGCAACGCCGTCATGTTCGGCCCAGCCGGCTTCCTGTACGTCTACCAGCTGCACGGCCACGCCTGCTGCAACATCGTCTGCCGCGAGCCGGGCGTCGCCAGCGCCGTGCTGCTGCGGGCGGGCGAGGTCGTCGACGGCTGGGAGGCCGTGCGCGGACGGCGTCCGGGCGTTTCGGACGCCGCGCTGGCCCGCGGTCCCGGCAACCTCTGCCGGGCGCTGGGGATCGTCCCAGCCACCAACGGGGCCGACCTGCGCGGGCCGGTCGTCCGGCTCGAGCCGGGCACCGAGCCGGCCGGACCGACGGCGTCCGGGCCCCGCGTCAACGTGTCGAAGGCCGGACGCCGCAGCTGGCGGTTCTGGCTGCCGGACAGTCCGGCGGTGTCGGCCTACAAGCGGCACGCACGCCTGGCCGCGGACGCCCCCGCGGCCCTGCAGGGCGGCGCAGCCGGGCCACTCGGGACTGTCACACCCCCTCGGTAGAGTCGGGGCAACCACAGCGCAAGGAGGCGCCATGAAGATCAGCGTCCAGGGTGAGCAGCGGGTCAAGGTCGCGCCGGAGCGCGCGGAGCTGTACCTCGCGGCCAGCGGCGAGCACACCGACCGGGCGAAGGTCATCGCCGACGTCACGGCGACGGCCAATCAGCTGGGCCGCGAGTTGGAGGAGCTCAAGCAGGCCGGCGCCGTCGAGCGGTACACGGTGCAGCCGCTGCGCACGTGGGCCGTCCGGAAGGGTCGCTCGCGGGTCGAGCAGATCACCGCGACCGTCGAGCTGACGGCCGACTTCGCCGACTTCGAGGCGCTGGGCCGGTTCACCTCCGACGTGTCCGGGCGCGACGGCGTCCGGCTG
This sequence comes from Propioniciclava sp., assembly GCA_036803965.1. Lineage (GTDB taxonomy): Bacteria > Actinomycetota > Actinomycetes > Propionibacteriales > Propionibacteriaceae > Propioniciclava. The sequence continues at coordinate 39,332 of DAIRTI010000012.1, forward strand.
GCGTGGGTCCGGTGGCGGCTGACGGACGCCACCGCCGACCGGCTGCGCGACGAGTGCATCGCGGGGGCCGTCGAGCGCGCCCGGCAGCGCGCCGAGGCGATGGCGAGGGCGGCCGGCGCCGGGGCGATCGAGATCGTCGAGATCGCCGACCCGGGCCTGCTGGGCAACCCCGAGCCGCAGGTGCCGCTGGCGCGTCCGATGATGGCGCGGGGCGCGATGGCGTCCCCGATGGCCGACGAGTCCGAGTCGGTGCAGATCGTGCCGCAGGAGATCGAGATCGGCGCCCAGCTGCAGCTGCGCTTCGACACCGTCGACTGAGCGCAAGGGTCGCTCTGGCGGACGCCGCCCCGGCCGGGGCTCAGCTGGCTGAGCCGCCCTCGGCGAGGCGGGCTCGGGCGTCGACCGTTGTCAGAACGTCGTGGACGCCCGCGCCGGCGTCCAGCTGAACCGCCGTCACGACCATCCGCTCGGGGTACACCTCGACGAGGTTGAAGCCCACGTGGGTGTCCTGGCCGCGCAGGGTGCGGCCGGCGGTGATGTCCTGGGTGTAGACGAGCGAGGACGCGGCCGCCACCGGCACCCCGGCCAGCGTCGTGAAGCTGGTCTGGTGGAAGTGGCCGCCGATCACGAGCCGCACGTCGCTGCCCGCGATCACGGACGCCACCGCGCCGGCGTTGCGGAGGTCCCAGAGGCCGGCGGCGTCCTGGACGGGCGGCACGGGCGGGTGGTGCAACGCCAGAATCGTGCCGTGCGGGGCCGGCGTCGCGAGGCGTCCGGCGAGCCAGTCCAGCGAGGCGTCGGCGACGCGTCCGTGGGTCGCGCCCGGGACGCACGAGTCGAGCGTGATCAGCCGCAGGCCGCGCAGGTCGTACTCGCGGTTCAGCGGGCCGGCCGGGTCGGACGCTGGCCCTCCTGCGCCAGGACCGGGCCGCGCGTCGGCGTCCAGCTCGTTGAGCAGGACGCGCCGCAGCGTCGCCAGGTCGTCGTGATTGCCGTTGGCCCAGATCGCCTGCGTCCCGGACGCCGCGGCGGCCGGCAGCACGAGCTCGCGCAGGCGAACGTACGTCTCGGCGTCCCCGGTGTCGGAGAGGTCGCCGGTGAAGAGCCAGGCGTCGCAGGCCACGTCCCACGAAGACAGGACGCCGATGGCCCGGCGCAGGCGCGCGTCGGCGTCCACGACACCGCCGACCAGCGGGTCGGACGCCGGCCGCAGATGGAGGTCGCTGAGGTGCGCGAGGACGTGGGTGGGAGGGGTGCGAGGCACGGCCTACCTCCTGGAGAGACGGCACGGCCCCCGTCCGCGAACGGGGGCCGTGGGGAGCCGGGGGACTACTCGCCCATGTCCTCGGCGCGTGCGGCCCGCTCGAACTTCTCGGCGGCCGTCTGCGGCGCGTGCTCGTTGGCACGGCTGCCGCCCGTGAAGTCGTTCTCGTAGCTGGTGCCGCGGGCGCGCTCCCAGGAGGCCTCGATCTCGTTCTCGGCGTCGGCGCGTCCGACCCAGATGGCGCCCTCGACGGACTTGCCGGGCTCCAGGTCCTTGTAGACGGCGAAGAAGTGCTCGATCTCGAGCAGCGTCAGGTCGGGGATGTCGGTCAGGTTGTTGATGTTCTCCTGGCGCTTGTCGGCGACCGGGATGCACAGCAGCTTGTCGTCGCCGCCGGCCTCGTCGGTCATCCGGAACATGCCGACCGCGCGGCACTCGATGAGGGCGCCCGGGAACGCGGCCTCGGGCATCAGGACGAACGCGTCGAGCGGGTCGCCGTCCTGGCCCAGGGTGCCCTCGACGAACCCGTAGTCGTAGGGGTACTGCGTCGCGGTGAACAGCGTCCGGTCGAGGCGGATGCGTCCGGTGTGGTGGTCCATCTCGTACTTGTTCTTGGTGCCCTTGGGGATCTCGATCGTCACGTCGAAGTGCAGGATCGGCTTGATCTTGGGGCGGACGAAGGAGGGTCGGGCCATGGGTTCACCTCTGAAGTCGATGGGCGTCGCTTGGGGGTCAGCCTAGACCCGGCCCCCCGGGACCCCACAGCCCGGACGCCCACCGCGGAACGCC
>DAIRTI010000012.1:41484-45064 GCA_036803965.1 Propioniciclava sp.
CCCCGCATCGATGTGGCACTTTCGTCGTCACCGCGACGAGTTCGCCACATCGATGGGGTCATGGACCCGCCGCTACGCTGGCCGCCGTGGACGCGCCGCTCATCGACTTCGCCGTCGCCGCACGCACCGGGGCGGCCCTCGTGCCGCGCGGGCCGGCGCTGAGCAGGGCGGAGGCGTCCGATGTCGTGACCGGCCTGCGGGCCGCGGCGGAGGCGTCCGTCGAGCACGTCGCGCGGGTGACCCAGCTGGCGTCCCCGCCCGAGGCGGGGCCGATGCTCGTCCTCGACCGGCCGACCTGGCTCGCGGCCAACATCGACATGGTCGAAGCGCTCATGACGGACGCCGCCGGCCCGGCCCGGGACGCCGAGGGCGTCCGCGAGCGCTCGGAGGCCGTAGCCAACGGCGTCCAGCTGGGCGGGGCGCTGGCGCTGATGTCGTCGCGGATCCTCGGGCAGTACCTGCCGTTCGGGCCGCCCCGGCTGGTCCTGGTGGCGCCCAACGTCGCCAAGGTCGAGCGCCAACTCGGCGTGAACGCCGCGGACTTCCGCCTCTGGATCTGCCTGCACGAGCAGACCCACCGGCTGCAGTTCGCCCAGGCCCCCTGGCTGCGCGAGCACCTCACGAGCGCGATGGGCGAGCTCATCGACGCCGATTCGGACCCCGCCGAGCAGGACGACACCCCTCGCCGGCTCAAGCTGCCCTCCTCGCTGCTCGACGTCGTCACCACCCCGGCGCAGCGGGTGGTGTTCGACCGCATCAACGCGGTCATGTCGCTCATGGAGGGCTACGCCGACGTCATGATGGACCGCGTCGGCCCCGACGTCGTGCCCACCGTCGCGACGATCCGCGAGCGGTTCGAGGGCCACCGCGCCCGCGGCGGCTGGGTGCGGGTCGTCAACAAGCTCATGGGCATGGACCTCAAACTCGCCCAGTACCGCGACGGCGCCGCCTTCTGCCGCGCGGTGATCGATCGGGTCGGGGTCGCCGGCCTCAACGCCGTATACGAGTCGCCCGGCCTGCTGCCCACCCTGGAGGAGATCCACCACCCCGACGTCTGGCTCGCCCGCGCGCACCCCGTGGCTGTCCCCGTGACGGACGCCGTCGCCGCCGGTTCGGCCGGTCGGCCCGAGGCCTGAGGTGGCCCGGCGGGCGCTCGGTGCGGCGACGCTGTCGGTCGTCTCTGCCGTGGACGCCGTCGCCCCCGGTCCCTGGGTGGTCGCCTGCTCGGGTGGGGCGGACTCCCTCGCCCTGGCCTGGGCGGCAGCTTTCGTCGGACGCCGTCGCGGCACCGGAGTCCGTGCGGTCATCGTCGACCACGGCCTGCAGGAGGGCTCGGACGCCGTCGCCGCCGGTGTGGTCGCCACGCTCGCCGGATTGCCGGTTCCGGACGCCGAACCCCTTGTGGTGCCGTGCACGGTCGTGCGCGTGACCGTGGCCGACAGCGGGGCCGGGCCCGAGGCGTCCGCGCGCGAAGCCCGCTACGCGGCGCTCGAGGCGGCCGTGCAGGGACGCCCCGGCGAGCGAGTCCTACTGGGGCACACCCTGGACGACCAGGCGGAGACCGTCCTGCTGGGCCTCGCCCGGGGCTCGGGGGCGCGCTCGCTGGCCGGGATGGCGTCCGAGCGCGGGGTGTTCGTGCGTCCGCTGCTGGGCCTGGGACGCGAGATCACCGCCGCCGCCTGCGCCGAGTTGGCCCTGACGCCCTGGAAGGACCCGCACAACGCCGACCCGCGGTTTGCCCGGGTGCGCGTCCGGGAGCGGGTGCTGCCGGTGCTGGAGCGCGAGCTGGGCCCCGGCGTCCGAGAGGCTCTGGCGCGAACCGCCGCCCAGCTGCGCCGCGACGCGGACGCCCTGGACGCCGACGCCGCCGCCCTCGTCGTGCCCGCGACACCGGCGGCAACGGCGTCCGACGTGGCGACCGGGGCAGGGCGAAACCTGTCTCGGCAAGCGGAGACGCTCAATTGTCGCTGGCTGGCCGGCCTGGAGCCGGCGCTGCGCGACCGGGTGCTGCGCGACTGGCTGCTCGCGCGCGGGGCGTCCGAGGTGACCGCCGGGCACGTGAGCGCCGTGAGCGCGCTGGTGACCGACTGGCGGGGGCAGAAGGGCGTCCAATTGCCAGGCCTGGACGTGCGCCGCACCGACGGCGTCCTCAATGCGAACGACGTCCGGCGTCCGATCCGGTCGGGCCGCGGACGTGCGTCTGAGTAGGGTTGGCTCACGTGGAGGCAGCACACATCGCGGACGAGTTGACCCGCGTCCTGTACACGGAGGCCGAGATCCAGGGTCGCATCGCCCAGTTGGCCGTCCAGTTGGACGCCGACTACGACGGCAAGGACCCGCTGCTCGTCGGGGTCCTGAACGGCGCTCTGATGGTGATGGCCGACCTGTCGCGGGCGCTGCGGATCCATTGCCAGCAGGACTGGATGGCGGTCTCCAGCTACGGCGCCGGCACGCAGAGCTCGGGCGTCGTGCGCATCCTCAAGGACCTGAGCGCCGACATCGAGGGACGCCACGTCATCGTCGTCGAGGACATCATCGACACGGGCCTCACGCTGGCGTACCTGATCCAGAACCTGAAGTCGCGGCGTCCGGCATCGCTCGAGGTCATGACGATGTTCCGGAAGCCCGAGGCGTTCAACTGCCCGGTCGTGCCGAAGTACGTGGGCTTCGACCTGCCCGACGAGTTCGTCGTCGGCTACGGACTCGACTACGCCGGCCGCTACCGCAACCTGCGCGACGTGGCCACCCTGGCCCCGCACGTCTACGGCTGACCGGACGCCCCCCGACAAGGCCCCACAGCTCGGCCGTTGGAAGGGCCGGTAGAGTCGGCGTGCCCGTATCGGTCCAGCAGAGGCAGTGATGAAACCAGCCCGGCTCTTCAGGTCGCCACTCGTGTGGATCCTGCTCGTCATCGCGTTGATCGCGGTCGGCATCGAGGTGATCGGCAACGCGAACGGCTACAAGGCGGTGCCGACCTCGCAGGTCGTCTCGATCCTGGCCAGCGACGAGCCGCTCAAGGAGGTCGTCCTGGTCGACGGTGACCAGGAGATCAGGATCGAGAAGAACGACGCCGCTCACACCAAGGTGCGCGCCACCTGGGTGGGCACCCAGAGCCAGGACCTGATCAAGCTCCTCAACGACCGGGTCGCGGCCAAGACCCTCGAGAGCTGGCGCGGCGAGAACCCCGATCACGGGCTGTGGAGCGTCCTGGCGGCGTGGCTGCTGCCGCTGTTGCTGCTCGTCGGCCTGTTCTGGTTCATGAGCAACGCCCAGGGCGGCGGCAACCGCATCCTGGGCTTCGGCAAGAGCAAGGCCAAGATCGCGTCCAAGGACACGCCGCAGACCACCTTCGCCGACGTCGCCGGTTGCGAGGAGGCGATCGAGGAGCTGCAGGAGATCCGCGAGTTCCTGGCCGAGCCGGGCAAGTTCACGGCGGTCGGCGCGAAGATCCCCAAGGGCGTCCTGCTGTACGGTCCGCCCGGCACCGGCAAGACCCTGCTCGCCCGCGCGGTCGCCGGCGAGGCGGGCGTCCCGTTCTTCTCGATCTCCGGCTCCGACTTCGTCGAGATGTTCGTCGGCG
>DAIRTI010000013.1:0-44474 GCA_036803965.1 Propioniciclava sp.
CCCGAACGGGTACAACGGACGCGGGTCGAGGTTCGAGATGCCGTCCGAATGCCAGGCCAACGGAGGCGCCAGGTACGTCCCCGGCTGGCCGCCGGCGTGCGCCGGGACGCCGATCGGCAGGCGTCCGCTCGGGTTGACCTCGCCGGCCAACACCCCCGCGAGGGCGACGCCGCCCTCCTCCCCCGGCATGAACGCCTGGACGACCGCGGCGCAGCGTCCGGCGTAGTCGCCCAGGGCGTACGGGCGTCCGGAGACGACCACCAACACCACCGGCGTCCCCGTCGCCAACACCCGCTCGACCAGCTCGCCCTGCCGTCCGGGCAGGCGCAGGTCGACGGCGTCGCAGCCCTCCCCGGACGTGCCGCGTCCGAACAGCCCCGCCCGGTCGCCGACCGCGACGACGGCGACGTCGGACGCCCGCGCGGCGGCTTCCGCACCGTCCAGATCGGCCGGCTCGGCGTCCAGGATCTCGACGCCCTGGACGACCGACAGCCGCTCGCCGAGCAGCGCACCCAGCGCCTCGGCCAGGGACGGCACCTCGATGCCGAGCCCGGCGCCGGGGTAGTTGGCCATGATGTGGTTGGGGAAGGAGTAGCAGCCCAGGAACGTGCGGGCGTCGTCGCCACAAGGGCCGATGAGTGCCACGGAGGCCCCAGGCCGCAGGGGCAGCGTCCCGTCGTTGGCCAGCAGGATGATCGACTGCTCGGCCAGTTCCCGGGCCAGCGCACGGTTGGCGTCCGAGTCGAGGTCGCGGTCGCGGCCCTGCGCGGCGGGAGCGAAGTCGTCCAGCAGGCCCAGCTCGATCTTCTGCGTCAAGACGCGCCGCACAGCGCGGTCCAGCAGCGCCTCGTCGAGGCGTCCGGCCCGCACCTCGCCCGGCAGGTGCGCGTAGGCCGAGGTGTTGGGCAACTCGACGTCGATGCCCGCGGCCAGCGCGAGGCGTCCGGCCTCGGCGTCGTCGGCCGCCACGCGGTGCATCAGCTGCAGGAACGTTACCGCCCAGTAGTCCGAGACGACGGTGCCGGCGAAGCCCCAGCGCTCCCGCAGGACGCCGGTCAGCAGGTCCTCGGACGCCCCGGCGGGGACGCCGTCGAGGTCGCTGTAGGAGTTCATCACCGAGCCCGCGCCGGCCCGGACGGCCATCTCGAAGGGCGGCAGCAGGACGTCGGACAGCTCGCGGCGTCCGATCGACACCGGCGCGTGGTTGCGCCCGGCGCGGCTCGCGGAGTAGCCGACAAAGTGCTTACACGTGGCCAACACCCCCTCGCGCTGCAGCCCCGAGACGTAGGCGGCGCCCAGCGTCCCGACCAGGTATGGGTCCTCGCCGCAGGTCTCCTCGACCCGGCCCCACCGGTAGTCGCGGACGACGTCGAGCAGCGGCGACAAGCCCTGGTGGACGCCGACGGCGCGCATGTCCGCGCCGATCGCGGCGGCCATGCGACCGACCAGACCAGGGTTGAACGTCGCTCCCCACGCGATCGACGCGGGGTACACCGTGGCGCCGAGCGCCGTGAAGCCGGTCAGGCACTCCTCGTGAACGATCGCCGGGATTCCGTGCGGGGACGCCGCCACGACGTCGGCCTGGAGCCGGCGCAGCTGGTCGAGCCCGTCGGGAACCGAGACCGGCGCCGACCCGTAGTTCCTGGTGAGGTGCCCCAGCCCGTGCGCGATGGCTGGCTCCCACGGCGTCCCCTGGGCGAACGCGGTGGACATGGGCGCCACGTCTCCCGCCGGCTGGGCGTCGCCCGCCGGCATCGGCCAGAAGCTGCCGAGCTGGCCCGCCTTCTCCTCCAGCGAGAGGTCGGCGAGCAGGGCTTCGACGCGCTCCTCGACGCTGCGGGCAGGGTCGTGCCAGGGGTGCATGTCGTGCTCCTCAGTAGACGGATTCAGGCCGGGGCCGGTCACTTGGTGAAGCCGGCGGTGAGACCGGAGACGAGCTGCCGGCGTCCGATGGCGTAGGCGGCCAGCATCGGCAGGACGGACAACACCACCGCGGCCAAGACCGCGGGGATGTTGGTGGTGAAGTCGCCCTGGAACGTCCACAGCGACAGAGGCAGGACGCGCTTGTCGGAGCTCTGGGTGAGGATCAGCGGGAACAGGAAGCCGTTCCAGACGTTCAGGGCGTCGTAGATCGCGACCGTGATGATCGCGGGCTTCGACAGGGGCACGACCAGCCGCCACAGCATGCGCCAGTCGGTGGCCCCGTCGAGACGCATCGACTCGAACAGCTCGTTGGGCACGTCGCGCAGGAAGTTCACCAGGATCAGCACGGTGATCGGGATGGCGAAGGCGATCGCGGGCAGGATGATGGCCCACAACGTGTCGTAGAGGCCGATCTGCACGATCAGGTAGTAGACGGGGATGATCACGCCCTGCAGCGGGATCGCGATGCCGAGCAGCAGCACGTTGAACAGCCTCAGGGACGCCTGCCTGCGGTTCCGCACGATCACGTACGCCGCCAGCAGGCTGATGAACACCACGGTGGCGGTGGCGACCGCGGTGACGATCACCGAGTTGAGGAAGTACATCCCGAAGTTCGCGGCCAACACGTCGGCGTACGACTGCAGCGTCGGGTTGGCCGGCCACGACAGCGGGTTCTCGGTGTAGTACGCCGGCCGGGGCCGCAGGCTGGTCACCACGATGTAGTAGATCGGCAGGATCGTCACCAGCAGCCAGAAGGTGCCGAACGCCGCGCCCAGGATGTTGGGCCGGGTCCTGGCCCGGGTCTCGGACGCCATCTCAGGCACCTTCCAGTTGGCTGTCCATCTTGGTGTTGCCGGACAGGCGGTTGAGCGCGTAGGAGACGGCCACACCGACGACCACGAGGATTACGCCGACGACGCTCGCCCCGCCCATGTCGTAGGAGCGGAAGCCACGCAGGTACATGTCGAGCGGCAGGATCCGGGTGGCGTTGCCTGGCCCGCCGGCGGTCATCACGAAGATCAGGTCGAAGTAGGTCAGCGAGCCGACGATCATCAGCGTCGAGCTGGTGACGATCGTGTTGCGCAGCATCGGGACGGTGATGTGGAAGAACGTGCTCACGCGTCCGGCGCCGTCGATCATCGCCGCCTCCAGCACCGAGACCGGCAGCTGCCGGGCCGCGCCCTGGTAGAGCAGCGAGTGGAACGGGATGAACGACCACGCGATGACGAACACGAGGGTCGGCATCGACAGGCTCGGGTCGCCCAGCCAGTCGCGGTTGAGGGCCTCGATGCCGAGCGCGCTGCCGAGGCCGAAGTTCGGGTCGAGCAGCGCCTTGAAGGCGATGCCGACCGCGGCCGACGAGAACAGCAGCGGCAGGAAGTACAGGATCGAGAAGACCTCGCGGTAGCGCTGGCGTCCGGCCATGAACACGCCCAGCAGCAGGCTGGCGGGGAACTGGGTGAGCCACGTGGCGACGGTCAGGAAGACGCTCAGCTTCATCGCGTTCTGGCTGACGGGATCGGTGAGGATCCGCGTCCAGTTGTCGATGCCGACGAGCGTCGGCGTCCCCAGGCCGTCCCAGCTCATGAAGGACAGCACCACGACGCCGACCAGCGGGATGAGCGCGAACAGGGCGAAGAACGCCATGGCGGGCGCGGCGAGCCACATCGAGGGGCCGGTGCGCAAGCCCGCCTGCGCACCGGCTCCGCGACGATCGGTCACTTCACCGCGGCCATTGCGTCGGCGAACTGCTGGGGGGTCTTGCTTCCCAGGAACACCTGGCTGAGGTTGGTGAGCAGCGCCTGCGCCGCCGTGGCGGAGAGGGCCTGGTCCCACGAGAGCTGGAAGTTCGGCGCCGCCTTGACCATCCCGTAGGCGAAGCCGAGGAAGTCGGCCTGGTCGGACGCCTTGATCTTCGCCTCCGCGTCGTTGGTGACCGGCACGCTGCCGCCCTTGATCAGCCCGTCGACGTAGGCGTCGTTGAACATGAACTCGTTGAGGTACTTGATCGCGGACGCCTGCGCCTCGGCCGACGCCGTGGCCGAGACCGACCAGAAGTTGGCCGGGTTGCCCACGATGTTCTTGGCGTCGCCCTTGCCGCCGCTGACACTCGGGAAGTTCGCGTAGCCGAGCTTTCCGGCCTTGAGGAAGTCGGGTGCATCGGTCAGGAACGTGCCGTAGACCCACGCCCCCTGCAGCAGCATGCCGGCCTTGCCGGTGTGGATCAGCGCGACGTCCGCGCCGGAGTCGGCCGTGACGGAACCGAACTTGTCGCCGAACGCCCCGGCGTCGACCAGCTGCTTGATCTTGGTGAGCGCGTCGACGAAGGCCGTGTTCTTCCAGGCGTCCGCCTTGCCGTCGACGACCGCGTTGAACGCCTCGGGCCCGCCGATGCGGTCGGCGAGGTACTCGATCCACATGAGCTCCGGCCACACGCTCTGCCCGGCAAGCGCGATCGGCGTCGTCACGCCGGACGCCTTGAGCTTGGCGACGGCGTCCAGGAGCTCGTCGAAGGTCTGCGGCACGGCGGCGATGCCGGCCTTGGTGAACAGGTCCTTGTTGTAGTACAGGATCACGGGCTGGGCGTTGTTGTTCGGGACCGCGTAGAGCTTCCCGTTCACCTTGCCCGTGTCGAGGACGCTCGTGACGAGCCGCGGCTCGAGCGTGGTGAGCTTGCCGGTCAGGTCGACGACCTTGTTGTTGGCGACGTAGTCGCGCAGCGTGCCACCGGCCCAGCTGTAGATGAGCGTCGGGGCGTTGCCGGAGCCGACGGCCGTGCGGATCTTCTCTTTGAACGCGTCGTTGGCGAAGAACTCGGCCTTGACCTGCGCGTTGGGGTTGGCGGTGTTCCATTCGGCGAAGGACGCCCTGAACGTCGTCTCTGACGTTCCTCCGGTGAGGCCCCAGGCGGTGAAGCCCGCGCCGGTGGCGGTGGCCCCTGCCGTGCCGGTGGGCTTGGCGCCGGTGCTGCACCCGGCGAGCGCGAGGGCGGCCGCCGAGGCAGCCCCGGTGAGCAGCGTGCGCCGCGTGGTGGTGAAGGTCATCGTGACACCTATCTGCATCGGTGCGAAACGTTTCGGATCCGCTTCGCTCGTGTTTCGGAACGCTATCCGCCTGAGTGCACGAAAACAACCCCTAGATGCGAAGCAATTTCGAAGATCCGGTGGCGAAAGGTTTCGAATGCGTGCTAGCGTCCGGGGCGTGAGTTCCAAGGTGACCCTGTCCGCCGTCGCGGCGCGCGCCGGGGTGTCGCAGGCGACGGCGTCCAAGGTCTTCAACGACCGCCCCGACGTGAGCGCCGCGACCGCGAACCGGGTCCGGCAGGCGGCCGAGCAGCTCGGCTACCGCGCCCAGGTGCGGCGGCCGGCCGATGACCGGGTCACCGTCTGGATCGTCGTCGACACGATCGAGAACTACTACGCCCCCAGCGTGCTGAGCGGCATGTTCCGCGCGGGCGTCCGGGGCGGCGCCCTCACCGTCGTCTCCGTCTCCGACGACGGCGACGCGAGCCCCGCGCCCGGCACGAAGAAGTGGATGACGACGGCGCACCGCCTCGGGGCCCAGGCCTTCGTGTTCGTCACGACCACCGTCACCGACCAGGCCGTGGACGCCGCGCGGCAGCTCGGCACCCCGATCGTCGTGGTCGACCCGGTCAACCGTCCGCGGGAGGGCGTCGCGACCGTCGGCGCCACCAACTTCCGGGGCGGCCGGGACGCCGTCGCGCACCTCGTCGAACTCGGCCACCGCCGGATCGCCTATGTCGGCGCCAACCTCGACTCGACGCCCGGCGGCGAGCGGCTCGCCGGCTACCTGGACGCCCTCAGGGCGGCCGGCATCGACCCCGACCCCCGCCTGATCGTGCCCGGGCGGTTCCACAGCGACGACGGCCGGGCCGCCGTGAACCTGCTGGCGCTACCCGACCCCCCGACGGCCGTGTTCGCCGCCAGCGACGCCGTGGCCTTCGGGCTCTACGACGCCTGCCACGAGCAGGGCGTCAGGATCCCGGACGACCTCTCGGTGGTCGGCTTCGACGACTCCCTCGGCGGCGAGCTCGTCTGGCCGCACCTCACCACCGTGCGCCAGCCGCTGGTCGAGATGGGCCACCACGCGATCGTGACCTGCGTGAATGCCGTCACCACCGGACGCCCCGCCGCGCCCCCCGTCGAACTCGCGACCACGCTGATCGTTCGGGACTCCACCGCGCCACCCAGGCCGCGCTGACGGCGTCCGGGCGCCACGGCGTCGATCTGGCGGAGAGCCGGCGCCGACCGGACGGCCGAGGCGTCCGGATTCGCCACGCGGGACGCCACGCCCGACCACACTGATGTCATGGAGGAAACGCTCGAAGTCACGCTGCTGCCGGGGAACGAGACGAGGCAGGTGCCGTTCGGGACGCGGGTCGAGGCGCTGTTCGGGAGCAACGGGGCGGAGCGGCCCCTGGCCGCCATCGTCAACGGCGAGACCAAGGCCCTGCGCACCCGGATCACCGACCCGGTGACGATCACGCCGCTCTACCTCAGCGATCGCAGCGGGTACGCGGTGTACGCGCGCAGTTGCGCGTTCCTGCTCGTGGTGGCGGTCAGGGAGCTGTGGCCCGAGGCCACCGTGCTGGTCAACCACTCGATCAACAACGAGATCTCGGTCTCGATCACCGACGACCACCCGCTCACGCCCGCGGAGGTGATCGAGGTGCGCGACAAGATGCGCGAACTCGTCGCCGCGGACGAGCACATCGAGCGCGTCAAGATGAAGCGCGACGAGGCGATCGAGATCTTCGAGGCGTCCGGCATGGACGACAAGCTGAACCTGATGCGCCACACCAACCGCACCTACCTCACCCTCTACCGCTGCCGCGGCTACTACGACTACCTGTACGGCGCGCTGGTGCCGTCGATGGGCCGGCTGCACACGTTCGACCTGGTGCCGTTCGGCGACGGCGTCCTGCTGCTGCTGCCGGAGAAGCGCAAGCCGTACCGGCTGTCGGCGGTCAACCCCATCCCGAAGCTGCGGGCGGTCTTCGCCGAGACCGAGATGTGGGCGCGCATCCTCGGAGTCAGCGACGCCGGCGAGATCAACACCGCGATCGCCACCGACGGCGGGCGCGACATGGTGCTCGTGTCGGAGGCGCTGCACGAGAAGAAGATCAGCCAGATCGCGGACGCCATCCTGGCCGACCTGCACCGCACCCGCCTCGTCCTGATCGCCGGGCCGAGTTCGTCGGGGAAGACGACGTTCAGCAAGCGGCTGTCCATCCAGCTGCGCGTGCTCGGGCTGGAACCGTTCACCATCTCGGCGGACGACTACTTCCTCGATCGCGACCGCTCCCCCGTGGACGCCCAGGGTCGCCATGACTTCGAGGCGCTCTCCGCACTCGACGTGGAGTTGCTGAACAGCCACCTGGTCGGCGTCCTGAACGGCGGTGAGATGAAGCTCGGCCGCTTCGACTTCATCGCCGGCCAGCGCATCGACACAGGGCTGACGTACTCGATGAACGACAAGTCGATCCTGGTGGTGGAGGGCATCCACGGTCTGAACGAGCAGATGACGCCCTCGATCCCGGCCGATCAGAAGTACCGGATCTACGCCAGCGGCCTCAACCCCCTCAACCTGGACAACCACTCCAGCGTGTTCGTCTCCGACGTCCGGACGCTGCGGCGCATGGTCCGCGACAACCGGACCCGTGGCGCCAACGCCGAGAAGACGCTGGTCACCTGGCCCTCGGTGCGTGCAGGCGAGGAGCGGAACATCTTCCCCTACCAGGAGGAGGCCGACGTGATGTTCAACTCGTCGCTGCTGTACGAGCTGAACGTCCTGAAGCCCCACGCCCAGCCCCTGCTCGAGCAGGTCGCCCTGGACTCGGCCGTCTACGGCGAGGCCATGCGGATGCTCGAGTTCCTCACGTTCTTCGCGCCGCTGGGCGACGCCTACATCCCGCAGAACTCGATCGTCCGCGAGTTCATCGGGGGCAGCTGCTTCGAGTAGGCACGAGCCACCGCGTCCGGACGCGCACCCGCTCGCTCAGCGCGGGGCGTGCCTGACCGCTCGACGCAGAACGTGCGGACTCCGGCAAGCCCCCATGGACTCAGCCCCAGTCGCGCCGGGCCCGCTCGATCAGATCGCGGACGGCCGCGGCCAGCTCCGGCCTGCGGAGGTCCACGCCTCGGGGCGGCACGACCGACCACTCGACGGGCCCGTCTCCTTCGGCGGGACGGCGTCCGGTCAACGTGGCCTGGACGCCGGGCGCGAGGTCGACGACCTGGCGGCTGACGATCGTCTGCTCCACTCGCTCGCGGACCAGCTCGGGCATTCGCCCCGGATCGCTCATCTCCACCGACTGCAGCGCGTGCGGGCGGGTGACGGTGCGCCAGACGAAGACCGAGCCCGCGTCGTCCCACGTCGCCGAGAGCACCCGGTGCCACGGCAGGCTCGTCCAGGACCCGCCCGGCCCCAACAGAGCGAACCGGTCGGGCAAACCGACCAGCACCCCGTCGGCGGTCTTCGCCCAAGCCAGGACGCGCAGGGGCGTCCGGACGCCCTCGGCGGCCAGGTGCTCGCGCAGAGACGCTCGGACGTCGTCGGGAAGGCGGTGGCGGTCGAACAGGCCCATGGACGCCATTGTGTCCCGGGCCGCGATCCTCACGCCACGACACGGCCGGCCTCCCGCCCCCGCATGCGGTCGAGGGCGTTGCGCTCCCTTCGCCGCACCGTCGAGATGCTGACGCCGAGTTCCTGCGCGATCTCGTCGTAGCCGAGGACGCCCCGGCCACCCAGCCCGTACAGCCGATCCACAACCGCGCGCTCCTCGCGGCTGAGCCGGCGCAGCATGCGGCGCAGCGCCAGCGGGTCGGTCTCCACCCGTGCCTCACCGCGACCCGAATCGGCCCAGCTCTCGGCGTCCGCGACCCGCGCGGCCGGCACGTAACCGAGCAGGGCGCGCACCTGTTCGACCGGACGCCCGGTGTACTCCGCGATCTCGGCCAGCGTGGGCTGGCGTCCGAGGGCGACGCTGAGGGCGTCCCGGATCGCGACCGCCTGCGCCCAGGCCTTGGCGCGGCTCGCCGGCAACCCGATAACGCCGCACCGGGTCACCGCCAGCTCGCCCACCCGCATGCGGATCCAGGGCAGGGCGAAGGACGCGAACCGCGCGCCCCGCGTGTGGTCGTAGCGCCGCAAGGCCTCCAGCAGGCCGAGGACGCCCTCCTGGAAGAGGTCGTCGACGTCCAGGCTCGCGCGGGCCGCGGTGCGGAAGGTCACCATCGCGACCAACCGTAGGTTCGCCCGGATGAAGCGCTGGTACGCCTCCTCGCCCTGGCGCCGCAGCTCGGCCAGGTCGTCGGCGGAGGCGCCGGCCGGCCGCGTGCCCGCCTCGAGCGCGTGGCGGGCGAGCAGCCCGGCCTCGATCGCCCGGGCCAGGCGGTGCTCGTCGGCCTGGCTCAGGACGGGCTCGTCGAAGGTCATCGTCGTCATGCCCCGAGCCTGGAGCGGGCCAACACCGCCGGGCCAGCGTTTCCACAGCTCCCCGATGTCGTCCGGGTGTTGGCTCAGGAGCGGAGTGCGGTCCTGGGTCCGCGGGGGTCGCGGCGGGCCGCTCACTCGCGTCCGACGGCCTCCGCCTGCAGGGCGAGCCGCCGGTTCTCTAGTTCCAGGAGCCGGGCGAACATGCGGTTGTAGACAGCCGGATCGTCCACCGGGTTCGTCCGCTGCAGGCGCGACTTGAGCGCGTCGATGGCGCGTCCGACGGCGAGCAGGCGCAGGGTCGCCGAGTAGCTGGCGGCGTAGGCGGCCGAGGGGTCGCGCTGGAGGGGCTCGACCGAGAGCGCCGCGATCAGCTGCTCGCCGCCGGGATCGGCCAGCGCGTCGGCCAGCCGGGCCTGCCAGCCGGCGGAACGGTCGGCCGTCTCGCGGGCGGCCTCGAACAGCCGCCGGTAGGTGGGGTGCTGGAAGTCGTCGGGGTCGACGCCGTTCCAGCCCTCGTCGAAGCAGGACGGCTCCTGCACGATCAGCCGCAGAGCCTCGCGCTCGACCTGCAGGCGGCGGTCGCGGGGGTCGGGCAACACCAGCATCGATGGTTGCCCGGACGCCGCCGGCGGCTCGGGAGACAACGGCGGTGGTTCGTGCGCGGGACGCCGGTTGTTGACGCGGGCGACCTCGGCGCGCACCTCGGCGTCCTCCATGCCGACCATTCCGGCCAGTTCGCGGAGGTAGCCCGACACCCGGCCCGCGTCGCGCACCGACTTCACCAGGCCCGCGGCCTCCCGGACGGCTCCGAGCCGGCCCTCGACGCGGTCGAGGTCGTACCGGGCGACGATGTTGCGCATGACGAAGCGGTACAGCGGCTGCCGGCGGGCGACCAGCTCGCGGACGGCGGCGTCCCCCTGCTGCAGCCGCAGGTCGCACGGGTCGAGGCCCGACGGCTCGACGGCCACGTAGGTCTGGGCGGTGAAGGTGTCGTCCTCCTTGAAGACCTTGAGCGCGGCGGCCTGGCCGGCGGCGTCCCCGTCGAAGGTGAAGATGACCTCGCCGGCGCTCGGGTCGGTGATGCGGCGGTGGATCATGCGGCCGTGCTCGGGGCCGAACGCGGTGCCGCAGGACGCGACCGCGGTGTCGACCCCGGCGAGATGGCACGCCATCACGTCGGTGTAGCCCTCGACGACCACCGCCTGGTTCTTCTTGCCCATGTTGGTGCCCGCGAGGTCGAGGCCGTACAACACCTGGCTTTTCTTGTAGACCGGTGTCTCCGGGGTGTTGAGGTACTTCGCCGGCATCCGGTCGTCGTCGAACAGGCGCCGCGCGCCGAAGCCGAGAGTCGTCGACCCCGAGTCGCGGATCGGCCAGATGAGGCGTCCCTGGAAGAAGTCCCAGCCCGAGTCGCGGACCAGGCCGGCGCGCACGAGTTCCTCGCGCGTGAAGCCGCGCCCCAGCAGGTGGTCGCGCAGGGCGTGCCCACTGGTGGGCGCGAAGCCGCAGCCGAACCGCTCGGCGGCCGCACGGTCGAAGCCACGGCTGTCGAGGAACCGGCGTCCGATGACGGCCTCCGGGCTGCCGAGGTGCTCGACGAAGTACTCCTCGGTGGCCTTGTTGGCCGCGTACAGCCGCAGGCGCACGCTCGGCTCGACGCGCGGGCCCGTGCCAGGGCCGTCCTCACGGCGCAGCTGGACGCCGACGCGGTCGGCCAGCCACTCGACGGCCTCGCCGAAGCTCAGGTTGTTGATCTCGCGGACGAAGTCGATGACGTCGCCGCCCTTGCCGCAGCCGAAGCAGTAGTAGAAGCCCTTCGCCGGCGTGACATGGAAGCTCGGCGTCTTCTCGTCGTGGAACGGGCACAGCCCCTGCAACTGGCCGCTGCCGGCCCGGCTCAGCGCGACGACCGTGGCGACGATCTCGTCGATGCGGGCGCGCTCGCGGACGGTCGCGATGTCCTCTTCGTTGATCCGCCCCGCCACGGCGCGCAGTCTAGCCGCGTCAATGGGCCGATCGAGGGCGGGCAACAATCGGCCAACACCGGCCCGCGTCCGGCCCCTCAGCGGCCGGCGCCGCCCAGCGCCTGCCGGGTGAACCAGGCCTTCGCGGCCAGGTGCAGCTGGAACCGCACGTCCGGATCTCCGAGATCCGCGCCGGTGATCTCCTTGATCCGGGCCAGCCGGTACCGCAGGGTGCTGCGTCCGATCGAGAGTTCCGCAGCGGTCGCGTCGTACCGGCCGCCGGTGTCGAGGAAGGCAGCCAATGTCGCCACGAGGTCGGAGCCCCGCGCGGCGTCGTAGTCGACGAGCGGGCCCAGCCAGCGCCGGACGAACGCGTCGATCCCGCTGAGGTCGGACACGTCGGCCAACAACTGGTAGACACCCAGGTCGTCGTAGATCGCGGCCGCCTCCCGCGACACGCCGCCCTGCGGGATGCGCAGGGCCAGTTCCGCCTCGCGCAGCGACCGCGGCACGTCGTCGGCCGTCCGGCAGACGCCGCCGACCCCGAGCCGCAGCGACCGGCCGGCCCGCGTCGCGCGCAGTGCCCCGGCGAGCGCCTCGATAGCCGCGCGATCGGCGTCCGAACGCACCTCCAGTAGCGCGACGACCGTCTCCCCGCGGTGCATGAGCAGAGCCGGATGCGGCCCTGGCATCGCCCCGCGCACGGCGTGCAGCAGGGCGTCCGGCTCGATCCGAGCGCGGTGGACGCCGATGGTCGCGACCCGCTGCGGACGCGAGAGATCGCGTCCCAGCGCCTGCGCCCGGCGCACCGCCGCGGCCACCCCGGTCCCGCCCACGAGGTCGGCCAACACGTCGACGCCGAGCCGCAGCTCGGTCTCGGCGAGGCTGAACAGGCGGGCGAGTTCGATGGCCAACACCGTGCTGCCGTGCTCCAGCGCCACGGTCTCGGCCTCGCCGGCCCGCTCATCGGGGTCGACGAGGTACAGGACGCCCACCACGTCGTGCCGCACGCGGACGGCGGCCAGCAGGCGTCCCTCACCCCGGACCGGCCGTCCGATGCGCAGCGACCGCTGGATCAACTCGTCTCGAGCACGCGCGTTCAGCTGACCCCACCCGGGTCCGGCCCCGTCGGCCCTCTCCCCCGCCGGCGCGCCCGAGGCACCTCCAGCCGAGCCGCCCCCGCCCGGCGAGGCCCAGGCGAGCAGGCTGCCGCCCCGGTCCTCGATGCCGGCGGACAGGCCGGTCAGCTCACACAGGGCCCCGGCGATGCCGTCGTAACCGCCTCCCGACAAGGCCACCTGGGTGAACCGGTCGTGGATCGCTGTCTTGTGCTCCAGCGCCTGGACCGTCCGCGCCAAGGCCGCGTTCGCCGCCTGCTTGCTCGCGTGCAGCCGGACGTTCCCGACCGCGATCCCCGTCTGTTGCGCCAGCGAGCGCAGCAGCACCAGGTCGTCCTCGCCCAGGGACGCCGCGGCGGCCATCACCAGGTGCCCGATCGCCTCGTCCCGCGTCCGCAGCGGCACGGCCCACGCCCAGGCCTCGCCGGCCAGCGCGACCGGCCCGCCGTCGGGCGGGCACGCGGCCAACACCTCCCGCAGCCCCGGCAGCGCCGCGCTGTCGACGACCGCAGGGGCGGCCCACTCGCCGCTGTCGAGCAGGACGCCGACGGCGCGGCACGGCGCCAGGGCCGACACGGCGGTCGCCGCGAGGTGCAGGACGTCCCGCTCGTCGCGGCGCTCCATCATGAGCAGCGAGATCGCGAGCAGCCCCCGGACGCTTGAGACCTGCTCCTGCAGCGGGTGGGCCGGGGGGCCGTAGGCGTGGGACGAGGGCCGCGGCCCCGGCCGGCCCCAGCCCGCCACCTCGACCACTGGCGCCATGGTCAGGCCGTCGCGAGCTCGGACGGCGGCACGTGGTGCGGATTCTCCAGCACCAGCCCGCCCAGCAGCAGCTTGGGGTGGGTGCGCATGAGGTCGACCAGGATGCCGCTGCCCAGCCGCCGCACGTCGTACAGGCACAGGATCGCGTGGTCGAACCGCAGCGCGAAGCCGTCCGCCCACGACTCGTAGCGCAGCACGTTCTCGCGCGCCGTCGGCGTCCGCTCCAGCCACGACATCTCACCGGCGACCCGCGAGAAACCGCCGCCGCCGGCGGCCCCGGCCGCCGCCAGGTCCTCCCAGAACGCGATCATCTCCTCGGGTTCGAACTCGCCCGCGCGCAGGTAGGTCGTCTCCGACGTGTGCAGCTCCAGGCGCCCGGACGCGAGGACCGCCTCGGCGTCCATGCCCTGCGTGACCTGGGCGATCACCTCTTCGGGCGAGGTCGAGTCGAGCACCGCGAGGCACTTGTCTCCCGCGATGAGGCCGTCGCGGAGGAACGGCAGGAGCATCGCGTCGCGCTCCTCGTCGCCGTAGTAGAAGCCGCAGAGGTGGTCGCCGGGACGGAGGCTCAAGGACGGTGCGCTGGTCATCGCGGGCTCCTTCGCAGCCGAGGAGGAATGACCGCACGCTAACCGCCCCGACCGCCGCGGTTCCATGGCGGGTTACACCCTGAGGAACGCGACTCTGCGGCGTCCCGATGAAGGCACGTCCCTAGCCGGAATCGGCCACGACGCCCCCGGTTGTTGGCCCTGGGAGGGCCTCGTCGCGACCGTCAAGGCGACCGCATCCTGTTCGCCAGGGCCCCGCCGGGGGGTCCGGCCCGACAGTCCAGGAGCGACCATGCCGCGACTCGAACGTTCCGAGTGGTACGACCTCACTCGTGACATGAACTGGGACTTCTCCTACGCGACCGAGGAGGAGGTGTTTCCCGAGGTCCTGTCCCACGGCTTCGGGGTGCCCAGCCACGATTGGTGGAGCTGGGACGAGCCCTACAAGATCACGTACGCCGACTACGTCCACAACCAGGCGGGCAAGGACGCCGGGCTCTTCTCGGTCAACAACGTCGTCGGACGCTCGAAGATCTTCGAGAACCTCGACCCGGGCTGGATGGCCGCGGTCACCGCCCACTACGGCGCCATCGCGGTGGCCGAGTACCAGGCCGGCATCGGCGAGGCCCGCATGGGCCGCTTCGGACGCGCCGCCGCCTGGCGCAACATGGCGACCTACGGCGCCCTCGACGAGACCCGCCACGGCCAGCTGCAGACCTACTTCCCCTACCAGGCGCTGAGCAAGGAGCCGCGGCTCGACTGGGCCCACAAGGCGTACCACACCAACGAGTGGGGCATCATCGCCGCGCGTCACCTCTTCGACGACATGTTCACCGCCAACGACGCGGTGTCGATGGCGATCCAGTTGACGTTCACCTTCGAGACCGGCTTCACGAACCTGCAGTTCCTCGGCATGGCCGCGGACGCCATGAAGATCGGCGACATCGACTTCAGCTCGCTGATCTCGTCGATCCAGACGGACGAGGCCCGGCACGCCCAGCAGGGCGAGCCCACGCTGCGCATCCTGATGGCGGCCGGCAAGAAGGACGTCGCTCAGGCGCTGCTGGACAAGATGTTCTGGCGGGCCTGGAAACTGTTCGCCCTGCTCACGGGCCTGTCGATGGATTACTACACCCCCCTGGAGCACCGCACCCACTCGTTCAAGGAGTTCATGGACGAGTTCATCAACAACCAGTTCATGGACCAGTTCCGCGACTTCGGCCTCGAGCCCCCGTGGTACTGGGACCAGCTCAACAACGAGATGAACTGGGTCCACCACGCCTACCACCTCGGCGTCTACTTCTGGCGTCCGACGGTCTGGTGGAACCCGGTCGCCGGCGTCGACCCGGCCGAGCGCGCCTGGCTCGAGGAGAAGTACCCGGGCTGGAACGACTCGTTCGGCAAGTACTGGGACCAGATGGGCGCCAACGTCCGCGCCGGACGCCCCGAGCTCACGTTGCCCGAGACCTTCCCGGTCGTCTGCAACAGCTGCCAGCTGCCCGTCTGCACCCCCGCGGGGCACGCGGCCGGCTACCTCGACAGCCCGCTGCCGCTGCAGCTCACCCTGGACGGCCGCACGTACACGTTCTGCTCCGAGCCCTGCAAGTGGGTCTTCGAGGAGACCCCCGAGCAGTTCAAGGGACACACCTCGATCGTCGACCGCCTGCTCGGCGGCGTCATCCAGCCCCCGACGATCCCGGGCGCACTCGCGTACATGGGCCTGAGCCCCGAGGAGTGCGGCCAGGACGGCAGCGACTACGACTGGGCCCACGCGACCGCGCCGGCCGACGCGACCCCGTGAAACCGCAACCAACCGAGCGAGAGGGCCACTGACATGGCGATGTTCCCCTTCCAGGGAATCACCGAGGGCGACTTCGTGGTCGTCCTGGTGCTGGCAGACGACGGCGACCCGATGACCGAGGTCGCCAAGGCGATCGCCCACCACGGGGTGGGCACCCGCGTGGCCGCGCAGGACCGGCCGCTGAAGGTCCGCTACCGGGGCAAGGTCCTGGCCGACGACGCCACGATCGCCTCGACGGGCGTGGCCCCGATGGACGTCCTCGAGGCGGTGTACGCATGAGCGACGACCGCTTCGTGCCCGCCGCCAGCCTCGACGAGCTGTGGGAGGGCGACCTCCTCGACGTCGAGGTCGGCGGCGAGGAGGTGCTCCTGGCCCACCTGCTGGGCGGCGAGATCAAGGCCTTCCAGGGCATGTGCCCGCACCAGGAGGTGTTGTTGGCCGACGGGGCCTGGGACGCCGACACGAACCTGCTGGTGTGCCCCGGCCACCGCTGGGAGTTCGACCTCACCACCGGCAAGGGGCTCAACCCGACCGGCTGCCAGCTGTACGAGTTCGCCGTCCAGGTCGACGGCGACGAGGTGCGCGTCGCGATCCCTGACGACGGGCAGCGCCATCACAACCGGTTCCAGACCTAGGAAAGAGGCCAACACATGGAACACACCAAGATGGTGGGCCCGGTCGTCCGGGGCCTGGACGCCAATCTCGCCGAGGCGGTCATCACGGCGATCGAGATCGACAACCCGGACGCCGACGTCTTCGTCGACGACCAGGGCGGTTACATCCGCATCGTCACCCCCAACGTCTGCCGGCTGACCCGCACCAGCCTCGAGGACGCCCTCGGGCGCGCCTTCAAGCTGCACCAGCTCGAACCCCAGCTGGCCGGCTTCGCCGGCCGCATGAAGTCAGGAGACGACGAGATCGTCTGGTTCCTCGAGAGGCAGGACTGACCATGGCCACCACCCAGCGCAAACAGCCCAAGACCTGGAGCCTGCTCGGCGACGTCCGCCGCCGGCCCACCCCGTACGAGGTGACCGCCGCGAAGTTCAACTACCACTTCCGGCGCGACCCGGCCCCGTTCGAGATGGACCCCCAAGCCCCGTTCAACCAGTACTACCTGACCTACCGCGAGGGCTCGCCGTTCAACGTCGACGACTGGGAGGGCTTCCGCGACCCGGCGAAGCTCACCTACTCCGACTACGTGACGCTCCAGCACGACCGGGAGACCTACGTCGACATCCTGACCGATCACCACGAGTCGGCCGAGTCGGTGGCCGGGCTGTCGGACGGCTGGGTCGCAACGCTGCGCGACCTCTTCGTGCCGCTGCGCTTCCCGCTGCACGTGCTGCAGATGGCCGGCCTCTACGTCGGGCAGATGTCACCGTCGGCGTTCATCACCAACTGCGCCAACTTCCAGGCCGCCGACGAGCTGCGCCGCATCCAGCGCGTCGCCTACCACACGAAGGCCCTGGCGAAGGCGCACGGCGACGAACTCGCGCTCACGGCGTCCGCCCGCGACCCCTGGACGACCGCGGACGCCTGGCAGCCCCTGCGGGAGACACTCGAGCGGCTGCTCACCGTGCGCGACTGGGGCGAGGCGTTCGTCGCGCTCAACCTGGCGGTCAAGCCGGCCGTCGACACGGTCGTCAACGAGCAGCTGGCGGCGCTGGCGTCCCGCAACGACGACGAGTACCTCGGGCTGTTGTTGGCCGAGTTCCAGCGCGACAGCGAACGCAGCCGGGCCTGGACGACGGCGCTGGTGAGGTACGCCCTGGACCGCGACCCGGCGCTCGCCGAGGTCGTCAGCGGCTGGACGTCGATCTGGCAGCCTCGTGCGGACGCCGCGGTATCCGGTCTCGCGCCCCTGTTCGGCCGGGCTCCCGAGCCCATCGGGCCGGCCCAGGTGGTGGCGGCCGCGGCGGCGACCCGGGAGGCCCTGACCGCAGCGGCCGGGCTGTGACCGCGCAGGAGGTGGCGTCCGGCTACCGGGTGCGCATCGACGGCAGCGAGATCGGCTTCGGCGTCGCGCCGGGCGAGCGATTATTGGCCGCGGCGCGGCGGGCGGGAGTCTGGCTGCCCTTCGAGTGCGGCTGGGGCAGCTGCGGCACGTGCAAGGTCGCGGTCGTCGAGGGCGAGACGGTGCTGCTCGAGCCCAGCGCGCCGTCGGTGGACGCCCGCGACGCCCGCCGGCGCCGGGTGTTGGCCTGCCAGTCGACGCCGACGAGCGACCTTGTGGTGCGTCCGGGGCGGGTGGACGCCGTTCCCTGCGGCGAGCGTCCGGTCGCGGACTACACCGGCACGCTCGTGTCGCGCGAGGTGCTCGGGCCGGAGGTGGCGCGGTTCGGCTTCCAGCTGGACCGGCCCGCCACCTTCCGCCCCGGGCAGCACGCCATCTTCGATCTGGGCGACGGCGTCCGGCGGTGCTACTCGATGGCCAACCTGCCGGGCGGCGTCCGGGTCGACTTCATCGCCAAGCGCTACCCCGGCCGCCCCGGCAGCGGACGCCTCTTCGCCCTGCCGCTCGGGGCCGAGGTGCCGCTGGAGCTGCCGTACGGCGACATGTTCCTGCGGGCGCGGGAGGCGCCGATCGTCCTCGTCGCGGGCGGCACGGGGATCTCGGCCATGCTCGCGCTGACGCGTCAGCTGGCCGCTGGCGGCGATGGCCGTCCGGTGACGGTCTTCTACGGCGCCCGGACGCGTGAGGAGCTGGTCTGCTGGGACGAGCTGCGCGAACTCGTGGACGCCCTGGGTTCGGCCGAGCTCGTGGGGGCTCTGGCGGAGAGTCCGGAGGATTGGCCGGGCGTGACCGGTTTCGTGACGGACGCCCTCGCGGAGCGGCTCAAGGGGCTCTCCGACGCGACGTTCTACGTCGCCGGGCCGCCGGTCATGACGAACGCGACCGTCGACCTGCTGACGGCCCACGGCGTCCAGCTGACCGATCTGCACTACGACGCGTTCGGCTGAGCGCGGGCCGGAGGGCGGTCAGAGGGCCGCGATCGGCAGTCGGTGCTCCATCAGGACGACCTGGTAGGGATTCCAGGTCGACAGGGTGTAGCGCAGGACCAGGGTGTCTCCCGCGGCCCGGGCGTCGAAGAGGTACGGCGCGTAGGCGGCGCCCGTCATGGCCCGCTGGAGCGGGAAGATCGCGTCGCGGGCGTGGTGGGCGCGGATGAACCGGGACGCCTCGTCGTGGTGCGCCATACCGCGGGCGATCCAGTCGAAGAGGCGGCGCCGCGGCGTCCAGGGGCCCCAGGGCTCGGACGCCGTCCGCAGCGTGACGCCCGGGCCGATCGGGTCCTCAGGGCCGTCCATGGCCAACAACAGGTAGCGGCCGGCCTCGGGCACCCAGCGCACCGACAGCTCGCCGAACGCGCCGGGCAACACCGGGGCGGCGTCGTCCTCGGCGGGTGACCAGCGCGGGGTGTCGTCCGGGTGTTGGCCGGCCCAGTAGGTCAGGCCGCCCAGCGGGCGCGACCAGTGTTTCCCACCCAGCAGGGCGTCGCGGACCGCGGGGTCGCCGAGGTCGATTCGCGCCAAGCGCAGGTCGTCGGCGCGGTAGCTTCCGCTGCCCCAGACGTACAGGGTCCCGCCGCGCCGGGCGACCGACACGTTCACGAAGTAGCGGTCGGAGAAGGTGCCGAGCAGCCGGAAGTCGATCGGACGCCGCCGCTGCACTCCGCTGACCGGAAGCGAGGGATCGACGGCGCGGGTCAACAGGCTGCGTCCCATCACCTGGTGCCGCGCGAAGTGGTGGGACGAGAAGAACGCCAGAAGCTGGCCGTCGAGAGAGAACGCGTCCAGCGGGACGTCGTACTCGCGGCTCGTCGCCGGGCCGCCCACGATGCGTAGCGGAGCGCCGTGGAGTTCGACGCCGGGCAGTCCGGGCACCGGCCCCCGCGGCGTGACGACGCCGATGGCGTCCCGGGTGACGCGACCGGGGCGGGTCCAGTGGCTGTCGCCGAACAGCAGGAACGTGCGTCCGGCGTGGTCGACGCGGACGCCGAGGTCGGTCCCGCGGACGCCCGAGCGGCTTTCGGAGAACGAGAGCGTGGCGTCGGTCCTGGACGGCTGCGAGTCCCGCTCCCCGGTGACCTGCGCGAGCTTGACCGACGGCTCGGCGTCCACCGTGAAGCCGTCGCCGGGATCGAACCGCAGGCAGGCCGCCCGCACCCAGCGCGTCCGCCCGCGCCACGTCTGCCGGTGCCACTGGTAGACCGACGCCCCCTCCTGCACGAGCGCCTGCAGCCAGCCGCGGCCCCCGGATGCCGTCGCCGGAAGCGCCAGCCCCCGGTCGCCGCCCGGCAGGGCGGCCAACACCTCGCCAACACCAGGGACGCCGGCCAGGCGTGTCGGCGCGACGGCGACGGCGACCACCACGGCGGCCCGTCCTCCACGCCGCTCCAGCAGGCGACGCAACTCCGCTTCGGCCGCCTCGACCACCGCGTGGTCGCCGAGCCGACGCGGATCCCCACCCATGAGCCGGGCGAGACCCCGGCCGTCGGCCGGGCCAGCAGGACGCCAGCGCCCGCCACGCGCTGGACGCACGTAGTGGCCGGGCGCCCCGGCCACAGCCTCCGAAGGAAGCTCGGGCACGATCACGTGCAGCTCCCCCACGCCGCGGATACCGTCGGGCACCTGGATGATCGTCCCCGGGCCGGCCGCACGCTCTGTGATGACCTCGCCGCGCACCCAGGGCCGGTCGGGACGCGTCTGGTCGCGGTAGTAGTGCACCAACGAACGGCCGTCCGGGGTCAGCACCACCGCCTCCAGCCGCCGCACCCGGACCAGCGAACGCAGGCGCCGGTCGGCGGGAATCGTCCCCTGGATGAGGGATCCCGGACCGATCACGGCCACCGCAGACCCGGGCGGGGGCGGCTCCACAGGACTATCCGTCACGCGCCCCGGCCGATCCCGCGCGGCAGCCGGGACGCGGTCCAGCCCAGGAACTCCTCGGCCCGGTCGAACGCGAACCGGTCGGTCATGCCGCCGACGTAGGTGACGGCCGCCCGCAGCAGGGTGTCTCCCGACAGGTCGGGAGACACCTCGGGCAACAACTCGGGTCGCCCGCAGTAGAACTCCACGAGCCCGTGCAACACCTCGATCACGGCCCGAGCCTGCGCCAGCGAGTCCGGACGGGTGTAGATCCGCTCGTAGTTGAACAGCCGCAGGGCCGACAGCGCGGACGCCGTGGGGGCGTCCATGCCGACGGCGCCGGTCTCGGCAACGGTCGAGACCACGGCCCGGATGAAGGTCGCCAGCTGCTCGCGCCGCGTCCGGCCCGCGATCTCGGCGACCTCGGCGGGCAGCTCCTCCAGAGAGACGATGCCGGCGTGGGTGGCGTCCTCCAGATCGTGGGCGCAGTAGGCGATCCGGTCGGCCCACGACGCGATCTCGCCCTCGATCGTCGCCGGTGCGGGCCGCGACCACGAGTGGTTCCGGACGCCGTCCAGCGTCTCCGTGCACAGGTTCAGCGAGGCGAGCGTGACGTTGGCCCCCCAGGGCCCATGGTCGAAGCCCTCGGTGATGAAGGCATCGAAGGCCTCCTCCGACGCGTGGCCGCCGGGGCCGTGCCCGCAGTCGTGCCCGAGCGCGATGGCCTCGGCCAGCGCGACGTTGACCCCGACCCCGCGAGCGATGGAGGTGGCGACCTGGGCGACCTCGAGCGCGTGCGTCAGCCGCGTGCGCTGATGGTCCGTGGGATACACCACGACCTGTGTCTTCCCGGCGAGCCGCCGGAAGGCCGTCGAGTGGACGATGCGGTCGCGGTCGCGTTCGAAGCAGGTGCGTTCGGCGTCCGGCTCCTCCTCCACGGCCCGGTGCCCGGCTCCGGACGCCAGCGTGGCGCCCGGGCGCAGGGTCAGCCGCTCCAGTTCCTCACGCTCGACCCGGCCGACCGGACGTTCCGGGCTCAGGGCGGCCGAGCTGTCGGCGTGCGCCCGGACAACACCCGGGGAGACATCCCCGGCACCGGCGCCGGCGTGGCCCCGCATCGTCCGCGCCCAGGCGACCGCCCTCGGGTTCACCCCTTCGTTCATGCCCTTATCATGGCCGAAGACACGGGCGGCCCCCGCGACGGGCCCCCACCCAGCCTCAGCGAGGGATCCATGAGCGACCAGTCCGGCAACCCCCCGTCTTCCGACCAGCAGCCGCCCTTCGGCGCTCACAATCCGTACGCCCCGCAACAGCCGGCCTCCCCCTACGCGCCGGGGTCCCCCCAGTCGGGCCAGCCCACCTACGGGCAGCAGCCCCAATACGGCGCGCAGCAACCTCCTTACGGCCAGCAGTCCCCGTACGGGCAGCAGCCCACGGCGGCTCCGCCCTACGGCCAGCCCGGCCTCGGCCAGCAGGCTCCGTATGCGCAGCAGGCTCCGTATGCGCAGCCGACTCCGTATGCGCAGCCGACTCCGTACGTCCAACCGCAGGTCTACACCCCGCAGGCATACGGACAGGCCCCCTACGGCCGTCCGGCAGAGCGCTCGAAGACCCTGGGCCTCATCGGTCTCGGGATCGTCGCCGTGGCCGGCATCGTGATGTCCGGCATGGGGTGGATGATGGGCGCCATCACGGCCGACCTCTTCAACCTCATCGGCATCGAGGAGGCGTCGACGCTCGATCCGAACGATCCCCGGATCCAGGCGTTCTACGCCCAACACGCGTGGGTCAACCTGCTGTCGGTCGTCGGCCTCATCGGTCTGGTCGGCTTCGTCATCAGCATCGTCGCCATCGCCACACGCCGCGGACGCACGTACGGCGTGTGGGGCACGATCCTCGGGGTCGTATTCCCCGTCCTGTTCGTCGTGCTGATGATGGCGTCGATGATGCAGGCCCTGCAGCTCTGAACGGTCTCCTCAGCCGCCCGAGACGTCGCTCTCGGCACCTGAGAGGTCGGCGTCGCCCAGCGTCTGGGAGTCGAGCCAGCCGTAGGGGCAGGTGACCTTCTCCCGCGGCGTTCCCTGTCGTCCGCGCGGGACGCCGAGTTCGGCGACTGGGAACGGCTCGGACGCGTCCAGGCCGGCCAACAACTCGTCCAGTTCGGCCAAGGACGACACCATTCCGAGCGCCGCGCGGGTGTCTCCCCCGACCCGGAAGCCCTTGAAGTACCAGGCCATGTGCTTGCGCAGGTCGGTCAGTCCGCGGCGCTCGCCGTGCAACTCGGCCAGCAACTCCGCGTGCCGGCGCACCCGCGCCGCGACCTCCCCGAGCGTGGGCAGCGCCCGGGAGTCGCGGCCGGCGAAGGCGTCCGCCAGATCGCGGAAGAGCCAGGGCCGACCCAGGCAGCCGCGGCCGATGACCACGCCGGCGCAACCCGTGCGCTCGACCATGGCGAGGGCGTCGGACGCCTCCCAGATGTCGCCGTTGCCGAGCACGGGGATGCCGACCCGGCCCACCAGGTCGGTGATGGCGTCCCAGCGCGCCTGCCCGGCGTACGCCTGCTGCACCGTCCGGGCGTGCAGGGCGATGGCCGCGACCCCGGCGTCCTCGGCGATCCGTCCGGCGTCGCGGTAGGTGAGGTGCTCCTCGTCGATCCCGAGCCGTGTCTTCATCGTCACGGGGACGCCGTGGGCGTCGGCCGCGCGCACGGTCGCGGTCAGGATGGCGGCCAGGCGGTCGCGCTTCCAGGGCAACACCCCGCCGCCGCCGCGGCGGGTCACCTTGGGCACCGGGCAGCCGAAGTTGAGGTCGATGTGCCGGACGCCGAACTCGCCGCACAGGATGTTGGCCGCGTCGGCCATCACCTTGGGGTCGACCCCGTACAGCTGCACCGATCGCACGGTCTCGTTGGGTGCGAACCCCAGCATGGCGAACGTCTTGGGGTTGCGCTCGACCACGCCGCGCGAGGTGATCATCTCGCACACGTACAGCCCCGCGCCCTCCTCGGCGCACAGCTGCCGGTAGGCGGGATTGGTGATGCCCGCCATCGGCGCCAACACCACCGGGGTCTCCACCCTCACCGCTCCCCCGCTCGGCGAGCGCAGGACGAGCGGGGCAGCCGGGGGGCGTCCGGACATGGTTGCTCCTCTCGCGCGCCGGGGACGGAAGCCCGGTCAGCCTACTCGGCGGCCCGGCGGGCATCGAGGAGGGCGCCCGGCCCGGCGTCTGGAAAGTGGTACACCCGTCCCGGCCAATCGCGTCGAAACTGCCTCGCCGACGCTTCTTGGCCGCTAAGCTTCGGCTGGTTGTTCTTCGCTCGCGACATGCCTAACCGCTCTCGCCGATGTTTTCCCGCGGCGACGGAAGGAGGCTTTGCGGGTCGGGCTCACGGATGAGCCCACGTGATTTCTATCGAATCGCGCGAATGAGCACGTCATTTCTGGATTCTGTCCGAGTTCATCGAAAGGGATGAGTATTGCCATGAGCGGCGACAACGCTGTACTCGCACGAAACACGGAGAACGCTCCGCAGAGCATCGGCCTGCAGTCGCAGACTGTGGCCTTCTCCCACTACAACAACTTCTCGGCCCAGTTGCCGGTCGACCCGGCCACCGGGGCGCTCGTGGCCGGCGGCGTCGCCGAGCAGGCCGGGCAGTGCCTCGCCAACCTCAAGGCGATCCTGGAGAGCATCGGCCACGTCATGGACGATGTCGTCCGGCTCACGGTCTTCCTGACCGACATCGCCGACCTGGACGCCGTCGACGCGGTCTGCGCCACCTACTTCCCCGACTACGTCCCGACGCGGACGACGGTCGCCGTGGCCGCCCTCCCGCTGGGCGCCGCCGTGCAGATCGAGGCGCTCGTCTCGAACGGCGAGGGCACGATCCCGGGCGCGCCGCAGGCTGGCGACCTCATCAAGGTCGCGCGCAACACCGATGCCGCGCCGCGCAGTGCGGCGTCCACGCAGACCGTTGCGTTCTCGCACTACAACAACCTCACCGCCCAGCTGCCGATCTGCGCCAATGGCCAGCTGGTCGCCGGTGGCGCGAAGGAGCAGGCCGCGCAGTGCTTCGCCAACGTCAAGGCGATCCTGGAGAGCATCGACCACGTGATGGACGACATCGTCCGCATCACGGTCTTCCTCACCGACCTCGCCGATGTCGAGGCCGTCAACGAGATCTACCCGGCGGTCTTCCCGGGCTACCTGCCCGCGCGCAACGTGGTTGCGGTGACCGGCCTGCCCCTGGGCGCCTCGGTGCAGGTCGAGGCGGTCATCTCCCACGGTGACGGCACTCCGCCGCAGCTGCCCGAGGACGCCGCCAAGCTCGTCATCGAGCCGAACGACACCGACGCTGCCCCGAAGAGCCAGTACTCGACGCAGACCATCGCGTTCTCGCACTACAACCACATCACCGGTCAGCTGCCGATCGACCCGGCCACCGGCGCTCTCGTGGCCGGCGGCGTGGCCGAGCAGACCGCCCAGTGCCTGAAGAACATCAAGGCGATCGTCGAGAGCGTCGACCACGCCCTCGCCGACACGGTCAAGGTCAACATCTGCCTGAAGAACATCGACGACATCGCCGCTCTCGACGAGGTCTACACGACGTTCTTCCCCGGTGGCGTTCCCGCGCGTCGGATTATCGGCGTGCCGGCTCTGCCCGAGGGCGTTCTGGTCCAGATCGACGCCGTCCTGGGCAACGCCGAAGGGACGCCGCCCGCGGCGTGACCTGCGGCCCGTGAATAGGGGCGTCGCCGCCGTCATTGTCGACGGTGGCGCCTGAATTCGACGTCGCACGATGATCGGAGAACAGGGAGTCGGGAGTCTTCTCTCGGCTCCCTGTTTTCCGTGCTTGAAGCACGGAGTCCGTACCGACCAGACGGAATTGTTTTTCTGCGTTAATCGCCGCCTCGCACAAATCGTGCATTGCTGGACGCCCGTCCAGGCAGTGACCCGCTACGCACCGCCCGTTCCTACCCCGCGGCGATGCGTTCGATGGCGTCGATGGCGGTGGCGACGCCGTCGGGTTCGACGGCCATGCGACGGGCCACCTCGGCGGCCCGTCGCCGCAGCGGATCGCTCGTAGCCACGGAAAGGGCCGCACGGACGGCGTCCGGACTCGGCTTGCGGGGGTTCAGGGGCGCGGACGCGACGCCGAGCCGGTGCAACCGGCCCGCCCAGAAGGGCTGGTCACCGGTGAACGGGACCGGGACCGACCCGGCGCCAGAGCGCGCGGCCTGGTCGGTGGTGCCGGCGCCGCAGTGGTGGAAGAGGGCCGCGCAGCGCGGGAACAGCCAGTCGTACGGGGTCGGCCCGATCGCGAGGACGCCCTCGGGCAGGTCGCCCTCGCCGAACCCGGCCCAGCCCGACGCCAGCAGGACGCGCCGGCCGGACAGGCCCTCGAGGACGGCGTCCTGGAGCGCCTCCGTGCCGGGGAAGCCGGCCACGGAACCGAATCCGACGAAGACGGGGGGCTCGCCGGCGTCCAGGAACTGGGCGAACTCGGCGGGCGGCTCCCACCCGGGCGCGGTCGGCAGGCGCCAGGACCCGGTGATCGTCAGGTCGGGGTGTTTCCAGTCGGACGCCGCGGGCAGCAGCGTGGGCGACCAGGCCATCAGGATGGGTGTCTCCTCCCACACGAGGCGGAGCCGCGGCAGCCCGTCCTCGCGCCGGACGCGGTTGATCCCGCTGCGGTAGGACAGATCGCCCAGGGCGGACATCGCGTTGGAGAGCGGCCGGTTCAACCAGGCCGGCGTCCCGGTCAGCCCCGACAGCGGCGGCGGGTAGTCGCGCGTCTCGAGCGTCGGCTGGAGTTGCCCGAAGATCAGCGGGATCCCCCGATCCCGGGCCACCGAGCCGGCGTGGTAGACGGCCATCGTGGTCGCGACGATCGCGTCGGCGTCCTCGGCTGCCGCGGCGATCGTCTCGATCCAGGACCGGGTGTTGAACCGTCCGACCTCGAGGAACAGGCGCGGCGACGGGCGTCCGGAGGCGATCGTCTCGGCCCAGCCGTGGGTGCCGTCCACCACGACGCTGCGCGCGCTGCCGGCCAACACCCGGAAGACAAGTCCGAGTTCGGACGCCGTCGCCTCGGCCCCCTCGTCGGTCACCAGCACCACGCTGTGGCCGGCGCGGTGCAGCCCGGCGGCGAGCGCGATCAGCGGCTGGATATCTCCCGTGCTCCCAAAACCGGTCACCACGACCTTCATTGCGACTCCTTCGTCTCCAGGCCCAGGCTAAGGGGCTCTGCCACCGGATTGGCCACAGGCGGGACGCATAGACTGGCGCTCGGCCCGCAGTGCCGCGCGACAACGAAGGATGCAACATGGCCCAGTCCGGCTGGTACGACGATCCCGACGGCACCCCCGGCCGCCTTCGGTACTGGGACGGCTCCCAGTGGACCCCCGACACCATGCCCAAGCCCGACACGACCGCGATCCTTCCGCCGGCGTCCGAGGAGACACCGGACCAGACCGCCGTGCTGCCCCCGGCGTCCACGACCCCCGACCAGACCGCGGTGTTGCCGCCGGTCCAGCCGCCCTACGGTCCTCAGTCGGGGCAGGCCGGCGGCCAGGCGTACGGCGCCAACGCCTACGGCCAGGGCGGCGCCTACGGCTCTTACAGCACCCAGCCGGGCGCCACGCCCTACACGGGCACGCCCTACGGCCAGCCTCCCCAGACCCCGACCCCCCGCAAGAAGCGCACTCCCCCGCTCGTGATCGCGGGCGTCCTGGTGATGATGGTCGCGATCATCGTGGGCATCAACGCTCTCGCTGGACGGTTCTTCGGCGGCGGCACCGCGACCACGTCGCCGCGGCCCAGCGTGACGCTGCCCAGCACGTTCCCGACCGCGACGCGGCCGACCGTCACCGTGCCCGGACAGACGGCATCGCCGACGATGCCCACCATGAGCCCCAGCGGCCCGTCCGCCAACTGCGCGACTCCGGCCGCCGGCACCCTGAGCGACGGCACCATCGCGGTCACCCTGCCGAGTACCTGGCAGAAGGACTCCCAGTCCACGCTCGGCTGGTCCGACTGCTACATGATCGGCAACCGCTCGGTCGCGACGGGCTGGGTGACCTCAGCCATCGTCGCCGACATCCCGGAGCCGCTGGACACCGCGCAGGACACCGCCGAGGCCCTGTGGGACTGGAACCTCGACGCCAACTACAGCAGCCTCCGGATCACGAGCGCGACGATCACCAAGAAGGAGTCCGTCACCGTGGGTGGCCTGGAGGGCTACAAGCTCACTGGCGTGGTGCGCGTCAGCGGGCTGTCCGGCGTTCCGGGCGACGACGTGCAGATCCTGGTGTTGCCCGACGTCGGCGACATCCACCACACCGTGTTCACGGTCTCCACGATCGACGACGCCACGAGCAAGGCCGAGGTCGCCGCGATCTGGTCGTCGATCAAGCTCGTCTGACTCCTCGGGAGACACCCGAAAGACACGCGGGAGACACCCGGACGCCGACGGCGTCCGGGATCTCGGCGAACCTCAGCAGCCGGTGAGCCGGGCGCCCAGGTACGACTCGACCTGGTCCAGCGCCACGCGCTCCTGGGTCATGGTGTCCCGCTCGCGGATCGTGACGGCCTGGTCGTCCAGGGTGTCGAAGTCGACGGTGACGCAGTAGGGCGTCCCGATCTCGTCCTGGCGGCGGTAGCGGCGTCCGATGGCCTGGGCGTCGTCGAACTCGACGTTCCAGCGCTTGCGCAGGGACGCGGCGAGGTCGCGCGCCTTCGGCGAGAGCGCCTCGTTGCGCGACAGGGGCAGCACCGCGGCCTTGACCGGCGCCAGCCGCGGGTCGAGCTTCAGCACCGTGCGCTTGTCGACGCCGCCCTTGGTGTTGGGGGCCTCGTCCTCGGTGTAGGACTCCACCAGGAACGCCATCAGCGAGCGCGTCAGGCCGGCCGCCGGCTCGATCACGTAGGGGATGTAGCGCCGGTTCGCCGCCTGGTCGAAGTACGACAGGTCGGTGCCGGAGTGCTTGCTGTGCGTGCCCAGATCGAAGTCGGTGCGGTTCGCGATGCCCTCCAGCTCGCCCCAGTCGCCGCCAGCGAAGCCGAAGCGGTACTCGATGTCGACCGTCCGCTTCGAGTAGTGCGACAGCTTCTCGGCGGGGTGCTCGTAGTGGCGCAGGTTCTCCGGCGAGATGCCGAGATCGACGTACCAGGACGTGCGCTCGTCGATCCAGTGCTGGTGCCACTCCTCGTCGGTGCCCGGCTCGACGAAGAACTCCATCTCCATCTGCTCGAACTCCCGCGTCCGGAAGATGAAGTTGCCGGGCGTGATCTCGTTGCGGAAGCTCTTGCCGACCTGGCCGATGCCGAACGGCACCTTCATGCGCGCCGAGGCCTGCACGTTCGCGAAGTTCACGAAGATGCCCTGGGCCGTCTCGGGACGCAGGTAGTGCAGCCCCGACTCGTCCTCGATCGGGCCGAGGTAGGTCTTCAGCATCATGTTGAAGTCGCGCGGCTCGGTCCACTGTCCACGGACGCCACAGTTCGGGCACGCGATGTCGGTCAGCGGCACCGACTCGGGGTCATCGATGCCCTTGCGGTGGGCGTACTCCTCGGCGAGCGTGTCGGCCCGGAACCGCTTGTGGCACGAGGTGCACTCGGTCAGCGGATCGTTGAAGACGCCCACGTGCCCGGACGCCACCCACGTCATCCGCGGCAGGATGATCGAGCTGTCGATGCCGACCACGTCGTCGCGCGCCCGGACGACCGCCGCCCACCACTGCCGCTTGATGTTCTCCTTCAGCTCGACGCCGTAGGGACCATAATCCCAGGCCGCCCGCGTGCCTCCGTAGATCTCGCCGCACGGGTAGACGAACCCGCGCCGCTTGCACAGGCTGATGACGTTGTCGAGCTTGCTGGCCACTGAATCCTCCTCAGTCGCACGGATGTCCGGCTGATCATCCGTGGGGCAAGGGCACACGCTACTAGACGGGCACAGCAGCCCGGACGCCGTCCGTCCCGTTCAGACCCCGCGCGGCACGTTCGCGCCCACGGCGTCCGGGACGTCGAACGCCCCCGGCTCGTCGATCCCGAGCAACAGCAGCGGCGTCAGCACCATCTTCGCCTCGTAGCCGCTGAACGCCCGCCGGTAGCTGCCCACGTCGGCCCAGCGCGACACGAGCGCCCAGAGCTCGGGCTCGTCCAGATTGCGCAGCACCTCGGAGCTCTCGCACCCCGGTCGCGTGAGATAGAAGTCGGACGCCGCCCGCGCCTGTGCGGCGAAGGACGCCTCGTCCTGCGGCGGGACGTGGAAACGGGTGACGGCCAGCATGGTCAGCACCCTAACGGGAGCAGCGTCGGTGTGGCCCTCTACAGAGGGTCGAGCTTCGAGCACTCGGCGCACAGGCCGTACAG
The DNA here is from genome assembly GCA_036803965.1 of Propioniciclava sp. Classification (GTDB taxonomy): domain Bacteria; phylum Actinomycetota; class Actinomycetes; order Propionibacteriales; family Propionibacteriaceae; genus Propioniciclava. The sequence goes on from DAIRTI010000013.1 coordinate 29,813, forward strand.
CTCGATCTCGTGGGCGACGTCGGTGAAGCCGTGCAGGCGGGCCAATGCAGCGACGAGCCCCTTGAAGTTGCCGAACTCGACCTCGACGGTGTGCCCGCAGCGGCGGCAGATCATGTGGTGATGGTGCGAGTGACCCCGGGAGCAGCAGCGGTACGCCGTCTGGCCCTCGGGCGTCCGGATGACGTCGAGCTCGCCCGCCTCGGCCATCGACTGGAGCGTCCGGTAGACCGTGGCCAGGGCGACTCGCTCGTGGCGGTCAGCCAGCAGGTCGTGCACCTGCTGGGCGGTGTGGAACTCGCGGACCTCTGACAGCACCTCCGCCACCGCGGCGCGCTGCCGGGTGCGGCGAGGCTGAGCGGTCACGGACATGCTCCCGAGGGTAGCTCAGCGGACGCACGCTCGCGGGCGGAGCCTGCTCGAGACGACGAACGGCGTCCACACCCGTGGGCATGGACGCCGTCGCGCCACTTGGTCCCCGCCAGTCGTCACCTGCTCACGACCGGCCGGAATGAGATCAGGCCGTGCCGCCCCGCCGCTTCTGGAGCAGGTCGAAGGCGACGGCGGCCAGCAGGACCAGGCCCTTAATGGCCTGCTGCCAGGCCGCGTCGACGGCCATGATCGACAGGCCCATGTTCAGCACGCCCATGACGAGCGCGCCGATGATGGTGCCGGAGACGCGTCCGACGCCGCCGGAGACCGCGGCGCCGCCGATGAAGCAGGCCGCGATGGCGTCCAGCTCGTAGTTCTGTCCGGCCGCCGCGACCGCCGCGCCCGAGCGGGACGTCGTGACGATCGCCGCGATCGCCGTCAGGAAGCCCATGTTCACGTACATCAGGAAGTGCGACTTGCGCACGTCGATGCCCGAGAGCCGGGCCGCCGCGATGTTGCCGCCGATCGCGTAGATGTTGCGGCCGAACACGGTGTTGCCCATGACGAACGAGTAGCCGAGCACCAGGATCGCGCAGATGACGAGCACGAACGGGGTGCCGATCGACGACAGCGACAGGATCCAGCCGAACGCCAGCACGAGCACGGTGATCGCGATGAGCTTGCCCCAGAACAGCCCCTGGGGCTCGGTCACCAGTCCGTGGGAGATCAGGCGCTGCCTGGCCCGGATCTGGGTGAACACGAACGCCGCGGCCGCCAGCACGCCCAGGACCAGGGTGAAGACGTCCAATTGGCCCATGAAGCCGAACCAGCCCAATATGCCGCCGTTGGCGACCTGGACGAACCCGTTGGGGAACCCGGCGATCGTCTCGCCGACGATCACGATCGCGAGGCCGCGGAACAGCAGCATGCCGGCCAGGGTGACGATGAAGCCGGGAATCCCCCAGTAGGCCACCCAGAAGCCCTGCCAGGCTCCGACGAGCAGGCCGGCCAGGATGCCGATGAGGCACGCGACGGGCCACGGCATGTTCCAGTGGATCATCGCGATCGCCATGATGCCGCCCAGGAAGGCGACGACCGAGCCCACCGACAGGTCGATGTGGCCGGCGATGATGATCATCAGCATGCCGAGCGCGAGGATGATGACGTAGGCGTTCTGCTGCAGCAGGGACGCCACGTTGTCCGCCATCAGCAGGCGGCCGCCGGTGAGCACCTCGAACAGGATCACGATGATCGCCAGGGCGAGCATGATGCCGTACTGCTGCAGGTCGACCTTCTTGTGGGCCGTGGCGGGGGCCGGGGCCGGCGCCTTGGCGGGGGTCGTGGGAGCGGCGGTCATGAGTGCGCCTCCTCCTTCTCTTTCGTCATGAGTGCCATCAGCGCCTCCTGGTCGGCCTGGGCCCGGGGGAGGCACCCCGTGATGCGGCCCATGCTCAGGGTGTAGATGCGGTCGCAGATGCCGAGCAGTTCGGGAAGCTCCGAACTGATCACGAGGACGCCCTTGCCCTCGTCGGCGAGCGCGTGGATGTGGGTGTAGATCTCGTACTTGGCGCCCACGTCGATGCCCCGGGTCGGCTCGTCGAGGATCAGCACGTCCGGGTCGGTGAACATCCACTTGGCCAGGACGACCTTCTGCTGGTTGCCGCCCGAGAGCGTGCCCACGAGGACGTCCACGTTCGGCGCCTTCGTGTTCAGCTTCTTGCGGAACTCCTCCCCGATCTGCGCCTCCCGCTCCTTGTCGATGACCCCACGCGGGGCGATCTTCTTCAGGGCCGCCGCGACGGTGTTGTGCTTGATGTCGTCGATGAGGTTGAGGCCGTAGCGCTTGCGATCCTCGGACGCGTACGCCAGCCCGGCGTCGATGGCGTCCTGGACGGTGTTCAACTGCACCTCGCGGCCCTTGATGAACACCTTGCCGCTGATGTCGCGTCCGTACGACTTGCCGAACACGCTCATCGCCAGCTCGGTGCGCCCGGCGCCCATCAGGCCGGCGATGCCGACGACCTCGCCCGCCCGCACCTCGAGCGTCGCGTTGTTGACGACGAGCCGGCTGGTGTCGACGGGGTGGTGGACGGTCCAGTCCTCGATGCGGAGCAGCACGTCGCCGGGATGCGACTCGTGGTCGGGGAACCGGTTGTCGAGCGGACGCCCCACCATGTGCCGGATCAGCGTCGCCTCCGTGACCGGCTCGGGCCCGGAGTTGTCGAGGCTGACGACCGTCTGGCCGTCGCGGATCACGGTGATCGTGTCGGCGATCGAGCGGATCTCCCCCAGCTTGTGGCTGATGATGACGCAGGCGATGCCCTGCTCACGCAGCCCGCGGACCAGGTCCAGCAGGTGCTCGGAGTCGTCGTCGTTGAGCGCGGCCGTCGGCTCGTCGAGCACGAGCAGCTTGACGTCCTTGCTCAGCGCCTTGGCGATCTCGACCAGTTGCTGTTTGCCGACGCCGATCGACAGCACCTTGGTGTCCGGTAGCTCGTCGAGCCCGACCCGTTTCAAGAGCTTGGACGCCTCCGCGTTCGTCTCTGCCCAGTCGATGACTCCCCGCCTCTTGCGCTCGTTGCCGAGGAAGATGTTCTCGGCGATCGAGAGGAAGGGGCTCAGCGCCAACTCCTGCTGGATGACGACGATGCCGTCGTGCTCGGAATCTCGAATGCTGCGGTACGTGCACTCCTCGCCGTTGTAAACGATCTGCCCCTCGTAGGTGCCATAGGGGTACACCCCGGAAAGCACCTTCATGAGCGTCGACTTCCCCGCGCCGTTCTCGCCGCAGATCGCGTGGATCTCACCGGGACGGACGTTGAAGGTGACGTCGGACAGAGCCTTGACTCCGGGGAAGGACTTGGAGATGTTGCGCATTTCGAGCACGTACTCGGGCTGCGCCGCTTGCGCGTTCATACGCCCTCCTGGTGGACGTGGTCAGGACGTGACATGGGGCGGCCCCGAGGGCCGCCCCATGTCGTGGTCACTAGCTCAGGCCGAGGTCCGCGGCCGTGTAGAACCCGGAGTCGACCAGGGCGCTCTTGACGTTGTCCTTGGTGACGACCATCGGATCGAGCAGGTAGGTCGGGACGACCTTGTTGCCGTTGTTGTAGGTCTTGGTGTCGTTGACGTCGACGGTCTGGCCGGCGGCGATCTGCTTCACCATCTTGGCGACCTGCTCACCCAGCTTGCGGGTGTCCTTCCACACCGTCATCGCCTGCTTGCCGGCGATGATGTTCAGCGTGTTGGCCTTGTCGGCGTCCTGACCGGTGAGGATCGGGTAGTCCGCACCCGGCGTGTACCCGGCGCCCTGCAGGGCCTGCGCGATGCCCAGGGCCAGCGAGTCGTTCGGGGACAGGATGACGTTGACCTTCTTGCCGCCCGTGTAGAACGAGTTGAGGCGGTTCTGCATCTCGGACTGCGCCGTGGCCGACGTCCAGCCCTGGATGCCGATCTTGGTCCACTCGTCGTTGCTGGCCGGGCACTTGTTCGACACGCAGGTGAGCGTCCCGTCCTTGACCAGAGGCAGCAGGACGTCCCACGCGCCGGCGAAGAAGAACTTGGCGTTGTTGTCGTCGGGCGAGCCGGCGAAGGGCTCGAAGTTGATCGGCTTGCTCATCGTGGCGATCTTGTCCTTGATGAAGGTGCCCTGGAGCGTGCCGACCTTGTAGTTGTCGAACGTGGCGTAGTAGTCGACGTGGTCGGTCTTGTTGATCAGGCGGTCGTAAGCGATCACCTTGACGCCCTTGGAGGCCGCGGTTGTCAGGACCGGGTCGAGGGCGGTGCCGTCGATGGACGCGATCACGAGGATCTTGGCGCCCTGGTTGACCATGTTCTGGATCTGGCTGACCTGCTGGTCGACCTTGTTGTCCGCGTACTGAAGGGTGGTCTTGAAGCCGTCCTTCTGCAGCAGCGCCTCGAGGTTCGCGCCGTCCTTGTTCCAGCGCTCGAGGCTCTTGGTGGGCATCGCGATGCCGACCAGGGTGTCGGCCGGGTTCATCGTGGTGGAGCCGCCTCCCGCGGTTCCACCCGATCCGGCGTCGCGGCCCGAACTGCAGCCTCCGAGGATCAGTGCCAAGCTGGCCACGGCAGCTATGGCTGCCAGGAGCCTACGCTTCATCGTTTCTCCTTCTTGCGGCTCCTTCGCCGCGTGCCGAGGCACCCGGGGATGCCTATAGTTGCACGGAAAGACTATAGTTGGCGGAAAGGTCGGTCAAGGCTTCCCCGCCCCCTGTGTCCGAGGCCCGTCCGGCCGGATTCCCCGAATACTTCGGGACGCCCGATCGCCCGGATCACCGACACGGCAGCAGCGTAACCACGACGGCAATACCCGAAGCGGCAATGACTTCCGGCGCGCCGCGCGGATCTCCTTGCCCGGACGCCGTCAGGCACGTCCCTGCCCAGGACGCCGAGGGGCCGGAGGACGCCTTCCGGCGACCCCCGGCCCCTCGTGAAGGAGCTCGGCTGCCCGGTCAGACGCCGGGATCGGACCTGATATCGACGCGGTCGGCGACCTTGACGGCGTCCACCTCCTCGGCGATCGCGGGCTCGACGGACGCCGTCGCGCCGTCGACCTTGCGGACGCCCGGCGTGGGCGCCAGGTCGTCGGCGGCCACGGCCGCGGCGGCGTCCGAGGCGTTGCGTCCGCCGAACGAGCGCATGATCAGCCCGATGAAGCTGGGCTTGCCGCGCTTCTTGCTGATGACGTCGAAGGCGACGGCGGCCAGCAGCACCAGGCCCTTGATCAGCAGGATGCGGTTCTGGTCGACCGACATGTTGGCCAGTCCCAGGTTCAGCACGCCCATCACGAGGCCGCCGGTCATGGCGCCCACGACCGTGCCGACGCCGCCCGCCACGGCCGCACCGCCGATGAAGCAGGCCGCGATGGCGTCCAGCTCGAAGTTGGTGCCGTCCTTGGGGTTGGCGGCGTTCAGGTACGCCGTGAACACCATGCCGGCGACGGCCGCGAGCAGCGCCATGTTGACCATGACGAAGAAGTCGATCCTGCGGGTGTCGACGCCGGACAGATCGGCCGCGTGCCGGTTGCCGCCCACGGCGTACACGTGGCGTCCGATCACCGTGCGCTGGGTGATGAACGTGTACAGGAAGATCAGCGCGAGCAGGATCAGCCCGACGACCGGGATGCCCTTGTAGGACGCCAGCAGCAGCCCGACCACCAGCGTGACGGCCCCGACGATCACGAGCTTGACGATCGCGAAGAGCAGCGGCGGGACGTCCATGCCGTGCTTGCGCAGGTCGCGCCGCCGAGCCACCTCGAAGTAGACCAGGGCGGCGATCGCCAGGAGAGTCAGCAGCACGGTGATGTTGTGGTAGTCGGTGTTCGGCCCGACCTCGGGTAGGTAACCGTTCGCGATGCGCTGGAACTCCTCGGGCACCGGGATCGACTCGGCGTTCAGGATCATCAGGTCGAGCCCGCGGAACAGCAGCATGCCGGCCAGAGTGACGATGAACGCCGGGATGCCGATGTACGCGACCCAGTAGCCCTGCCAGATGCCGACCAGGATGCCGAGCGCGAGGCCGAGCAGGATCGCGACGTACCAGGGCAGATGCCAGTACTTCATGCTCATGGCCACCGAGGCCCCGATGAACGCGCAGACCGAGCCGACCGACAGGTCGATGTGCCCGGCGATGATCACCATGACCATGCCGATCGCGAGGATCAGGATGTAGCCGTTCTGCACGAGCAGCGACGTCACGTTGCGGGGCTGCAGGAACAGGCCGTTGGTCATGAACTCGAAGAAAACGACGAGCAGCGCCAGGGCGATCATCATGCCGTACTGGCGGAACGCTCCCCCCTTCACGGCGGCCCGGATCTGGGCGAACAGCGAGACCCGTTCCTCGCCGGGTGCGGGTGTGATGGACGCCATGTCAGTCAGCCTTTCGTGCGGTCATGTAGCGCATCAGGGTCTCCTGGTCCGCGGACTCCCGCGGCACGTTCCCGGTGATGACGCCTGCGGAGAGGGTGTAGATGCGGTCGCAGATGCCGAGGAGTTCCGGCAGCTCGGAGCTGATCACGAGGACGCCTTTGCCCGAGTCCGCGAGCTGGTTGATGATTTCGTAGATCTCGTACTTGGCCCCGACGTCGATGCCGCGGGTGGGCTCGTCGAGGATCAGCACCTCGGGCTCGGTGAACATCCACTTGCCTAGGACGACCTTCTGCTGGTTGCCGCCCGAGAGCTTCCCGACCCCCTCCTCAATGGAGGGCGCCTTGATGCGAATGGCCTTGTGGTAATACTTCGCCGCCTTGGTCTCGGCGGTCTCGTCCACGACGCCGTGCGGGGAGATCTTCTTCAGCTTCGCCGAGGTGATCGACGTGCGGATCGTGTCGAGCAGGTTGAGGCCGAGCACCTTGCGGTCCTCGGTGACGTACGCCAGGCCCGAGTCGATGGCCTGCTCCACGGTGCGACCGCGCAGCGGCTTGCCCGAGAGGAACGCCTGCCCGGACAGCTTGGTCCCCCAAGACTCGCCGAACACGCTGCGGGCCAGCTCGGTGCGTCCGGCACCCATCAGCCCGGCCAGGCCCACGATCTCGCCCGCGCGGATCGTCAGGTTGGCCTTCCGGACGACCAGGCGCTCCGGGTCGTCCGGATGGGCGACCGTCCAGTTGCGCACCTCGAACAGGGTCTCGCCCGGGTGCGACGTGTGCTCGGGGTAGCGGTGCTCGAGGTCTCGGCCGACCATGCCGCGGATGATGCGGTCCTCGTTCACGTCGCCGGCGTGGACGTCCAGGGTCTCGATCGTGCGCCCGTCGCGGATGATCGTGATGGCGTCCGAGATCTCCTCGATCTCGTTCAGCTTGTGGCTGATCATGATGCAGGTGATGCCCTGACGCTGCAGCCCCCGCAGCAGGTCCAGCAGGTGCCGGCTGTCGGAGTCGTTGAGCGCCGCGGTGGGCTCGTCCAGGATCAGCAGCTTCACGTCCTTGGCCAGCGCCTTGGCGATCTCGACCAGTTGCTGCTTGCCGACGCCGATGTTCTTGACCTGGGTGTCGGGGCTCTCGTCGAGCCCGACCATCCTCAGGTACTTGACCGCCTCGGCCCGTGCGGCGTGCCAGTCGATGACGCCGCGGGTGGCCTGCTCGTTGCCGAGGAACATGTTCTCGGTGATCGTCAGCTCACCGATGAGCGCGAGCTCCTGGTGGATGATGACGATGCCCGCCGCCTCGGACTCGCGGATGTTGCGGAACCGGCATTCCGAGCCGTCGTAGAAGATGTCGCCGGTGTAGGTGCCGTACGGGTGGACCCCGGAGAGGACCTTCATGAGGGTCGACTTGCCGGCCCCGTTCTCCCCGCAGATGCTGTGGATCTCGCCGCGCTTCACCTCGAACGTGACGTTCGAGCAGGGCCTTGACGCCGGGGAACGTCTTGGTGATGTCGCGCATCGAGAGGATGGTGTCTGCCATGTGACTGCCCTGTCCTGGGGCGCCGGTGACCCGGCGCCGCCGGTGTGGTGGTGGGGAGCGGCGACCGCGCTCCCCACCACCGGTTCGGATGAACGCCTACTTGAGCTGGTCCTCGGTGTAGTACTTGGCGTCCAGCAGGATCTGCTTGCAGTTCGCCTTGTCGCAGGAGACGGGCTCGAGCAGCATCGTCGGGACGGTCTTGACGCCGTTCTCGTAGGTCTTGGTGTCGTTGACGGTGACCGTCGACTTCGCCGCGATCTCCTGAATCATCTTCACCGTCGCCTCGGCGAGCTTCCGGGTGTCCTTGAACACCGTCGAGTACTGCTCGCCACCGAGGATCGACTTCACGGACTCGAGCTCGGCGTCCTGTCCGGTGACGATCGGGAGCTTCTTGCCGCCGGAGCCGTAGCCGGCGCCCTTGAGGGCGGCGATGACGCCGCGGGAGATGCCGTCGTACGGGGCGAGGACGCCGTTGACGTCCGCGGTCGAGTACGACTTGGTGAGGATGTTCTCCATGCGCTTCTTGGCCACGGCGGCGTCCCAGCGCAGGGTGGCGACGGTGTTGAAGTCGGTTTCGCCGGAGGCGATCTTGATCGTGCCGTCGTCGATCTTCGGCTGCAGGACGCTCATGGCGCCCTTGAAGAAGAAGCCCGCGTTGTTGTCGTCCGGGGAGCCGGCGAACAGTTCGACGTTCCACGGCTTCGCAGCCCCGGACGCCGCGAGTCCGGCCAGCAGCGAGGTGCCCTGGAGGACGCCGACCTTGTAGTTGTCGAACGTCGTGTAGTAGTCGACGGCGTCCGTGGACCGGATCAGGCGGTCGTAGGCGATGACCGGGATGCCGGACGACTTGGCGTCCTTGAGCGCGCCCGCCAGCGCCGTGCCGTCGATGGACGCGATGACCATGACCTGGTTCTTCTTGGTCACCATGTCGTTGACCTGGGTGACCTGGGTCGGGATGTCGTCGTTGGCGTACTGCAGGTTCACCTGGTAGCCGGCGGCCTCGAGGGCCTGCTTGATGTAGTCGCCGTCCTTGATCCAGCGCTCGGAGGTCTTGGTCGGCATCGCGACGCCGATCGTGCCCTTGGTCGCCGCGCCGGTGCTGCCGGCCGACGAGCCGCCGCCGGCGCCGCTGCTCTGGCCTCACGCACCGAGCGTGAGCGCCAGCGCGGAAGTCGCGATGATCGCGATCAGTTTGCGCATCTCTGCTTGCCCTTCCGAGGACGCGACGTCGCCGTCCCCTTGTTGGTCGCCCGGCGGGAAGGCCCCGCCGGACGCGCTATGGAGTTGTCGGCCCCGGCCCTTACAGGCCGAGCGCCAGCCGATGGAACGCGTTGCCCCAGCGCAGCCGCTGGACGAACTCGTGCGTGTCATCGGTGGACCGGGTGATCGACACCAGCTCGGTGCCGACGATCTCGGAGAGGTTGACCAGGTCCTCGCGGACCAGGGCGGTCGAGAGCACCGAGTGGTGCGGGCCGCCGGCGGCCAGCCAGCACTCGGTGGCGGTGGCCCAGTCGGCCTTGGTCTTCCAGACCGCGCGGGCGACCGGCAGTTGGGGCAGCGGGTGCGGCGGGGCGACGACCTCCAGGTCGTTCGAGACCCACCGGAACCGGTCCCCCAGGTCGCACATGCCGACGATCACGGCGTCCCCCGGGGCGGCGTCGAAGACCATCCGCACCGGGTCCTCGCGGCCGCCGATGCCGAGCGGATGGATCTCGATGCGCGGGCGTCCGGCCGCGATCGACGGGCAGACCTCGAGCATGTGCGCGCCCAGGCTGAGCTCGCAGCCAGGGGTGAGGTCGTAGGTGTAGTCCTCCATGAACGACGTGCCGCCGGGCAGCCCGGACGCCAGCACCTTCAGCGTGCGGCCCAGGACGGCGGTCTTCCAGTCGCCCTCCCCCGCGAAGCCGATGCCCTCGCCCATCAGCCGCTGCACGGCCAGGCCGGGCAGCTGCCGCAGCCCGCCGAGGTCCTCGAAGTTGGTCGTGAAGGCCCCGAAGCCGCCGTCGACCACGAAGCTGCGCAGGGCCAGCTCGATGCGGGCGCCGTAGCGCAGCGAGTCGGCCCGGTCTCCGCCCGGTCGCAGCTCGGACGCCACGTCGTAGCAGTCCAGGTACTCCTCGACCAGGGCGTCGACCGAACTCTCGCCCACGGCGTCCACGACCTCGACCAGGTCGTTGACACCCCAGGTGTTGACCTCGACGCCGTAGTCGATCTCGGCGGCGACCTTGTCGCCCTCGGTGACCGCGACGTTGCGCATGTTGTCGCCGAAGCGGCAGACCCTGAGGGTGCGCAGGGCATCGGCGGCGACGGCGGCGCGCGTCCAGCGGCCGATCCGCTCGACGACGCGCGGGTCGCTGACGTGGCCGGCGACCGTCTTGCGGGCCTTGCCGAGGCGGGTGACGATGAACGCGTACTCCCGGTCGCCGTGGGCGGCCTGGTTGAGGTTCATGAAGTCCATGTCGATCGTCGACCACGGCAGCTCGACGTTCGCCTGCGTGTGCAGGTGCAGCAGGGGCTTGGCCAGGGCGTCCAGGCCCTTGATCCACATCTTGGCCGGTGAGAACGTGTGCATCCACGTGATGACGCCGACGCAGGAGTCGTCGGCGTTGGCGGCCAGCATCGTCCGCCGGATCGCGTCGCTGTCGACCAGCAGCGGCTTGGCCACGACGTCGGCCGCCATGTGCGGCGAGGCCGCGAGGGCGTCCGAGACGCCCCGGCTCTGCGCGGTGACCTGAGCGAGCACCTCCTCGCCGTAGAGATGTTGGCTCCCGGTGAGGAACCAGACCTGCTTGCGCGTCGTCATGAGGCGGCCTTCCGTTGTCCGTAGACGTTCTGGTAGCGGTCGAAGAGGGCGTCGACCATGTCCTGGTCGAGCCGGATGGGCTCGCCCAGCTGGCTGGAGAGGTGGACGCAGCGGGCGACCTCCTCGAGCATCACGGCGACCTTGACGGCGTCCCGGGCGTCGGTGCCGACGGTGAAGGGGCCGTGGTTGGCCATCAGGACCGCCTTGCTGCGGCTGCTCGCGAGGGTGTCGACGATGCCGCGTCCGATCTGCTCGTCGCCGATCAGCGCCAGTGGCCCGACCGGGATGTCGCCGCCGAACTCGTCGGCCTGCATCGTCGTGCAGCACGGGATCGGCTGGCGCCGCGCCGACCACGCGGTGGCGTACGTCGAGTGCGTGTGCACGACGCCGCCGACGTGCGGCAGGTGGGCATAGACGAAGGCGTGGGACGCCGTGTCGGAGCTCGGGCTGTGGTCGCCCTCGACGACGCGGCCCTGCAGGTCGGTGACGACCATGGTGTCTGCGGTCAGGTCCTCGAACTCGACGCCGGAGGGCTTGATGACCATCAGGTCGGTGCCGGGGACGCGCGCCGAGACGTTGCCGGCAGTCCAGACGACGAGCTCGTAGCGGGGCAGGTAGGCGTGGAGGGCGGCGACCTGCTCCTTGAGGCGGTCGATGTCGGCGCGGTGGGCGGCCAGGCGGGGGTCGGTCATGCGCGGGCCCTCCGTCTGAGGTCGCCGAGCCGGCGCATCACGTCGTTGCCGCCGCGTCCGAAGTAGTCGTGCAGGGTCAGGTACTCGGCGAACAGGGCGCGGTAGGCCTCGGCGGCGTCCGGATCGGGGGTGTAGACACCGCGCTGGCGTCCGCCCATGACCGCGGCGGCCGCGGCCACGTCCGAGTACGCCCCGGCCGCGACCGCCGCGTGGATCGCCGAGCCGAGCGCCGGTCCCTGCGCGGAGGAGACCACAGAGAGCGGCATGTCCAGGACGTCGGCGTAGATCTGCATGAGTAGCGGGTTCTTCTTCAGCCCCCCGATGACGATGAACTCCTCCACCGGCACGCCGGAGGTGTTGAAAGCGTCCACGATCACCTTGGTGCCGAAGGCGGTGGCCTCGAGCAGTGCGCGGTAGACGTCCTCGGGCTTGGTGGCCAGCGTCAGGCCGAGGATCAGCCCGGTCAGCTCGTGGTTGACCAGCACCGAGCGGTTGCCGCTGAGCCAGTCGAGCGCGATGAGTCCGTGCTCCCCCACCTGCTGCCGGGACGCCAGTTCGGTGAGGTACTCGTGGAGGCCGAGCCCGCGGCGTCCCGCCTCGTCGTGGTACTCGGGCGGGACGGCGTTGGCCGTGAACCAGCCGAAGATGTCGCCGACGCCGGACTGACCGGCCTCGTAGCCCCAGAGTCCCTTCAGGACGCCGCCGTCGACGACCCCGCACATGCCGGGGACGATCTCGAGGCTCGCGCCGTTCATGATGTGGCAGGTCGAGGTGCCCATGATGGCGACCAGCTGGCCGGGCTCGACGGCCTGGGCGGCGGGGGCCGCGACGTGGGCGTCCACGTTGCCGACGGCGACCGCGATGCCGGGACGCAGGCCGGTCCAGGACGCCGCCTCGTCGGTGAGCGTGCCGGCGGCGTCCCCGAGCTGGCCGATCGGGTGTTCGAGCTTGTCGGCGACGAAGTCGCGGAAGCCGGGGTTGAGGGCGGCGCAGAAGTCGGGCGAGGGGTAGGCGCCGTCCTGGCGCAGGCCCTTGTAGCCGGCGGTGCAGGCGTTGCGGACGTAGCGTCCGCACAGGCGCCACACCACCCAGTCGGCGGCCTCGACCCAGTGCCGGGTGGCTGCATAGACGTCGGGGGCTTCTTCGAGGAGTTGGAGGCCCTTGGCGAACTCCCACTCCGAGGAGACGAGTCCGCCGTAGCGCGGCAGCCAGGACTCGCCGCGCTCACGGGCCAGCGCGTTGATGCGGTCAGCCTGCGGCTGGGCGGCGTGGTGCTTCCAGAGCTTGACGTAGGCGTGCTTGTCGCCGGCGAAGGCGGGCAGCTCGGCCAGCGGCGTCCCGTCCTCGGTCGTGGGCAGGATCGTGCAGGCGGTGAAGTCGATGCCGATGCCGATCACGTCGTCGGCATTGATCCCGGACGCCGATAGTGCGGCCGGCACCGCGGTGCGGAAGACCTCGATGTAGTCGTCGGGCACCTGCAGCGCCCAGTCGGCGGGGAGGCGCTCGCCGGTGCCGGGGAGGCGGTCGTCGACGACGCCGTGGGGGTAGGGACAGACGGCGTCCGCCAGCTCGGCGCCGTCGGCGACGCGCACGACGAGAGCGCGTCCGCTGAGGGTGCCGAAGTCAACTCCGACTACGTAGTTCTCGGTCACTTGACCGCCGTTCCTTCCGGGTTCCACTTCGTTCTTGTTAGCGTTCACATGAATGTTGGCGCTAACATCGAGCCGTGTCAAGCACCGGGCGGAAATCCCGTCCGGAGGGTTCGGCTGAGAGACTCCAGACAGGCAGCCCGCACCCGCAGACTCCGACGAGGTGGTTGAAATGGACTCCGGTGGCCGTCCCCCCGCGATGACCGATGTCGCCCGCCTGGCGGGCGTCTCGCATCAGACCGTGTCGAGGGTGCTGAACGGGTCGCCGCAGGTGCGTCCCGAGACGGCGGAGCGGGTCCGGCGGGCGATCGAGAAGACCGGCTACCGGCCCAACCTGACCGCCCGGGCGCTGGCGACGCAGAAGTCGGGGCTCATCGGCGTCCTGGCCTCGGGGTTTCCTCACATGGGCCCGGCGACGACCGTCGGGGCCATCGAGACGGCGGCCCGGCAGGCCGGCTACTCGGCGGTGGTGGGCGTCCACTCGGACCCGACGACCGAGGACGTGATGGCCAGCATCCACGCGTTCGTCGAGCACGGCGTTCAGGGCATCGCGATCGTGACGCCGCGGCGCGCCACCGCCGAGACGGCGCTGGCCGAGGCGCACGGGATTCCCGTGGTGCTCATCGCCGACCTGGTGGGCGTCGACCGGCCCGCGCACCTCGTGGCCGTCGACCAGGCGCTGGGGGCACGGCTGGTCACCCAGCTGCTGATCGACCGCGGGGCGCGCTCGATCGTGCACGTGTCGGGTCCGGAGGGCTGGTTCGACGCCGACTGCCGGGTGGACGGCTGGCGGGCGACGCTCTTGGACGCCGGACTGGACGTTCCCGACGTGATCGTCGGCGACTGGAATCCCGAGCGCGGCTACGAGGTGGGGCTCGCGCTGGCCGACTCGTCGGCGCTGCCGGACGCCGTCTTCTGCGCCAACGACCTCACCGCGATCGGGGTGCTGGCCGCCTTCCGCGAGCGCGGGATCTCGGTGCCCGGCGACGTTCTGCTGGCGGGCTTCGACGACATCCCGCCGGTGCGCTACCTCGATCCCCCGCTGACGACCGTCCGCCAGCCGCTGGAGGAGTTGGGCGAGCGGGCCGTCCGGGTGCTGCTCTCGGCCATCGAGGGCGCCGCGCCGAGCGTCGAGGCCCTGGCGCCGACCCTGATCGTCCGCGGCAGCACCGGCTGACCGCACCGACGGCGTCCCTCGCTCGGCGACGCCGGAGTGCGAGAATGCGCAGGTGCCGACGTACCGCGACTCGGGCGTGGTCCTGCGCACCCACAAGCTGGGCGAGGCGGACCGCATCGTCACGCTGCTCTCGCACCGGCACGGCAAGGTGCGGGCGGTGGCGCGGGGGGTCCGGCGGACGTCGAGCAAGTTCGGGGCGCGGCTGGAACCGTTCACCCACGTCGACCTGCAGTTCGCGACCGGGCGGACGCTCGACGTCATCACCGAGGCGGTGACGATCCGGCCGTACTCGGAGCCGCTGACCCACGACTACGCCGCCTACACCGCCGGGCAGGTGATGCTGGAGACCGCCGACCGGCTCGTGTCCGAGGAGGGCCAGCCGAGCATCCGGCAGTACAACCTGCTGGTCGGCGGGCTGCACGCCCTGACCCACGGCACCAGCGACGGACGGCGTCCGGCGACGATGGTGATGGACTCCTACCTGCTGCGCGCCGTCTCGACGGCCCGCACGGCGTCGGACAGGGCGGTTCCCGGCGTCAGACCGAACGA
>DAIRTI010000014.1:0-22346 GCA_036803965.1 Propioniciclava sp.
TACTCGGCGGACGGGGCCTCGGTGGTCCCGCCGGGCTCCGGCGCGGTGCTGGACCCTCCGGGCTCGGTCGTCGATCCGCCCGGTTCGGTGGTCGACCCTCCGGGCTCGGTGGTGGACCCGCCCGGCTCCGATGTCGACGTGCCCGACGTGGACGCCGGCTTGGTCGTCGACGTGGTGGTCGATGCGGTCGTCTTCGTCGTCGACGCGCTCGTCGTCGAACTCGCCGACTGGGTCGCCTTGGCCGAAGGCGTGGCCGCCACGCCCGCCGTGGACGCGGGGTGCAGCGTCGTGGAGCCGCTCGTGGGCCGCTGAGTCGCCGGCGCGACGACCGTCGGGAGAAGCGCCGTCCCGGACGCCGAGGGCGACGGCGTGGCGGACGCGGACGGGCTGGCGTCCGGCGCGACGACGATCTGTGCCCAGCGCCCCGGGTCCTCGCCCGCGGTGCCCACGACGGCAAGGCCGAGCGCCGATGCCCACAGCGCGATGATGGTGCCGCCCGACACGGCCGCGGCACGCAGGCCGACACGTCGATGTCCCGTTTCGTCAACGAAGACCGGACGCACTTCGGAGCCCTGGTCCGGCCCCAATCCCCCCAGATTGACCACGCGGGGATTCTACGGGATCCTGCGCGTCCCCGGACGCCGTCGGCGCGGCTGTGGTATCAGCCCAGCGAGGACGCGTCGTCCGGCACGTCGACCGAGCATTGTTGCAGGTACCGCAGCGGCACGACCTCGAGCGCCGCGTAGCTCGTCGCGGCCAGCACGACCGGCGCGATCACCCCGACGGCGAACGACTGCAGCCAGCGCTCGGCGACCACACACCAACGGTCGCCCGGCGTCAGGCCCGGGAAGCCCCACTCGGGCACCGGCGTCACGAGGTCGTTGCCCAGCGACTTCTGGTGGGCCAGGAAGTCCGCGGTCATGATCGCGCAGATCGTGTGACGCCCGACGTCCTCGGCACAGGTGCGGCACGTCCCGTCCCGGAAGAAGCCGGTCACCGGGTCGGAGCCACACTCCTCCAGCTCCCCGCCCAGCACATTGCGCTCGCCCCCCTGCCTCTCCTCCATGCCCGGACCATACGAGCGGACGCCCCGCGCGTCTGCCCTCCGCACGCGGGAGTAACCGAAGCGTTAGCCTTCGGCGTCCGGACGGTCCGGCCAGAACAGCGGATCGCGGCCCCGCGCGAGGAAGTCGAGCAGGTCGCGCACGTCGTCGGACGCCGGAAGGCTGCCATACACGCGGAAGGTGCCCCCGGCGTCCCTCCAATAGAGCTGCCAGCGCCGGGTGTTCAGATAGCGCAGCCGGGCGATCGGCGTCCGGGACTCGGCGCCCGCGGCGTCCACGCGCACGACGACCAGGTCGATGTGGCGTCCGGTCACGACCGGCTCGACGCGACGCCGCGCCCAGCCCTCCTGCGGCGCCTGCTCGCGGCACCACAGCCGGACGATGTCGATGTCGGCCCCGGTCATGGACACCCGCACAGTGTGCCAATCCGCCGGCGAGCCCGCGACAAGCCGTTTCGGGGGCCGGTCCGAGGGCAAGAACGGACGCCGCCGGCGTCCGCCTTTTCCTGGACCCTCTATTGCCGCGGGTACCGTGGCCGTACCATCGGTGCTCACACCTGACTGGACCGGATGCGCCAACGGGGGCGGCCGCGGCCGGACCAGGGGTGAGGACCAACGCGCACATCAAGAAGGAATGGAAAGCACATGAAGCGAACCCTCAGTGGGATGCTCGCGGGCGCCCTGGGCCTGGCCCTGCTGGCCGGCTGCTCCGGCACGGGCACGGGCGGCGCCACCACCTCCGGCGGCGCGGCCGGCGGGGACACCGTCAAGGTGGGCCTGCTGTTCGAGCTCACCGGCAACGTCGCCAGCTACGGCACGGCCGAGGCGGCCGGCGCCAAGATGGCGGCCGAGGAGATCAACGCCGCCGGCGGCGTCAACGGCAAGAAGATCCAGCTGGTGGAGTACGACACCAAGTCCGACACCGCCGAGACCACCACCCTGTCGGCCAAGCTGATGACGCAGGACAAGGTCGTCGCGATCATCGGCCCGGCCACCTCGGGCGGCATGAAGGCGCAGATCCAGCTGTCGGCCAAGAACTCGGTGCCGATCGTGTCCGGCTCGGCGACCGCCGACGACCTGACCGTCAGCAACGGCAAGCTGAACGAATTCATCTTCCGCACCTGCTTCACCGACAGCTACCAGGGCACGGTCATGGCCAACTACGCGGCGTCCAAGCTGAACGCGAAGACCGCGGTCGTGCTGAAGGACACCTCGTCCGACTACGCCAAGGGCCTCGCCGACAACTTCGACAAGCAGTTCACCGCCAAGGGCGGCCAGGTCGTCGCCACCGAGGCGTACACGGCCAAGCAGACCGACTTCAACGCGGTGCTCACCAAGCTCAAGGGCCAGCAGTTCGACATCATGTACGTGCCCGGCTACTACGAGGAGCTCGGCCTGATCATCAAGCAGGCGCGCGCCCTCGGCATCACCGCCCCGATCACGGGTGGCGACGGCTACGAGTCGCCGAAGCTCGCCGAACTCGCCGGCACCGCGCTGACCGACGTGTACTACACGAACCACTACAGCTCGACCGACACCGACCCGAAGGTCACGAAGTTCATCGAGGCGTTCAAGGCCAAGAACAACGGCACGACGCCCGAGGCGTTCCACGCGATGGGCTACGACACGATGTACTTCGTCGCCGACGCCATCAAGCGGGCGAAGTCCGCCACCGGCGCCGACATCAAGACCGCGATGGCCGAGACCAAGGGCTTCTCGGGCGTCACCGGCACCTTCGACATGGACGCCGCCACGCACAACCCGATCAAGCAGGCCACGATCATCGGTTACAAGGACGGAAAGATCGCCGTCACCGAGAAGTTCGCCTGATCGTCCGGTAGAACATGTCGGCGGGGGGCGTCTGTGCGCCCCCCGCCGCACGTTGCAACGAGGGAGACCGCCTGTGGACCAACTGGCGCAACAGCTGATCAACGGCCTGAGCCTGGGCAGCATCTACGCGCTGATCGCGCTGGGCTACACGATGGTGTACGGCATCATCCAGCTCATCAACTTCGCCCACGGCGATGTCTACATGATCGGCGCCTACGTGGGCTACGCGTGCATGTCGATCCTGAGGCTGGGCTTCATCGAGTCGCTGGTCATCTCGATGCTGGCGTGCATGGTGCTGGGCGTGGTCATCGAACGGGTGGCGTACAAGCCGTTGCGCAATTCGACCCGCATCGCCGTGCTGATCACGGCGATCGGCGTCTCGCTGCTGCTGGAGTACGTGATGGTGTACTTCGTCGGCGCGGCCGTGCGGTCGTACCCGCCGCTGCCCGACTACTTCAACGCCCAGTTCAACGTGGGCGGCGTCATCATCTCCTCGAAGTCGCTGATCATCATCGGCATCTCGGTCGCCCTGATGATCGCCCTGCAGTTCATCGTCTCGAAGACCCGCGTCGGCAAGGCGATGCGCGCGGTCTCCCAGGACGCCGACGCCGCCCGCCTGATGGGCATCAGCGTCGACAACACGATCTCGTTCACGTTCGCCCTCGGCTCCGCGCTGGCCGGCGCCGCGGGCGTCCTGGTGGGCGTCTACTACAACACGATCAACCCGCTGATGGGCCTCATGCCGGGCCTGAAGGCGTTCGTCGCGGCTGTGTTCGGCGGCATCGGGCTCATCCCCGGCGCGCTCATCGGCGGCTACTTCATCGGCGTCACCGAAACCCTGGTCAGCGGGTACGTCAACTCACTGCTCCAGGACGCCGTCGTCTTCGCGATCCTGATCCTCGTCCTGATCTTCAAGCCGACCGGCCTGCTGGGCAAGAACGTCCGGGAGAAGGTGTAGCCGATGCGCAGCCCGCTCGTCCGCGTCGGCCTCCAGGCCGTCCTGCTCGTCGCCGTCTACCTCGTCGTCTGGGCGCTCATCGCCGCCGGCGTCATCGACGACTACCTGATGGCCACGCTGGCCACGATCTGCATCAACATCGTGCTGGCCGTCAGCCTGAACCTCATCACGGGCTTCACGGGACAGTTCTCGCTGGGCCACGCCGGCTTCATGGCCATCGGCGCCTACGCGACCGCGATCCTGTCCAACGCCGTGCCCGGGCCGGTGGGCTTCCTGGGCGGCCTCGTCGTCGGCGGCCTGCTGGCGGCGGTGCTCGGCTTCCTGATCGGCCTGCCGACGCTGCGCCTGCGCGGCGACTACATCGCGATCGCCACCCTCGGCATGGCCGAGATCATCCGGGTCGTGTTCGTCAACCTCGACAGCCTCACCAACGGGGCCGCCGGCCTGACGGTCGACCAGAACATGAACTGGACCTGGTTCTTCATCCTCACCGTCGGCTCGGTCATCCTGATCCGCAACTTCCTGCGCTCCCGCCAGGGCCGCGACGCGATCGCCGTCCGCGAGGACGAGATCGCCGCCGAGTCCATCGGCGTCGACACCACCCGCGCGAAGGTCATGTCGTTCACGATCGGCGCCTTCTTCGGCGGCCTCGCCGGCGGCATGTACGCCTCGTACTTCTACTTCATCAAGCCCGACCTGTTCGGCTTCCTGAAGTCGATCGACATCCTGGTGATCGTCGTCCTCGGCGGCCTGGGCAGCCTCTCGGGCTCGATCATCGCCGCGATCCTCCTGGCGCTGATCTCGACCGCGCTGCAGGGCTTCACCGAGATCCGGATGATCCTCTACGCCCTCCTGCTCGTCGTCATCATGATCTTCCGGCCCGAGGGCCTGATGGGCTCCCGGGAACTGTCGCTCAAGCTGTTCTCGAACCTGTTCAATCCCGGACGCCGAGGGCTCGCGCTGACCGCCCCGGCAGCCGGCGGCGGTGCCCCGGCGATCACCACCGACCCGGACGCCGCGGAAGCCGCGCCAACGGCGTCCGAGATGACGGAGAAGGGGGACGCCCGATGAGCCGCATCCTCGACGTCGCGTCCCTGACCCGGAACTTCGGCGGCCTGGCCGCCGTGTCGAACGTGACCCTGCACCTCGACACCGGCGAACTGATCGGGCTCATCGGGCCCAACGGCGCCGGCAAGACGACCGTGTTCAACCTGCTCACCGGCGTCTACCCGCCGTCGGCCGGCACGATCGAGTTCACACGCGACGACAAGCCGGTCTCGATCGGCGGCAGGCGGCCGTACGCCATCTGCCGCGCCGGCATCGGACGCACCTTCCAGAACATCCGGCTGTTCAAGGACCTGACGGTCCTCGACAACGTCGTGATCGCCCTGCAGCAGAACCGGCGCTACCCGCTGGTGTCGTCGTTCCTGCGGCTGCCGCCGTTCGCGAAGGCCGAGGCCGACATCCGGGCCGAGAGCCTGGAACTCCTGCGGCTCATGGGGCTCGACGACAAGGCCGGCGAGATCGCCCGCAACCTGCCCTACGGCGACCAGCGGCACCTCGAGATCGCCCGGGCGCTGGCCACCAAGCCGACGCTGCTGCTGCTCGACGAGCCCGCCGCCGGCATGAACCCCGCCGAGACCGCGCAGCTGTCGGGGCTGATCTCGCGGCTGCGCGACGAGTTCAAGCTGACGATCCTGCTGATCGAGCACGACATGAGCCTCGTCATGAAGATCTGCGAGCGCATCTATGTGCTCGACCACGGCGTCGTCATCGCCCACGGGACGCCGGCTGACGTGCGGGCGAACCCCAAGGTCATCGAGGCCTACCTCGGAGAGGAGGCGTAGATGTTCGAGATCCGCGACCTGCACGTGCACTTCGGCGGCATCCACGCCATCAAGGGCATCTCGCTCACCGTCGACGACGGCGAGATCGTCACGCTGATCGGCGCCAACGGCGCCGGCAAGACCACGACGCTGCGGACGGCGTCCGGGCTGAAGGCGCCGACGTCCGGCTCGGTGTGGGTCGGTGGGAGGGACATCACGAAGGCGTCCGCGCAGGACCGCGTGAAGATGGGCCTGTCGCACGTGCCTGAGGGACGCCGCGTCTTCCCCCGCATGTCGGTGCTGGAGAACCTCGAGCTGGGGGCGTTCCTGCGGCGCGACCGGGCCGGGATCGCGTCCGACCTGGAGCAGGTCTACACGCGCTTCCCGGTGCTGGCGGAACGGCTCAAGCAGACCGCCGGGACGCTCTCGGGCGGCGAGCAGCAGATGCTCGCGATGGGACGGGCGCTCATGGCGCGTCCGAAGATCCTGCTGCTCGACGAGCCGTCGATGGGGCTCGCGCCCCTGCTGGTGCAGGAGATCTTCGACATCGTCCGCAGCATCAACGAGTCGGGCACGACGATCCTTCTGGTCGAGCAGAACGCCAACATGGCCCTGCAGGTCGCGCACCGCGCCTACGTCATGGAGACCGGCGCCATCGTGGCCCAAGGATCGGCCGACGAGCTGTCGCAGACCGAGGACATCAAGAAGGCGTACCTGGGAGGCTAGTGCTGTGTTCGTCAAGTTGCGCATGACCGCCCATCCGTTCACCGTCACCCCCGACAACACCCTCCCCGAGGCGATGGAGGTGATGGCGACCCGCGGCGTCCGGCATCTGCCCGTGGTGTCCGAGGGCCGGGTCGTCGGCGTCCTGTCGCACAGCGACATCGCCGAGGCGGGCCCGTCGAAGGCGACGACCTTCTCCAGCGGCGAGGTCAACTACCTGCTCAGCAAGCTCAAGGTCGCCAAGGTGATGACCCGCGACCCGATCACCATCTCGCCCGACGCGCTGCTCGAGGAGGCGGCGGTCGCGATGCGCGACAACAAGGTCGAGATGCTGCCGGTCGTCGAGGGCGGACGCCTCGTCGGCATCATCACCGAGAGCGCGATCCTGGACGCCTTCATCGAGATCCTGGGCTTCCGCGACCACGGGACGCGGCTCACCGTCGACGCCATGGACGCCCCCGGCGTCCTGTCGAAGCTGACCGCGATCACCGCCAAGCACGACGCGAACATCCAGCACCTGGCCGTCTACCGCGGCGAGGGCGAACGCAGCATCATCGTCGTCGGCGTGAACTCCCTGAACACCGCGGAGATCGAGGACGACCTGACGTCCGAGGGCTTCGCCGTGCTCTACAAGTTGCAGAACGTCTGACCCGAGGCCCCTCCTCGACCCTCGGGGAGGGGCCTCCCTGGACTCTCGCGGAGGCGTCCCTGAACCCTCCCTGGAGGACGGCGGTCGCGTCCGGAATGCGCTGCACACTGGACCGCATGTCGTCCTACAACCAGCCGCCCGCTTGGTCCGGGCAGAACCAGCAGACTCCCCCGCAGTGGTATCAGCGGTCGGCGTCCAACGGCGGCGGCCCGGTGCCGCAGCCCCACTACTCGCCGTTCCCCAGCTCGGTCCCCGCCGGCTCCGACGAGCGGATCTTCGCCGCCCTTGCGCACCTCTCGGCCGCGATCGCCTGGGTGCTGTCGGCCGGCTGGCTCAACTTCGTCGGCCCGCTGATCATCTGGCTGCTGTTCCGCGACCGGTCGCCGTTCGTGCGCAAGGCCGCCGCGGGCTCGTTCAACTTCACGCTCAGCATGACGATCGGCGGCATCGTCGGGTGGATCCTCGTGTTCACCGTCGTCCTGGCCCCGATCGGCTTTCTCATGATCGCCGCCAGCGGCATCCTGGCGATCGTGCTCGGCGTCATCGGCGCTTGGCGCACCCTGGGCGGCAAGGGCTTCAACTACCCCTGGCACTTCCGCCTGCTGCACTGAGCTTCAGCGAGAAGGGGCCGCGGATCAATCGGGTTCGCGGCCCCTTCTTCGCGCTCACCGCGGTGTCGCCGATGACTCCCGGACCACCAGCGACGGCTTGATCAGCCGCCTGGGCGCGCGCTCGCCGGTGTCGATTCGGTGCGTGATCATCTCGAAGCCCGCGCGGCCGAGGCCGACGAAGTCCATGTAGACCGAGGTCAGCGGAGGGGCGAAGTAGCGCGCGTCCGGCATGTCGTCGACGCCGACGATCGAGTAGTCGCCGGGCGCCTGCAGCCCCCGCGACCGCAGGGCGCTCATGAATCCGAGCGCCATCTGGTCGTTCGCGGAGAACACCGCGGTGAACGTGGCCGGGTCGACCTCCTGGCCCACCGCGTGGCCCGAGTCGGCGGACCAGTCGCCCCTGACCACCGGCAACGGCTGCGCCCCGGCCTCGGACAGCGCGTCCAGGTAGCCACGCTGCCTCTCGTGGGCCTCGTTGCGGTTCTCGGGGCCGACAACATGCAGGATGCGCCGATGGCCCAGCCCCACCAGGTGACGCGTCGCCAGCAGGCCGGCCTCGTACGAGTCGACCGTCGCCGAATCCGCGTTGGGCCACGACCGCCCCGCCAGGATGACCACCGGGATCGTCTCCCACACCCGCTCGAGCAGGTCCTCGATGCCCAGGTACGGCGACGAGACGACCAGCCCGTCGACCCGGGCGACCAGCAGCCGCTCGACCGCCTCGTGGATGGACGCCTGCGCCCCCGGGTCGTCGGGGTCGGCGTCCACCTGGCTCGTCACGAGCCCGAAGCCCGCGCGGTGCGCCGCCTCGTTGAGGCCGCTGAGGATCGACCACGTGCCGTACACCGACGGTCCGGTCATCAGGACGCCGACGGTGCGGGTCGAGTTGACCCGCAGGTTCCGCGCGGACTGGTTGAACGTATAGCCGAGCTCCTGGATCGCCGCCTCGATGCGCTCCCGCGTCTCGGCTCCGACGTAGCCCTTGCCCGTGAAATACCTCGACACGGTCTGCGCGGACACCCCGGCCAGCCGTCCGACGTCGATCATCTTCGGACGCCGTCCGTCACCCCCGGGGCTGCTCATCTCGTGGTTCCTCCCGACCTCGACCAGGCACTCTAGCCCCCGCCCCCGAAGCCTCAGCCAAGCAGCGCCCGGGCGGTTCCGGTGTCCGTGACCAGCACGTTGACCCAGCCGCCCAGCAGCGCGGCCCGGATCGCCGAGTGCTTCCGGACGCCGCCCGCGACGCCGATGCGACGCGGCACGCCCTTCAGCACGTCGGTCGGGATGCCGACGATGCGGGAGTCGATGCCGGAACCGACGGCGTCCCCGTGCTCGTCGAAGAACCGCAGGCAGACGTCGCCGATGGCCCCCAGGCCGCGCAGCTCGGCCTGGTCGTCCAGGGGGATGGCGTTGCCGGACTGCTGCAGGAGCGGCGAGGGGTCGAGGCTGCCGATGCCGGCGAGGAGGATGCTCAGGCCGGTCCAGGCCTCGGCGGCCTCCCTGACGTAGGGCTCGTCGAGGATCGCCTCGCGGAGGGCCGGGGAGGAGACGAAGCCCGGAGCCGGCAGGAAGACCGGCGTCGCGCCGGTCGCGATGGCGAGCTGCTCGGTGAGCCGGGTCGCCTGGACCTGGGCCTGCGGCTCACCCACGCCCCCGATCACCTGCACCACCGTGTCGGCCACCGAACGGCCCGTGTAGCGCAGGTGGTTGACCATCGCGAGCAGGGTGGCGCTCCACGAGGAGATGCCGATCCGCTCGTGGCCCAGCAGCACCTCGCCGAAGTAGTCGGCCGCCGCCGCCCCGATCGTGGCCAGCAGCTCGGACTCGTCGTCGGACGCGGTCTCGGCGACGACGGCGTCCGCGAGACCGTAGCGCTCGACGAGACCCTCCTCGAGCTCGGAGAAGTAGCCCAGCGGCTCGTGGATGGTCACCCGCACGATGCCGAGTTCCTCGGCGCGCTTGAGCAGGCGCGAGACCTTCGCCTGGGAGAGGTGGAGCAACTCGGCGATCCGCGGTTGCCGGACGCCGTGCTGGTAGTACATCTTCGCGACGCGCACCATCAGGCGCTGCTGCTGGTCCAGCTTGTCCGCTGGCCGGATCGCCGGGTTCACCGCCCTGCCTCCCCCACTGTCGACCTCAATGAACCCTACTGAATAGCTATGCAATCTTCAATGGATATGCAGAACCTCTTGACGCGTCCTCACATGTGATCGATAACCTAATCTCAGGTCGATCCCACCGAGGAGGGTCCGGCCACCCGAAGAGACAGAGGGAGCACCCGATGCCCGAACGCAACTGGCGGATCGCCGATTGGCCGTGGCTGCCGAAGATGACGGCCGGGCCGCGCCTGCGCGTGATCGTCGACAACGACTTCGCGGGCGACCCGGACGACCTCTACCAGTTGGTCCACCACCTTCTGTCGCCCTCGGTCGACATCCGCGGGATCGTCGCCAGCCACCTGCGTCCGGACGACCCCTTCTACGCCGGAAGCGACAGCGCCGACGAGGCGCGCCGCGTCGTCGAGCGCTTGGCCGAGGCCATGCGGCTCGATCTGTGCGGACGCCTGTTCACCGGCTCGAACATGGCGCTGGCGTCCCGCACCGAGCCTCGGGACTCGGAGGCCGCGCGGTTCATCGTGGCCGAGGCCATGCGCGACGAGCCCGGCCTGGCGCCGCTGTTCGTGGTCTGCGGAGGCGGCCTGACCGACCTGGCCTCGGCGTACCTCCTCAAGCCCGCGATCGCCGACCGGCTCACGGTCGTCTGGATCGGCGGCCCCGAACACGAGGGCCTCGGCTACCTGCCGCCCGTGGTCGAGACCCCGGAGTACAACCTGGCCATCGACGTCACCGCCGGTCAGGTCGTCTTCAACGACTCCGCCCTCCCCCTGTGGCTCGTGCCGCGGAACATGTACCGCCAGTGCCTGGTCTCCGACGTCGAACTGCGCACGCGTGTCGCCAACCGCGGGCCGGTCGGCGCGCTCCTGTACGGCGCGATCCAGCAGGTTCGCGACCGGGTCGAGGCGGCGTCCGACGGCGCCTTCGGCGAGACGTACGCGCTCGGCGACTCCCCGCTCGTCCTGCTGACGGCCCTGCAGTCGTACTTCCAGCCCGATCCGTCGTCGTCGGACTACGCGCTGCGGCACTGCCCCGTTCTGGACGACCACGGCGAGTTCACCGGCGCGACCGGTGGCCGTCCCATCCGGGTCTATACCCGTCTCGACACCCGACTGATGTTCGAGGACCTGTTCCTCAAACTCGACGAGTTCGCCGCCTGGCTGGGCTCGAAGTAACCACCCACAGAGCTTCGGCTCGTCCAACCCAAGAGAGGGAGAAGAGAATGCGTCTCAAGCGCATGCTGGCCGGCTTGCTGGCCACCACAGCCCTGGCGGCCGGGCTCGCCGGCTGCAGCGGGGGCTCGTCGTCGGGCGGCGGCTCGGCTGCCCACGGCGGCAACGCCGAACTGAAGGTCTGGATGGTCACCCAGGAGGACACCCAGAAGGCGGCCTGGAAGGCCATCGTCGACTCCTTCCAGGCGGCGAACCCGACGATCAAGATCACGACCGAAGAGCGCGCCATCGACGCCCACAAGGAAGCCCTGCGCCAGGTCGCCGGCACGAACGCCGGCCCCGACATCTACTGGTACTGGGCGGGCCCGGGCCTCGGCGGTTCGCTGGTCAAGGCCGGCATGAGCAAGGACCTCACCGAGTACTACAAGCAGTACGGCTGGGAGTCCCGGTTCAGCACGGCGGCGATGGACGGCGTCACGCAGTACGGCGGCTACCACGGCGTCCCGTGGACGCTGCAGGGGCAGGCGCTCTTCTACAACAAGAAGCTCTTCGCCAAGGCCGGGATCACGACGATGCCCACCGACTACGCGAGCCTCGTGGCCGCCAACGACAAGCTCGTCGCCGCCGGCATCACGCCCATCCAGTTCGGCGGCACGGTCAACTGGCACGTGATGCGCCTGCTCGACAACCTCATCGAGACCAAGTGCGGCGCCGACACGCGCGACAAGCTGTTCGCCAAGGAAGCGAACTGGAGCCAGACCGCCTGCGTCAACGACTCGTTCACCGAGCTGAAGACCTGGGCGGACAAGTACCTCAACAAGGGCTTCATCAGCATGTCGAACGACGACTCCAGCCAGCTCTTCTACCAGGGCAAGGCGGCCATGGCGCTCGAGGGCTCCTGGTTCGACGCCAACATCAAGGAGAACGGTCTCGACCCCAACGACGTCGGCATCCTGCAGTTCCCGACCGGCACGAGCCGCCTCTACAGCTTCGGTGAGTCGTTCTACATCAACGCCAAGTCGGCCAACTCCGCGGCGGCCGCCAAGTTCCTCGACTTCATCACCAATAAGGAGTCGCAGACCAAGGCCGTCGGCGCCTGGGCCGCTCTGTCGGTGAACAAGGACGTCCAGCCGAAGACCGACAACCCGCTCAACGCACTCTGGCCCCCGATCTACAACGGCGCCAAGGGCACGTTCGTGAACTCCGACCAGGCCCTCACCCTGGAGGAGACCACCGAGTACTGGCGCATCCAGAACGCCGTCGTCATCGGTCAGATGGCCCCCGCCGAGGCGGGCAAGGCCATGCAGTCCTTCTTCGACTCGCACAAGTAACCCGAACAGGTGGGGGCCACTCGGTCGGTGGCCCCCACCACCCGGCGAAGGAGATCCGAGCCCATGTCCACAACACCGCTGGCCGCCGGCCGGCGCCGCCGCAGCCCCTGGCTGCGCGCCACGCCCTACCTGGCCCCCGCTCTCGCTCTGTACGCGCTGTTCCTGATCTACCCGATGCTCGACTCGGTCCGGCTGTCGTTCTTCTCCTGGACCGGCTACGCCACCGAACCGCAGCGCTTCGTCGGCGTCCAGAACTACCTGCGCCTCTTCACCGTGGACACGGTCTTCTGGACCGCCTTCCGCAACTCCCTGATCTGGGTGGTGCTGTCGCTGGCCGTGCCGATGATGATCAGCCTCCTGCTCGCACTCGCCCTGAACCAGGGCGTGCTGGGACGCAACGTCTTCCGGTCGGTCTTCTACCTGCCCGCGGTGTTCGCCTCGATCACGGTGGCCGCGATGTGGCGCTGGATCTACGCGCCGAGCATCGGCGCCGTCGACCAGGCGCTGACGCTGGTCGGACTCGGCCACCTGACCCACCCCTGGCTCGGCGATCCCAACATCGCGCTGTTCTCGGTGTTCGTCGCCGCGATCTGGCAGGGCATCGGGTTCAACATGGTGCTGTTCCTGGCCGGCTTGCAGCAGGTGCCCCACGAGCTCGTCGAGGCGGCCCAGATCGACGGCGCCAACGCCTGGCAGCGGTTCTGGGCGGTGACGATGCCGGCCCTGCGGCCCACCACGGTGGTCGTGGTCATCCTGACGATCATCAACTCGCTGAAGGTGTTCGACCTGATCGTCGGCATGACCGGCGGCGGCCCCGCCCAGGCCACCCAGGTGCTGGCCCTGTGGTCGTACACGCAGTCGTTCTCAAACCACAACTTCGGCATGGGCGGCGCGACCGCCACCGTGCTGCTGCTCATCTCGCTCGCCCTGGTCATCCCGTACCTGGCGTGGTCCATGAAGGGAGACGACTGATGACCGCCACCACCGCCACCACCGCCGCCGTGCAGACCGGACGCCCCACGGCGTCCCGGACCCCCCGCCGGCGCGACTGGACGAAGGTCGCGCTCTGGCTCACCTTGGCCATCACCTCGCTGATCTGGGCCGTGCCGTTCCTGTTCATGTTCCTCACCTCGGTCAAGAGCAAGGCCGACATCGCCCAGTCCTCCACGTGGAGCCTGCCGAGCGAGTGGCTCTGGTCCAACTACGCCGAGGGCGCCCAGACGGGCAACCTCTGGGTGACCGGCGCGAACAGCCTCGTCATCGCCCTGATCAAGGTGCCGCTGGGCCTGCTGCTGGCCGCACTGGCCGCCTTCGCCCTGGCCCGCATCAAGCCGCGCGGCGCCAAGCTGCTCGTGGCCGCGTTCGCGATCGGCTCGATGGTGCCGATCCAGGTGGGCCTCGGCCCGTTGTTCCAGATCATGCTCAAGCTCGACCTGCTCAACAGCAAGCCCGGCCTGATCCTGCCGTACCTGGCCTTCGGCGTCCCCTACCAGGTGTTCATGCTCTACGGCGTCTTCAAGGGCATCCCCGACGAGGTCGAGGAGTCGGCGCGCATCGACGGGGCCGGCACCTTCCGGATCTTCTGGCAGATCTGCCTGCCGCTGGTCAAGGCCGCCCTGGCCGCCCTGTTCGTGCTCGACTTCGTCGCCACCTGGAACGAGTACGCCATGGCCACCACGCTGCTGCAGAGCCAGAGCCAGTGGACGATCCCCCTGGCCGTGCAGAGCTTCAACACCCAGCACGCCACCGACTACGGCCCGATGAACGCCTTCATCTTCATGTCGGCGGTCCCGGTGCTGGTCGTGTACCTGATGTTCCAGCGCTACTTCGTCTCCGGTGCCTTCGCCGGCGCCGTCAAGGGCTGAGAGTGCTTCCATGAACAGCGACCTCATCCTGGCGATCGATCAGGGCACGACCAGCTCGAAGGCCCTGCTGGTCGACCGGACCGGCCGCGTCCTGGGCTCCGGCGCGTGCCCGGTGTCGATCGCGTCGCCCCGCCCCGGCTGGGTCGAGCAGGACGCCGCCGAGCTCTGGACGAGCGTCCTGGACGCCGTCGCGTCCGCCCTCGCCCAGCGGCCCGGCGCGACGATCACCGGGGTCGCACTCTCCAACCAGCGCGAGTCGGTCGTGGCCTGGCGGGCCGGCGACGGGCGTCCGGTCGGACCGGCGATCAGCTGGCAGGACCAGCGCGGCGACGCGTCCTGTCGGGCCCTCGCGACCGCTGAGAACCGGCGGCTGGTCCGTCGCCTGAGCGGGCTGGAGCTCGGGTCGATGTACTCGGCGTCCAAGATCGCCTGGCTGCTCGAGCGCCAGGGCCAGGCGTCCGACCTGCGGATCGGCACCGTCGACGCCTGGCTGCTCGACCGGCTCACCGGGGGCGCCGTCTACGCCACCGAGGCCGGCAACGCATCGCGGACCCTGCTGCTCGACCTCGAGGCGAGGGCCTGGAGCCCCGAGCTGTGCGGGCTGTTCGGCGTGGACGCCGCGAGGCTGCCCGAGGTGCGGGCTTCAGTCGGGCCGTGGGGAGCCACGCGGGGCGTGCCCGGCCTGCCGGACGGCACCCCGATCCTGGCGGTGCTCGGCGACTCCCACGCCGCCCTCTACGGGCACCGGGCGCTGGCCCAAGTGGACGGCGACCTGGGCAAGGCCACCTACGGCACCGGATCGTCGGTCATGCTTCCCGCCGACCAGGCCGGACGCCGCGTCCCCGGCCTGGCCACCACGCTCGCCTGGCAGGCGCCGGAGCCGCTGTGGGCGCTGGAGGGCAACATCCTGTACACCGGCGCGGGCATGGACTGGCTGGCCCGGACCATCGGCGTCCGGCCTGGACGGGAGTTCTCCGAGCTCGCCGCGACCGCCGCCAGCAGCCGTGGGGTCGCGTTCGTGCCCGCCCTCAACGGGCTCGGCGCTCCCTGGTGGGACGCCTCCGCGACCGGCACGCTGACCGGGCTCACGGCGTCCACGACGCGCGCGGAGATCGCCCGCGCCGGCCTCGAGTCGGTCGCCCACCAGGTCTGCGACGTCGTGGACGCGATGGATCCCGAGGGCGTCCAGACCGCGCTGCACGCGGGGGGCGGCGCCACGGCGTCCGACCTGCTGATGCAGACCCAGGCCGACCTGCTGGGGCGTCCGCTGCTGGTCTCGAGCATCGCCGACATCTCCGCGATCGGCGCCGCCGCGCTCGCGTTCGAGGCCGCCGGGGCGCCGATGGTCCCGGCCCCCGAACTGGCCCCGCGGGAGGTGCGGCCGTCCGAAGGCTTCACCCCCGAGGCACGAGCCGCCGCCCGTGCCACCTGGGCCGACGCGCTGGCGCGAGCCGGGGTCGCCGTCCAGAAGTCACCCAAGCACCCGAACGACAACACCCACCAAACGAGGAGCTGAGCACCATGAACGAACCCGAGTTCGGCGCAGGCCTGTGGAACTTCGCCACCTATAAGGACCGTTACGCCTCCGACGGCTACGGCGATCCCCGCAGCACGCTCGACCAGCTGGACCTGGCCGCGGCGACCGGTGACATCCGCTGGGTCGACATCACCTACCCGTTCACGCCGGGCGTCTCGCTGGCTGACGTCAAGGCCGCGCTGGCCCGCCACGACATCGCCTGCATCGGCATCACCCCCGAGATCTACCTGCGCGAGCACTGCCGGGGCGCCTTCACCAACCCCGACCCGGCCAAGCGCGCCTCGGCGATGACGATCATGAACGAGGCGGCGGACATCGTCCGCGACCTGGGCGCGAAGTACGTGAAGATCTGGCCCGGCCAGGACGGCTTCGACTACCCCTTCCAGGTCGACTACCGCGAGCTGAACCGGCTGGCCGTCGAAGGCATGAGGGACCTGGCGTCCACCCACCCCGACCTGCGGTTCGTCATCGAGTACAAGCCCCGCGAGCCGCGCACGCACATGTTCTGGGGCTCGGCGCCGAAGACGATCCTGGGGATCCAGCAGATGAAGGTCGACAACGTCGGCGTCCTGCTCGACTTCGGCCATGCGCTGTTCGGCGGCGAGCCGCCGGCCGAGGCCGCGCAGATGCTGATCGACCACGACCTGCTCTGGGGCATGGACGTCAACGACAACTACCGCGGCTGGGACGACGACATGATGGTCGGCTCGATCCACCTGGTCGAGATCTTCGAGTACTTCCACGTGCTCAAGGTGAACGGCTGGGAGGGCGTCTGGAACCTCGACCAGTTCCCGTTCCGCGAGGACGCCGTCGCGAACGCCAAGCTCTCGATCCGGTTCCTCAAGGCCATCTGGCGGGCGCTGGGCACCCTCGACGAGGACGCCCTCGCGGCAGCCCAGGCGCGGCAGGACGCCCTGGGTGCGCAGAAGGTCGTCCAGGAGGCCCTGCTCTCCTCGATGGGGGCGTGATGGCCGACGTCACCCGCTGGGACCACGTCATCACCCCCGTCCTGGGCCGGACCGCACCAACGGCGTCCAGGGCCGAGGTGATCGACCACCTGCGCCGGGCGAGCTACGAACTGCGGCGGCGGGATCCGATCATGATCGCCCACTCGGGCAACGGGCACATAGGCGGCGACTTCTCGATCGCGGACGTCCTGGTGACGCTGGTCCTGCACGAACTGAACCTCGACCCGGCCGACCCGCTCAACCCCGAGCGCGACCGGCTGATCCTGTCGAAGGGACACACGGCCGGGGCGCTGTACATCGCGATGGCGCTGGCGGGCTACTTCGGCGTCGACGAACTCATGACCTTCATGGACCCTCATTCGCGGCTCAGCGGCCACCCGAACCGTGCCTACATCCCGGGCATCGAGACCAACACCGGCGCCCTCGGTCACGGCCTGCCGATCGGCGTCGGCACCGCCCTGGCCGCCAAGCTCGACGGGTCGCCGCGCCGCACGGTCGTCCTGCTCGGCGACGGCGAGCTGCAGGAGGGGTCGAACTGGGAGGCGCTGATGGCCGGCGCCCAGTTCGGACTCGACCGGCTGTACGCCGTCTGCGACCGCAACCGGCTGCAGATGGGCACCCCCACGGAGCAGACGATCGCCCTCGAACCCCTGGCCGACAAGGCGCGCGCCTTCGGCTGGAACGTGGTCGAGATCGACGGCCACGACCACGGCCAGATCCTGGACGCCTTCGCCGCGGCTCCCGTCCCCGGGAAGCCGACGTTCGTCATCTCGCACTCGCACAAGGGTCACCCCATCTCGTTCATGAGCGACAAGGTCACCTGGCATCACCACGTGCCCACTCCTGACGAGATCGACGCGATCCTCGGCGAGCTGACCGAGGACGACATCGACGCCATCCTGTCCGAACTGGAGGAGACGAAGTGAGCCAGACCTACGACTGCCGCGGCGTCTACGCGGCCACGCTGGCCGACCTGGCCCGCCAGGACCCGAACGTCGTCGTCCTCGTCAACGACTCGACCGGGTCCTCGAAGCTGGACGCCTTCGTCGCCGAATTCCCTCGCCAGACCGTCAACGTCGGCATCGCCGAGCAGAACATGGTGGGCGTCAGCGCCGGTCTCGCGAACGGCGGCAAGGTGCCGTTCGTGTCGGGGGCGGGGTGCTTCCTCACCGGACGCGCCATGGAACAGATCAAGGCCGACCTCGCCTACAGCAACTACCACGTGGTGCTGTGCGCGCAGAGTCCGGGCGTCGCGTACGGGCCGCTCGGGGCCACCCACCACAGCATCGAGGACGTCGCCTGGATGCGTGCGCTGCCCGGCATGACCGTCCTGGTGCCGGCCGATCCGGCCGAGACCGAGCAGGCCCTGCGCTGGGCCCACACCCACGACGGGCCGGTCTACATCCGGATCTCGCGGATGCCCGTGCCGGCGGTGCACCCGGGCGACTACGCGTTCGCCCCGGGCAAGGCGGTCACGCTGCGCGCAGGTGACGACGTCACGATCATGGCCAACGGCACCGTGCTCCACCGGGCGCTGTCCGCCGCCGACCTGCTCGCCGAGCGCGGCATCGAGGCGCGGGTGCTGTCGGTGGCCTCGGTCAAGCCCCTCGACGAGGACGCCGTCGTCGCCGCGGCCCGCGAGACCGCCGGGATCGTCACCGTCGAGGAGGGGCTGGCGGGCGGTGGGCTGGGCGGCGCCGTGGCGGAGGTCGTCACCCGGACGGTGCCGACGCGCGTGACGGCGCTCGGCCTGCGCGACACGTTCGCCCCCACCGGGTCAGCCGGCTGGATCCTCGACCACTTCGGCCTCGACCCCGAGGGCATCGCCCGGGCGGCGGCGGACCTGGTCCGCTGAGGTCGGGCAGGGTGGGCGGTCCCGCTGAGCCGCCCTTGCTCGCGGGGGAATTCCTACGCCAGTCGGCGTCCTCGCTCCCAGGCGCGGCGCGTCGAACAACTGGCGTCGATTCCGCCCCGCAGATCGACCCGACCGGCCCTCAGGCCCCGCAGGCGAACGGGCCGACGCTGACCAGGTCGGCGCCGGCCGCAACCTCGGCGCCCGGCTCGGCGTGCAGCAGCACGTCGGGGATGCCGAGGCTCACGACGGTCACGATGAACGTGGCGTCGGCGCCCGGGGCGTCCAGGCGGAACAGCGGCCGGTCGAAGCCGGCCTGGTCGCCGTCGGCAACGAGCGGGACGACCTCTCCGGCGTCCGAACTGATCTGGACGCCGACCGAGCGCCCCCGCAGGTCCGTGAGGACGAGCCCGCAAGCCTCCAGCCTCGAGACGGTCCCACGCGTCGGGGCGGCGACCACCCCCGCACCCTCGTGCACCACGGCCGCCCCCGCCGCCGCCTCCTCGACCCGTCCGCTCACGGGCGCGTACAACGTCAACACGGGGCCCACGCTAGCGACCGCACCGGCG
This sequence comes from Propioniciclava sp., assembly GCA_036803965.1. Lineage (GTDB taxonomy): Bacteria > Actinomycetota > Actinomycetes > Propionibacteriales > Propionibacteriaceae > Propioniciclava. The sequence goes on from DAIRTI010000014.1 coordinate 19,069, forward strand.
GCGTCCAGGCCTCTGTTCCGTCCGCGCGACCGGGCCTAGGGTGACCTCACCGACAAGACCAGAGAGGCACGCCGATGCTCACCCGCGAACTCGCCGAGCGGCTGCGCGACGCGGGCATCGGGTGGACGCCGGCGTCCGGGGACCGCTTCGTCATCCCCGACCGCGACCTCGACGACCAGGTCTTCGTCGTCAGCGAGATGACCATCGAGGTGCACGACATCCTCGGCGAGCGGCTGGTCCGGTTCAACGGCACGACCGAGTGGGCCCTCGACTCGATCGACGCGGCGCTCGTGCTCTGGCTCCCCCGCGAGGACCAGCTGCGCGCCCGCCTGGGTGCCCGCTTCGTCAGCCTGGACGCCGCCGGCGCCGGCTTCGTCGTGGCGCTGGACGACGGGTCCCGGCACGCCGACGTCGACGCCGAGCGCGCCTACGCCCGGGCGGTGCTGCACGTGCTCGAGGTGCCCAGCTGATCAGGGCAGCCCGGCCAGCCGGGCCAGCGCGGCGGCGGCGGCCCCGATGACCACCACGAGCAGGAACGGCGCCCGCAGCTTGAGCGCCACGATCGCGGCGACCAGGGCCGCGATGCGGGCATCCGGGACGAGCCGCTGCCCGGACGCGAACGCGTTCGTGACGACGAGCGACGCCAACAGCCCGACCGTCACCGACGCGCTCGCCCGCCGCATCGCGGGCGAGTCGACCAGCGAGTCGGGCGCGAGGTAGCCGGCCAGCTTGATCGCGTAGGCGACCGCGCACGAACCGAGGACCCAGAGCCAGGCTGTCACGGCGTCCTCCTGTGTTGCACGGACGCCAGCGCGAACGCCACCACGGCGGCCACGACGATCGGGATCCCCGGCGGCACGAACGGCACGAGCACCACCGTGGCGACCGCGCAGACGGCGGCGACGGCCCGGGCGTCCCGGGTGTGCAGCCGCGGCCAGAGCAGGCCGGCGAACGCGGCGACGGCGGCCCCGTCGAGGCCGAAGCGGCGCGGGTCGATCGCGGCGCCGGCGAAAGCGCCGACGGCGGTGAAGAGGGTCCAGAAGACCCAGACCGCCAGCCCGGCCGACCAGAACCCGCGGCGCTCTTCGGACGGGTCCTCCTGCGCGGACGCCGTCGCCATCGACTCGTCGATCGTGAAGTGCGCGTAGAGGGGCTTGAGGTGCCCGGGCGGGTGGAGCATGGCGTCCAGGCCGACGCCGTAGACCCCGTTGCGCAGCCCCAGCAGCGAGGACGCCGCGAGTGCGGCCCCGTACGTGCCCCCGCCGCCCAGGACGCCGACGAACGCGAACTGCGAGCCCCCGGTGAACATGAGCGCGGACAGGGCGACGGTCTGCGGCACCGACAGCCCGGCCGCGACCGACAGGGCGCCGAACGACAGTCCGTACAGCCCGGTGGCGATGCCGATCGAGAGCCCCATCCGGACGGCTGGGGTCAGGGTCGGGGGCACCGGGGCATCGTAACCGTCGGCGTCCAGGCTGCCGGAACACGACCAGGGCCGGGGACGCATCCCCGGCCCTGTCGCGAATCACCTTGTCAGGACGGAACGGTCACCCAGGCCGTCGTGTCGGTCGGCAGGGCGCCGTCGTCGGTCAGCGGGCCGCTGGTGACGAGCACCGAGACGTCCGCGGGCAGCACGACCGGCTCGGACCCGAAGTTCACCCAGCACTGGAAGCCGGGATCACGGGCGAAGGCGAGGGCGTCCGCGGGGGCGTCCAGGTCCAGCCAGCGCATCGTGCCGTCGCCGAGCGCCGGGTGCACCTCGCGGATCTTGAGCGCCAACCGGTAGAGCTCCAGCGTCGAACCGGGGACGCCGTCCTGCGCCTCGGCCGACCGCGTGGCCCAGTCGGCCGGCTGCGGCAGCCACGGCGCCGCACCCCCCGCGGGGCTGAACCCGGCGTTGCTGCCGGTAGCGGCCGTCCAGGGCAGGGGCACGCGGCACCCGTCGCGTCCGGGATCGACGCCGAGCGTCTGCTTGAACGTCGGGTCCTGCAGGGCGGCCGGCGGGATGTCCTCGACCTCGGGCAGACCCAGCTCCTCGCCGCCGTAGACGTACGCGCTGCCGGGCAGCGCGAGCATGAGCAGGGCGGCGGCGCGGGCACGGCGCAGGCCCACCTCGAAGTCGGCGGGCAGGTCGCGGAAGTGGATCAGGTTGCGGGCCAGGGGCTCGAGGGCCTTCTGGTCACGGGCGTACCGCGACACCGGACGGCACACGTCGTGGTTGCCGAGCACCCACGTGGCGGGGGCGCCGACGGCGGTGTGGCTCGCGATCGTGCTGTCGATGACCGAGTGCAGCTTGGCGGGCTGCCACGGGGTCATCAGGAAGTCGAAGTTGAACGCCGTGTGCAGCTCGTCGGTGCGCAGGTACGCCGCGAGCCGGCTGGGGCGTCCGACCCAGATCTCGCCGCAGAACGCGCGCGACGGGGTGTACTCGTCGGCCACCTTGCGCCAGGAGCGGAAGATCTCGTGGACGCCCGGGCGGTCCCAGTGCGGGTGGTCGAGGCCCTCGGCGGTGTCCTCGGGCAGCGGGAAGACCAGCTCGCCGACGTCGGAGAACTCGGGGTCCTTCACCAGTCCGTGCGCGACGTCGATGCGGAAGCCGTCGATGCCCCGGTCGAACCAGAACCGCAGAGTCTGCTCGAACTCGGCGCGGATGTCGGGGTGGTTCCAGTTGACGTCGGGCTGCTCGGGGGCGAACAGGTGCAGGTACCAGTCACCGGGGGTGCCGTCGGCGTTCGTGGTGCGCGTCCAGGCGGGGCCGCCGAAGCAGCTCTGCCAGTCGTTGGGGGGCAGCTGGCCGTCGTCGCCGCGTCCGGGACGGAACACGTAGCGCTCGCGCTCGTCCGAGCCCGGGCCGGCCGCGATGGCCTGCTGGAACAGCACGTGCTGGTCGGACGTGTGGTTCGGCACGATGTCGATGATCACCTTGATGCCGAGCTCGTGGGCCTCGGCGACCATCGCGTCCGCCTCGGCGAGGGTGCCGAACACCGGCTCGATGTCGCGGTAGTCGGAGACGTCGTAGCCCGCGTCCTTCATGGGAGAGGGGTACCAGGGGCTGATCCAGATGGCGTCCACGCCGAGGGCGGCGAGGTAGGGCAGCCGCTCGCGGATGCCGGCGACGTCGCCGACCCCGTCGCCGTTCGCGTCGGCGAAGCTGCGCGGGTAGATCTGGTAGACCACCGCGCTGCGCCACCAGGTGGGCAGGTCGTTGCGGCGGGAGGCGGAGGGGGTCGCGGGTGCGGTCTGGATGGTGGTCATGCGCGCTCTCTTTACCGGTAAAG
>DAIRTI010000014.1:22446-25144 GCA_036803965.1 Propioniciclava sp.
CATCGCAAACCGAGTTCGGACGCCGCCGGCGCGGGTTCCGGCGGGCTACGGGAGGACCGGAAGGAGGTTCAGGAGCCTTCGCGCCTGACAAGGTGGGACGCTGCGGTCTCACCAGCCAGGGGCGAGGTGAGCCGCCCAGGCTGAGCTTGAGGAAGAACCCGACCAGGATGATTCGCTGGCACGAGCGGGAGGACGCGGCGACTCACCCGGGCGGAGCCGGAGGGTTCTGCCAGGAATGGCCGGTCTCGTGCGGATACTGGAGGGTTTTGGCCCGACTACGGACCACAACCCTCCAGTATGAGGAGGGTGGCCCGCTGGTCGGGTCTCCCAGGGGTGGCCTGCGCCGAGGCAGGCCCAGGGGCAGAGGATCGAGAGGAGGGAACGTGGGGAAGGTCACGCTGCAGTCGATCGCCGATCGCGTCGGCGTCAGCCGGATGACGGTGTCGAACGCCTTCTCACGTCCCGACCAGCTCTCGGACGCCCTCCGCGAGCGCATCCTCAGCGAGGCCGAGGCCCTGGGCTACGTCGGCCCCGACCCGTCGGCGCGCTCACTGGCGCGGGGCACGACCGGCACCATCGGCGTCCTGTGGCCTGACAAGCTGCGCTACACGCTCTCCGACGAAGTCACGGCCGGATTCCTCGGCGCCGTCGCGGACGAGCTGGCCCCCGACGGGCTGGCGATCACGTTGCTGCCGGCGGGGGTCGAGGGCGACGTCGTGCCGGTGCGGGACGTCGCGATGGACGGCGCCATCGTCTACACGTGTCCGCCCGACCTGGCGGCGTTGGGCTGGCTCGAGCGTCGGCAGTTGCCGATGGTCTACGTGGACATGCCCGCCCGCCGCGGCAGCGCGGCAGTCACGATCGACGACCGCGGCGGCGCTCGGCAGGCCGCCGAGCACCTGCTCGCGCTCGGGCACCGCCGCATCGGCATCGTCACCGCCGGCATCGGGCCGGACGCCGGGGTCGTCCGGCTGACGCTCGAGGAGGCAGCGGCCGTGCGGCGTCCTCGGGTGGTCGACCAGCGCCTGCACGGCTGGCTGGACTCGCTGTCTAGGGTCGGCGTCCAGGCCGTGCTGGCGTCCCAGCCGCACGTCTACGAGGACGGGCGCCCGGTCGCCACCGAGTTGCTGACCCTCCCCGACCGGCCGACCGGTGTGCTGTGCCTGACCGACGTCATGGCCCGGGACGTGCTCGCCGCCGCCCTCGAACTCGGCATCGCCGTGCCCGAGGAACTGTCGATCGTCGGCTTCGACGACAGCCCGCTCGCCGCCCGCTCGCACCCGGGGCTGACCACCGTCGCCCAGGACGTGGACGCCAAGGGCCGCGCCGCCGCCCGCGCCCTGCGCCAGGCGATGCTGCACGCCACCGACCCGGCCGAGCCACGTCCGCGGAGCCGGCGACTGAGCGTGCGGCTCGTGGTGCGGCAGAGCACGGGTCCCGTGGGCTGAGCGACGCCCGGTCGTAGGGCAGGGCACGGGTCCAGGTGCGGTGAGTGACCCTGCCGGGCGCGGGATTCGCCCCCGAACGCCTGTCGACCCCGGCGGATTTGCCGAATCCGCCACAGCAGCGGGTCGCGCGTCCAGTCGTGGCTGGAAACATGAGCGACTGGTGTGACGAAATCGGCAGCACCGCCCGTCTTGCCGGCCGCGTCTCCCGATCGGCGCGCGTCCAGTCCTCATCGGGTTTCTTCGCGGATCGGGAGACGCTGCCGGTGTTTCGAGTCCCGATGGTCCCCGAGGATCGACGCGAGGGGTCGCTGGTTGCCTAGATTGAGTCCATGGAGGGGGCGAGCACCGCGCGACTGATGCTGCTGCGGCACGGGGAGAGCACGCTGAACGCGTCCTCGACGTTCACCGGCCTGCTGGACGCCCCCCTCACCCCCGCCGGCGAGGCGCAGTTGGGTGTGGCGGCGTCCCTGATCGCGGAGGCGGGCCTGCGCCCCGACCTGATCGTCACGACCCCCATGGTCCGCGCCCGCCGGACCACCGACCTCCTCCTCGGCGGGCTCGGTCTCGCGACCGACGCCGGCGGCGTCCGGGAGGTTGTGACGTGGCGGCTGGTCGAGCGCGACTACGGGTGCCTCACCGGGCTGCCCAAGTCGGACGCCCGCGCGCTGCTCGGCGAGGAGGCGTTCTTCACGCTGCGCCGCACGATGAACGGACGCCCGCCGGCGGCGTCCGGGGAACAGGCGGATTCCTGGCCGTTGGCACCGGTCGCCGACCGCGGGCCGCTCGTGCCCGGCGCTGGCGAGTCGCTGGCGGACGTGGTGAGGAGGGTCCGGCCGGCGTGGGAGGAGTTGATCCGGCCGGCGCTGGAGGCCGGTGAGGTGGTGTTCGTCGTGGCGCACGGCAACTCGCTGAGGGCGCTGTGCTCGACGATGGAGCACCTGAGCGACGCCGAGACCGAGTGCCTGAACATCCCCGCCGGACACCCCCTGGTGTACGAGCTTCGCGACGGGGTCCTGCTCCCCCGCGGCGGACGCTACCTCGACCACGCCGCCGCCCGGACGGCTGCCAGCCTCGTCGCCGCCGAAGGCGGCACCTGACCCGGTCACCCTGACCGTCGACCCTGCTCGGGGGCATCGATCAGTGCAATGTTTTTCGCCGTCCCTCGCGATCTGTGCAATGAGAATCGCCGGAAAACGACCAGTCGCATTGCACTGAAGCCCCGGTGCGAACCGCATTGCACTGATCGAGCG
>DAIRTI010000014.1:25244-42070 GCA_036803965.1 Propioniciclava sp.
GACCAGTCGCATTGCACTGAAGCCCCGGTGCGAACCGCATTGCACTGATCGAGCGTGCCGGAGGGGACGGGACGGCGGTCCAGGGCGGGCGGCGACCCGGAGACCAGCCACGAGCAGACGGTCCGCGGACCACTCAGGGAGCGCCCCTAGACTGACCGCGAGCCGAACCGGACGCCAACGGCGTCCGACCCCTTCGTGAGCAGGAGCACAGCCGATGACCCAACGCGCCCGATCCCGCCGCCGCAGGGCCGTCGCCGCGGTGGCGTGCGCCGGGGTGCTCCTGGGGCTCGCGGCGTGCTCGACGGAGACGGTCACGACAGGGGAGCGCCCGAACCGGCCGGTGAACGGGCAACTGCCGTCGCAAAGCACCGAGACCGACCCCGCCCGGCTCGCCCTCGATGTCACCAAGCTGCCGAGCTACGTCAAGGCCACCTGCGACGGCAAGGGCACCTGCACGCGGCAGGTGAAGGACTCGTCCGAGACGTTCTGGTGGAAGGTGCTCGACGGCGACAACCAGACGATCCTCAACTACACCTCGCCCACGACCGTGGCGTTCGGCGACCCGGCCACCTACAACGACCCGTCGATCAAGGGCGTCCTGACGTTCCGCGGCAATAACTACCGCAACTCCGGCTCGTACGGCACGGCGAACGTGCAGGAGAAGAAGCTCGAGATCGTCTGGAGCAAGGAGATCGGCGAGATCCGGGGCGAGGGCTCGTACTGGCCCGGCGCCGGCTGGACCGGCCAGCCCCTGCTCGTCAACTGGCCGCAGGCGACCAAGGAGGCCATGGGCCTCGACGCCAAGTACATCAACGACCCCAACTTCGTCGAGGTCGTCTACCCGGTGTTCGAGGGCAAGGTCTACCGCCTCAACCTCGCCGACGGGACGCCGACGAAAGACCCGATCGACGTCCAGTTCGGCTTCAAGGGCACCGGCTCGATCGACCCGCGCGGTTACCCACTGCTGTACTCGGGGCAGGGGCTCAACGACCGCAACGGCACGATCGGCTACTGGCACTACCGGATCTTCGACCTCATCCAGAACAAGGAGGTCGCCTACATCGACGGGCTCGATCCGGGGTCGCTGCGTCCGGAGTGGGGGGCGTTCGACTCGTCCGCCCTTGTCAACCGGCAGACAGACACGCTCATCGAGCCGGCCGAGAACGGCCTGATCTACAAGGTCAAGCTCAACGCCTCCTTCGACGCGGCGGCCAAGAAGGTCACCGTCGACCCGCAGCTGACCAAGCTGCAGTACGCGGCGTCCGACTCTGAGAAGCACGGCATCGAGAACTCGGCGGTGGCCTACCGCAATCTGATGTTCGCCGCCGACAACGACGGCAACGTCTTCTGCTGGGACATCAACACCCTGCAGATCCTGTGGATGCGCAACGTCGGCGACGACACCGACGCGTCACTCGTGCTCGACGCGACCGACCAGGGCGTGTTCCTCTACACCGGCAACGAGGTCGACAAACGCGGCGCCGAGGGCGGCGAGCACATCACGAACCTCCGCAAGATCAATGCGCTCACCGGCGAGCAGGTGTGGCAGTACGACATCCCGACCTACTACGACGCCGCGGTCAACGGCGGCCTCCTCGGGACGCCCGTCGTCGGCCAGGGCTCGCTCGGCGACATGGTGATCTTCAACGTCGCCCGCACGACGGCCCCCCGCGAGGGCGACCTGATCGCGCTGGACAAGACGTCCGGCAAGGTGATCTGGCGCCGGCACCTGAGCAACTACTCCTGGTCGTCGCCCACGCTGATCACCGGATCGGACGGCGCCATGTACGGCGTCCTGCCCGACTCCGACGGCACGATCCACCTGTTCAACCCCAACACCGGCGAGGACTACTCGACCCTCCAGCTCGGCAAGAACACCGAGGCGTCGATCTCGGCGTACGGCGACATGCTGGTGGTCGCGTCCTACGACCGGCACATCTACGGGATCAGGATCAAGTAGTCCGCTTCGGGTTCAGGAAGCCCTTCATCAGCCGGGTCAGCCGCGGCATGAGCAGGTAGGTCATCACGGCGGTGATCAGCATGGTGTTGATGGCCGTGACGAGCAGGAACGGCAGCCCGAGACGCGTCAGCAGCGGCGAGACGAAGAAGATGAAGAAGGACGCCGTGGGCCAGATCCCCAGCCAGGTCACGAACGCCATGCGGTGGCGCGGGGGGTGCATGGACGCCGGCACCACCGGCCCCTCGAACCACGACTCCAGGCCGGTCAGCCGCCGGTAGGACGGCTCCGCCTCGGCGTGGTCGCGCATGCGGGCCAGGATGTCGTCGCGGTCGCGGCTGGCGTCCCAGGCGGCGAGGTGGTCCTCGGAGTCGAAGTTCACGACGACCTGGTAGCAGCCGCCCGGGGCGTCCGGGGGGATCAGGTCGGCGCCCAGGAAGCCGCGGTGCTTCTTCATGAGCGCGAACATCTCGCGGACGAGCCCCGCGTACTCCTCTTCGTGGCCCGGAAGCGGACGGCGCCGTGCGATCCGGGTCACGTGCGCGGGCATCGAGTCGGTGTTGGGCGCGCTCGACAAGGCGACCTCCGGTTGGGTTGGGGACCCTCCCAGGTTCCCACAGACGGACGCCGACGGCGTCCGTCGTTCCACGCTGAGCAATCATCCACCGCGGATCGATGTAGCTCGTTCGCCGCTATCACGACGAACTTGCTACATCGATGAGGGCCGGGGGCACTCAGGCCCGGTGACGCATCTCCTCCACGGAGCCGCGGAGGTCCTCGAAGCCGGCCGCCCCGGACGCCCCAGGCTCGCCGCCACCCTGGACGACTGTCGGCTCGGCGTTCGTGATCGGACCCGCCACGTGGCTCGTCCGGCGCAGGCGGCGCTCGACGTACTCGGCCAGCTTGATCACCGCGTAGTTCAGGATGATGTAGATCACCGCGGCGACGATGTACGCCGGCACGGTGTTGGCGTACGCCGATCCGAGCGTCTTCGACCAGAACAGCAGGTCGGTGTAGGTCACGGCGATGCCGAGGGCCGAGTCCTTCAGCACGACCACCAGCTGCGCGATCAGGGCCGGCAGCATGGCGACCAGCGCCTGCGGCAACTGGATGTTCCGCAGCGTCTGCCCGTCGGTGAGGCCGATCGCCAGCCCCGCCTCCCGCTGCCCCGCCGGCAGCGCGTGGACGCCCGAGCGCACCAGCTCCGCGATGACCGACCCGTTGTACAGCGTCAGGCCGGTCACCACCCCGAGCAACGGGTTGATGCTGCTCACGAACCACCCCGACCGGGCGAACATCTGGAACGCGAAGATCATCATGATCAGCACCGGCACGGCCCGGAAGAACTCCACGACGATCCCGCACGGACGCCGGATCCACGGGTTGCGCGAGAGGCGTCCGGCCCCGAACACGACGCCGAACGCGCCGGCCAGGACGACCGACACGACGGTCGCCATGAGGGTCCCAATCAGGCCCGGGATCAGATAGGCCGTCCACGCGACCGGGTCGAGGAACGCCAGCCACATGTAGGGCTGCAGCTGTCCGGCGTCCCGCAGCTTCAGCAGGACGCCCACCAGCACCGCCAGCACCAGCACCACGCCGACCACGGTCAACACTGCGTGCCGAGCCCGCGCCCGCGGCCCGGGGGCGTCGAACAGCACCGACTGCACGCTCATCGCTTCACCGCCAACCGCCGCGACAGGTCCGTGAACCAAATGCCCAGCGGCAGCGTCAGGATCACGAAGCCCACCGCGAAGATCAGGAAGATGTCGATGCGGCTGCCCTCGTTCTCGATCATCTTCTGCATCAGCCCGGCCGCCTCGGCCACGCCGATCAGCGCGACCACGGTCGTGTTCTTGATCAGCGCGATCATCGTCGAGCCCAGCGGCGCGATCGCACCCCGGAACGCCTGCGGCATGATCACCTCACGCAGCGACTGGCCGAACGTCAGCCCGATCGAGCGCGCCGCCTCCGCCTGCCCGGGCGGGATCGTGTTGACCCCCGAGCGCAGCGCCTCGCAGACGAACGCCGCGTGATAGAGGCTGAGCATCACGACCGACCACCGGAACGCGTTGCCCGTGATGCTGGACGGGTCGAGGGTGATCCCCAGGATGTACGTCGCCCCCAGGATGCTGAAGATCACCAGCAGCGTCAGGGGCGTGTTGACGAAGATCGTGACGAACGCCGTCCCGATCGCCTGGAACACCCGCACCGGCGCGAGCCGCAGGATCGCCACCACCGTGCCGATCACCATCGACCCGATGGCCGAGAAGACGGCCAGCTGAATGGTCAGCCAGAACGCCCCGAGGATCGGGTAGTCGCGGAACAGGTCCAGCACCGGGCCTCCCTCCAGGCCGAGAAGGTCGGACGCCGTCGGAACTCAGCTGCAGGCGTCCGGGGTCGGCGGGTTGCCGGCCTGCGGGGTGTAGCCGGCGGGTCCGAGGTTGGCGTCGATGAACTTCTGCCAGGAGCCGTCGGCGACCATGGCCTTGAGGGCGTCGGTCACCTGGTTGCAGAACGCGGTGTCGCCCTTCTTCAGGCCGACGCCGTAGCGCTCCTGCGAGAACGGCTTGCCGACGACCTTCACCTTGCCCTTGAACTGCTCCTGCGCGGCGTACCCGGCGAGGATCGTGTCGTCGGTGGTGAGGGCGTCCACGCCCTTGGCGACCAAGGCGGACACGCACTCGGAGTAGGTGCCCAACTCCTGCAGCTGGACGTCGGGGTACTTCTTCTGGATGTTCTGCGCCGACGTGGAGCCGGTCACCGAGCACAGCTTCTTGCCCGCCAGCGTGTCCGGGCCGGTGATCGAGGTGTCGTCGCTGCGGATCAGCAGGTCCTGGCCGGCGATGAGGTACGGGCCGGCGAACGAGACCGACTGCTTGCGTGCGTCCGTGATCGAGTACGTCGCGACGATGTACTTGACCTGATCGGTGCTGATCAGCGTCTCGCGCTGGGCGGACGGCGCCTGCACCCACTCGATCTGGCTGGGCTGCTTGCCGAGCTTGCCGGCGATGTAGGTGGCAACGTCGACGTCCAGGCCCGAGTAGGTGTCGCCGGTCTTCAGGCCGAGTCCGGGCTGGTCGAACTTGATGCCGACCTTGATCTTGTCGCCTGCGGCGGACGAGCCTCCGCCCGAGGCGCAGGCGGTGAGGGACGCCGCCAGTGCGGCCGCCGCGGCGATCGCCACGATCTTCTTCATCGGTTCCTCCAGGTGGGTGGTGGTTGCGGGGGACTCGGGGTCTGTCTCGGTGCGCCTCCTGGGCGCTGCCGGTTCGGGTGCTTGGTGGGCTTGGTGGGCTTGGTGGACTCAGTGGGTGAGGATCTTGCTCAGGAAGTCCTTCGCGCGGTCGGACTGCGGGGCGTGGAAGAACTGCTCGGGCGTCCCGGTCTCGACGACCTGGCCGTCGGCGAGGAAGACGACGCGGTTGGCCGCCTTGCGGGCGAACCCCATCTCGTGGGTGATCACGATCATCGTCATGCCCGAGCGGGCGAGCTCGACCATGACGTCGAGCACTTCGTTGATCATCTCGGGGTCGAGGGCGGAGGTCGGCTCGTCGAACAGCATGACCTTCGGGTTCATGGCCAGCGACCGGGCGATCGCGACACGCTGCTGCTGCCCGCCCGACAGCTGCGCCGGGAACTTCGCCGCCTGTTCGGCGACGCCGACGCGGCGGAGGAGGTCCATAGCTTTCGCCTCGGCGTCCGCCTTCAACATCTTCAGCACCTTGATCGGGCCGAGCGTGACGTTGTCGAGGATCGTCTTGTGGGCGAACAGGTTGAACGACTGGAACACCATGCCGACCTGGGCGCGCAGGGCCGCGAGGTCCTTGCCCTCCTCCGGCAGCGGGACGCCGTCGATCGAGATCGCGCCCGAGTCGATCGTCTCGAGCCGGTTGATCGTCCGGCACAGCGTGGACTTGCCCGAGCCCGACGGCCCGATGAGCACGACGACTTCGCCCTTGTCGACGGAGAGGTTGATGTCGCGCAGGACGTGGAGGTCACCGAAGTGCTTGTCGACGTGGTCCATGACGACGAGGTGCTCTGCCATACCCAATGGGTGCCCGCGATTGGGCCATCGTAATCCTGCGTCGGCCCTGCCCAGCCGATGTTTCCTCCAGGTTGCCAAGGTTCACCACAGTCACGACTGGAGGAAACAACGGCAACCTGGAGGCAACTTTCACGAAGGCGCGGGCACCTAGAGTGGGCCCATGAGCGACCTTGCGATCACCGTGACCGACAACCCCGAGCTCTCGCGCTTCGAGGCGCACCTGGACGGCGAGCTGGCCGGCTACCTCGACTACGAGGCGAGCGACGGCGTCCTCGACCTGACCCACACCCAGGTGGCCAGCGCGTTCGAGGGACGCGGCATCGGGTCGACGCTCATTCATGAGTCCCTGGACGCCATCCGTGCCGACGAGCATCACAAGATCGTCGCGACCTGCCCCTTCGTGAAGCGCTGGGTCGAGCGTCACCCCGACTACGCCGACCTGCTCGCCTGATGGAGATCATCGACAGCCGCGCCGCGACCGTCGGCGGGCTGGGCGTCCGGCGCGCCCTGCCGACCCGCGGACGCCGCACCCGTCGGCGCGTGGTGCTTCGCCGACCACATGGGTCCGCTCGACGTGGACGACCGCACCGAGCCCGGCATCGGCCCCCACCCGCACACCGGCCTGGCCACCGTCACCTGGCTGCTCGACGGCGAGCTGCTGCACCGCGACTCGCTGGGTTCCGAGCAGCCGATCCGGCCCGGCCAGCTCAACCTGATGACCGCCGGCGGGGGCGTCCAGCACGCCGAGGAGGGCACCGGTCACACCGGCACCTTCGAGGGCATCCAGCTGTGGGTCGCGCTGCCGGAGGCCACCCGCCACGGCCATCCCGCGTTCGAGCACCACGCCGAGGTGCCGCACGCCGACCTCGGGGTCGGCACGGCGTCCGTGCTCATCGGGGCGTTCGCCGGCGTCGAGAGCCCCGCGCGCCGGGACACCGAGCTGGTCGGCGCCGAGCTGCGGTTGCACGGCCGGGCCGTCCTCGAGCTGCGTCCCGACTTCGAGTACGCGCTGATCGTGTTGCGCGGTTCGGCGTCCGTGGCCGGCACGCCCGTCGAGCCGGGACGCCTCGTCTACCTGGGCGCCGGGGCGTCCGAGCTGCCGATCGAGGCCCCGAACCGCTGCCGGGCGATGCTGCTGGGCGGCGTCCCGTTCGAGGCGCCGGTCGTCATGTTCTGGAACTTCGTCGGACGCGACCGCGCCGAACTCGCCCAGGCCGGCCGCGACTGGAACGCCGGCCACGACCGGTACGGACGCCTCGGCTCGCGCCTGGCCCGCATCCCCGCCCCGGACGCCCCCTGGCCCGGCGTCTGAACGCTGCGGCGTCAGCGGCCCTTCATGAGGGTCCCGAAGATGGACCGGGTCAGCTGGGACGCCGCCGAGCGGGCCATCTGCCGGACCATCGTGTTCTCGGTGATCTCCTCGACGATGCTCTTGGGCTCGGCCGCCTTCGGCGTCCGGGTCGTGGACGCCTTTGGCGCGGCCTTGGCCGCCGCGGCCGCCTGGGCCTGCTGAGCCGCCTCGGCGGTCGCCGCCTGGACGCGCGCCGACAGGATCTCGTACGCCGACTCGCGGTCGACCTCGGCGCCGTACTTGGCGTTCATCGTCGACTGCGCGACGCCCTGGGTGAGCCAGTCGGGGTTCATCGGACCCATCAGCGAGGTGGGGGCCAGCATGCGCGTCCAGGCCACGGGGGTCGGCGCGCCGCTGGGGTTCATCACCGTGACGACGGCCTCGCCGATGCCGAGGTTCTGCAGCAGCTGGGTGAGGTCGTACTCCGAGGTCGGGTAGGTGTTCACCGTAGCCTTCAGGGCTTTGGCGTCGTTCGGGGTATGGGCCCGCAGCTGGTGCTGTACGCGCGAGCCGAGCTGGGCGAGCACGTCGTCGGGCACATCGGTCGGCATCTGGGTGACGAAGAAGACACCGACGCCCTTGCTCCGGATCAGCCGCACCGTCTGCGTGATCTGGCCCAGGAACGCCTTGGACGCCCCCTCGAACAGCAGGTGCGCCTCGTCGAAGAAGAACACGAGCTTGGGCTTGTCGACGTCGCCCACCTCGGGCAGCACGTGGTAGAGGTCGGCAAGCAGCCACATCAGGAACGTCGAGAACAGCTGTGGCCGGTCGGCCACGTTCGGCAGCTCGAGCATCGAGATGACGCCGCGTCCGTCGCCGGTGGTGCGTAGCAGGTCGGCGGTGTCGAACTCGGGCTCGCCGAAGAACACGTCGGCGCCCTGGCCCGACAGCGCCGAGATCTCGCGAAGGATCACACCGGCGGTGGCTGACGACAGGCCGCCGATGCCCTGCAGGGTCGCCTTGCCGTCGGGCGAGGTGAGGTACATCAGCACCTCGCGCAGGTCTTTGAGGTCGAGCAGGAGCAGGCCGTTGGCGTCCGCCCACTGGAACACGAGCCCGAGCGACGACTCCTGCGTGGCGTTGAGCCCCAGCACCTTCGACAGCAGCAGCGGCCCGAACGACGACACCGTCGCCCGCAGCGGGACGCCCGTGCCCATGCCGCCCAGGCTGTAGAACTCGGTCGGGCAGCCGGCCGGCTGCCAGTTCTGGCCGATCGCCTGCGTGCGGGCCAGCAGCTTCTCGCTCGACTCACCGGGGATCGCGATGCCGGACAGGTCGCCCTTGATGTCGGCGGCGAAGACCGGGACGCCGGCGCGCGAGATCTGCTCCGCCATGAGCTGCAGGGTCTTGGTCTTGCCGGTGCCCGTGGCGCCGGCGACCAGGCCGTGGCGGTTGAGCATCGAGTAGCTGAGGTTGATGCGGACGTCCGGGTTCGGCGTCCCGTCGACCACCAGCGCGCCCAGCTCGATGGCCGGCGTGTCGAAGGTGTAGCCCTTCTTGATCGCCTCGACGGACTCTGGGCTCTGCGCCATCGCCCACCCCTTCCGGTTACTGTTCCGCGTCGTCCGGACGCGTCTGCTGCCGCTTAGCGTGGCACGCGGACGCCCTGAGCCCCAAGCCACGCGGCGGTACCCTGGGCGGGTGATCTTCAAGCGTGTCGGCGACGACCGGCCCTACCCCGCGCACGGCTTCAGCCAGCGCGACTGGGCCGCCATCGCACCCGAGCAGGTGCGACTCGACGAGCTTGTCACCACGAAACGGACCCTCGACCTGGACGCCCTCCTCGACGAGGACTCCACGTTCTTCGGCGACCTGTTCGCCCACGTCGTCGCCTGGCGCGGCGACCTCTACCTCGAAGACGGGCTGCACCGGGCCCTGCGGGCCGCCCTGCAGCAGCGGCAGACCGTGCACGCCCGCGTCCTCGATCTGGACGCCCTGGCCACCAGGTAGGCTGGCTCAGAACTCGTTCGTCCGGAGGGCCCTGCGCATGGAGGCACGCAAAGTCTGGCTGTCGCTGAAGACGCCGCTGACCATGCTCGCCCTGCTCGCGTTGGTGCTCGGGGCGGGCGCGTGGGGCTACAAGCAGGCGGTCACGCCCGTCCCGCACCGGCCCTCGGATCCGTGCGTCGTCCAGCAGGTCGGCCCCGAGTACACGGCCACCAACGCCTGGATCCGCATCTACAACGGCACCACCACCTCGAACCTCGCCAAGAACACCAAGCTGATCTTCGGCAACGCCGGCTTCCACGTGTTCAAGATCGCCACCGCCGAGGCCCCGGTCGACAAGACCTACGTCTCGGGCGTGGACGCCAAGAGCCCCGAGGTCGTCCTGCTCATGTCGTACTTCCCAGAGGGGACGCCGTTCGTCGCGGACGCCAACAAGTACGCCGACCACACCGCCGACATCTATCTGGGCGCCGACTTCAAGGCCGCGAACATCAGCCAGAAGCCGGTGACGTCGATCCCGCTGGCCGACGGCAAGGCCTGCATCCCCCAGATCAAGACCGTCAGCACCGACAGCTGAGGTCCGGCGGCCTCGGCGCCGAAGCCGCCGGCTGTCTGCCGATAGACTCCGGCCGGGAGGCCGGATGAATCTCGACACGCTGTTGCTTGTCGGGGCCGTCGTGCTCCTCGTGGCCGCACTCTCGGCCCGCCTGGGCGCCCGCGCCGGGCTGCCCGCCCTGCTGATCTTCCTCGCGATCGGCATGCTGCTCGAACCGTTCGGCATCCGGCTCAACGACGCCAACCTCGCCCACGAGCTGGGCTTCGCGGCGCTCGTCTTCATCTTGGCGGAGGGCGGCTTCACGACCCGCTGGTCGGAGGTGCGCGGCGCGCTGGGGCTCGCCGGCCTGCTCGCCACGGTCGGGGTGGTGGTGTCGGTGGCCGCCGTGGCGGTGTTCGCGCTGCTCGCGCTGGGAATGCCGCTGCCCACGGCGGTGCTGCTCGGCGCCGTCACCGCGCCCACGGACGCCGCCGCCATCTTCTCGGTGCTGCGCGCCGTGCCCCTGCCCTCGCGGATGCGGGCCATTCTCGAGGGTGAGTCGGGCCTGAACGACGCCCCCATCGTCCTGCTGGTCGCAGTGGCCACCGACTGGTCGCTGGGCAAGCTCACCGAGGGAGGGCCCTGGGTGGTGGCCGGGCTCGTCATAGCCGAGTTGCTGGGCGGCCTGCTGCTGGGGGCCGTTGTCGGCTGGCTGGGCGCGCAGTTGCTGCGCCGCGTCGCGCTGCCCTCCTCCGGCCTGTACCCGCTGGCGGCGATGGCCGTGGCCGTCCTGGCGTACGGCGCCGGCGTCCAGGCGCACCTGTCCGGGTTCGCGGCCGTCTACGTGTGCACGGTGATCCTCGGCAACAGCGAGCTGTCGCACCGCGGCGCCACCCTGTCGTTCGCCGAGGGCGTCGGGACGATCGCCCAGATCGGCCTGTTCGTCATGCTGGGCATGCTGGCGACACCGCAGCGGCTGACGCCGGCGGCCATCGCGACCGGCCTGGCCCTCGGCGCGTTCGTGACGTTCGTGGCTCGGCCGTTCTCCGTGCTGGTGTGCTCGGTGTGGTTCAGGGTGACAGTCAAGGAGCAGATGTTCCTGTCCTGGGCCGGACTGCGCGGCGCCGTCCCCATCATCATGGCGACCGTGCCCCTGGCGGCGGGCACGCCGCACGCCAACGACCTGTTCGACTCGGTGCTCGTCTTCGTCGTCGTGTTCACCCTGCTGCAGGCGCCGACGCTGCCCTGGGTGAGCCGGCTGCTCGGCGTGACCAGGGGCGACGAGGCGGTCGACATCGGCATCGAGGCCGCGCCGCTCGACCGCATCCAGGCCGACTTCATGCAGGTGACGGTGCCGTCGGCGTCCAAGTTGAACGGCGTGACCATCCAGGAGCTACGGCTGCCGCCCCTGACAGTGGTGGCGACGATCGTCCGCGAGGGCGGCGCGCTGGCGGTCGAGGGCGGCACGCGCATCCGGGCGGGCGACGAGCTGCTGATCGTCGTCCCGTCGCGCTACCGGCAGAAGGTCGAGGAGCGCTTCAACCGCGTCAGCCGCTTCGGACGCCTCGCGTCCTGGCTCGACCAGTAACCCGGGCTCAGCCGTACGCGCGCCTTCTCACTCCGAGCCCGCATCGATGTAGCAACCTCGCCGTTGTCACGACGAACGTGTCACATCGATGACGGACGCCGACGGCGTCCGTCAGTGCCCGGCGGCGTCCGATCAGCTGCCCTCGGCCTTCACCGCGTGGCCGCCGAACTGCTGGCGCATGGCGGCGACCATCTTCATGGCCGGGGAGTCGGCCTGCTGCGAGACGAACCGTGCGAACAGGGCGGCGCTGATCGTCGGCACCGGGACGCCGTTGTCGACGGCGGCGTTGACGGTCCAGCGTCCCTCGCCGGAGTCGGCCGCGTAGCCCTCGATGCGGTCGAGGTGCTCGTCGGCGTCCATGGCCTCGACCATGAGGTCGAGCAGCCAGGAGCGGATCACGGTCCCCTCGCGCCACGAGCGGAAGATCTCGCGCACGTGCGTGACCTCTTCGGCCTTCTCGAGCAGCTCCCAGCCCTCGGCGTACGCCTGCATGAGGCCGTATTCGATGCCGTTGTGCACCATCTTCGCGAAGTGCCCCGCGCCGTGCCCGCCGGCGTGGACGAACCCGAACTCGCCCTCGGGCTTGAGCGCCTCGAAGATCGGCATGCAGGTGGCGATGTCGGCGTCGTCGCCGCCGACCATGAGCGCATAGCCGTTCTGCAGACCCCAGACGCCGCCCGAGGTACCGACGTCGACGAAGTGGATGCCCGACGCCCCCAGCTGCTTGGCGTGGACGGCGTCCCACGTGTACTTCGAGTTGCCGCCGTCGATCACGATGTCGCCCTCACCGAGCAGCGGGATCAGCGCGTCGATCGTGTCGCCGACGACCTCGATGGGCAGCATGATCCAGACGATGCGGGGGGTGTCGAGCTGCGCAACCAGGTCGGCGAGGCTGCCGGCATCCGAGACCTCCGGGTTGCGGTCGTAGCCCACCACCTCGTGCCCGGCGTTGCGGATGCGCTGGCGCATGTTGCCGCCCATCCTGCCCAGTCCCACCATCCCGATCCGCATCGTCGTCCCCTTCCGGCCGTGGCCGCCCTGCCCGCCGGGGCGGCCTGGCCTCACACTATTGCGCCGCCCCCGCGGCGTGGGAGGGTGGGCCGACGGCGTCCGACGAGGTGAGGGAGACCCTGATGACCGACGCGACCGGCCCCGAGATCGTGCTCACGCGGCACACGCAACCCGCCGGACCCGAGATCGTCACGGCGTCCGCGCCCGTGATCGAGGTCGACGGACGCCTGTTCAAGAACTCGTCGGGCAGCGGCACCCTGCTGCCGTACGAGGACTGGCGCCTGGACGCCGACGCGCGGGCCCGCGACCTGGCGTCCCGGCTGTCGATCGAGCAGATCGCGGGGCTGATGCTGTACTCGCCGCACCAGCTGGTGCCGTTCGAGGGCCGCGGGCCGTTCACGGCGAGCTACGGCGGGCGTCCGTTCGCGGAGGCCGGGGTGCCCCCGTGGGCGCTGACCGACGAGCAGCGGCGCATGCTGGGCGAGGACCACATACGTCACGTCCTGCTCATGACGGTCTCGGACGCCGCCGTCGCGGCCCGCTGGAACAACGAACTGCAGGCGCTGGCCGAGTCGCTGCCGTTCGGCGTCCCGGTGAACACCTCCAGCGACCCGCGCAACGGGCCGGCCGAGACCGCGCAGGAGTTCAAGAGCGCCGCGGTATCTGTGTCGCACTGGCCCGAGGGGCTGGGGATGGCGGCGCTGTTCTCGCCGGAGGCCTGCTTCGAGTACGCCTCGGTCATCTCGCGGGAGTATCGGGCGCTCGGCATCACGACCGCCCTGTCGCCCCAGGCCGACCTGGGCACCGAGCCGCGCTGGCTGCGCCTCGGCGACACCTGGGGGCCGCATTCTGGGCTCGTCACGGAGTACACGCGGGCCTACTGCGACGGCATGCAGACCACCCCGGACGCCGTGGGCGGCTGGGGCCTGTCGAGCGTCGCGACGATGGTCAAGCACTGGCCCGGCGGCGGCACCGGCGAGGGCGGACGCGACGCCCACTACGCGTTCGGCAAGTTCGCGGTCTACCCCGGGGAGAACCGCGACGAGCACCTGGTGCCGTTCGTGCGGGGGGCGTTCGCGCTTGCGGGGCCCACGTTGGCGAGCGCGGCGATCATGCCGTACTACACGGTCTCGTGGGGGTACGGGCAGCCTGAGGGGGTCGCGCCGCGGGGGAATGCGTACAACACCTTCCTGATCCGGGATCTGCTGCGTGGGGAGCACGGCTACGACGGAGTGGTGTGCACCGACTGGGGCATCACGGCCGACCCGGCGCCGGTCATCGAGTCGTTCGGCAGCCGGTGCTTCGGCGTGGAGTCGTTGAGTGAGGGCGAGCGGCACCTGCTGGCCATCGACAACGGCGTGGACCAGTTCGGCGGCAACTCCGCGGTGCGTCCGGTGCTGGAGGCGTATGGCCTGCTGGCCGGGCGCGACGGGGAGGCGTCCGCGCGGGCGCGGTTCGAGGCGTCCGCTGTGCGCCTGCTGCGGACGTTCTTCCGGTGCGGGCTGTTCGAGAACCCCTACCTGGTGCCCTCGGAGTCTGCCGCGCTCGTGGGGTGCGCCGAGTTCGCCGATGCGGGGTACGCCGCCCAGCTGGGGGCGCTGGTGCTGCTGAAGGGTGCATCCGTGGTGCCCCAGAAACACGGACAGAAGGTGTACGTGCCGGTTCGGACGGTTGGGGCACGTCCCGGCTTCTTCCGGACGATCGAGCCCGCGCGGGAGGTCGACCCGTGGGATTCGGCCGCGGTGGACGGACGGTACTCGCGCGCGGACGACCCGGCCGAGGCCGACTTCGCGGTGGTGTTCGTGGAGAGTCCGTTGTCGGAGGGTGGCTACTCGGTCGCGGACCTGGAGGCGGGCGGGAACGGGTACGTGCCGATCCCGCTGCAGTGGCGTCCCTATGTGGCGGCGACCGCCCGGGAGCACAGCATCGCCGGCGGGGACTTCCGCGAGGCGAACGCCGACCGGGGCTACCGCGGGAAGCGCGTCGTGTGCGCGAACGCCGGCGATCTCGACCTGGTGCTCGCGGCGCGGGAGGCGATGGGCGACCGGCCGGTGATCGTGGTGCTGCGGCTGCACAACCCGCCGGTGCTCGGGGAGCTGGAGCCCTCGGCGGACGCGCTGCTGGTCGACTTCGGCGTCAGTCAGCGCGCCATCTGGGACGTCATCGCCGGCGCCTACGAGCCGTCCGGCCTGCTGCCGTTGCCGCTGCCGGCGTCCATGGACGCCGTCGAGTCCCACAGCGAAGATCTGGGCTTCGATTACGAGGCCTACGTGGATGCCGTCGGGAACACCTACGGCTTCGGCTACGGCCTGGACTGGTCGGGCGTGATCGCCGACAAGCGGACGGAGCGCTTCCAGGTCACCTGATCTCGAGCGAGCACGGGCCGGCGGCCACTCGCCCACTTGGGGGGCAGCTTCGCTCGGAGGCCGACCTGATCCCGCGCCCCACCCTCGGAGCCCCCTTCAGGGCGGGTCGCCCCCCGAATTCGCGGGGCGGATGGCCCTCGACGGGGCGGATGGCTCGGAAGGGGGCGAATAGCTTTCAAGGGGGCGGATGGCCGTGATCGATGGCGCGATCCGTGAAGGGTCCCGCCGGAAGTAGAAGATCGGGCCCTCTACTCACGTAGAGAGCCCTCTGGCGGGCTACCGACACAAGTGCCCTGACGGGCGGGGATACGAGTCCAGAGCCGGGCCATTCCACGTCGAGGAGTCGATCATTCCACGGCGTGGATGCGGTCTGCGACCTTGGCGCTCGCTCCGAGCAGGGTGAGCGTGTGGACGCGCAGGTGCCTAGTGAGGAGTTTCGCGAGAGGTCGCAGTTTGTCGCGAGGGATCGTGCGACCGTGCGAGAGGTCGTTGCGGACGACGCGGATGCCGTCCGACCAGTCGGAGCCGTTCTCTTTCGGGGTCTTCTCGGCCACGAGGGGGATGGCAGCCGCGCGTGCCGGTAGGTCGCCAGGCGCGACCGATGCCGTCCAGTGAAGCGGCGTCCGAAGGTTGGAGGGTGCGCGCGGGGGGATGCCTCCCTTCACGAACTTCCAGTCCTTGCCGTGGAAGATCCCGGCGGCGTTGATCGCGTCGAGGACAGCCTGCCGCTTCTCGGTGTACTGGGTCTGCTGCTGCTCAACATCGGCAGCGTGGGTGTGATCGTGCGCGCCCTCGACCGCTTGGCACAGGGTGAGCACCTGGGCGCGTGGAGGTTGGTCTTTCAGCCAGCGCAGGTCCTTCGCGAAGGTCTCAAGGAACGGGTGACCGTCGGCGTCGTGGGTGTTCCAAGCACGGACGAGGGCCAGCAGCGAGTCGCCATCCCCATGAAGGTTCAGTGCCGATTTCGTCTCCATGATGCGGATCCTGTTGGAGTCGTACGGCCGCTGATCGATCCCCGACCCGAAGACCTGCCAGCGCGAGTCGTCGCCCACCCCGTTCTTGCCGATCGCTTGCAGGAACGTGATGGACTCGCCCTTACCGGAGGCCAACTCCATGAGGCGCTGCACAGGGGTGACCCACGTGTGAACGGCGTCCAGCAACGGTGTGGGAGCTGCGAGGGTGACCGTCAGGAGGGGGCCGAAGGTGAACCCGTACTCGTAGGCATCGCCCAAGTGGGCGCTGGCGATGTACGACAGGGACAGTTCGGCTTGGTCGTCCTTCCATGCCTGCTTGTCCAAGTTGACTTTCACGCCGTACTCGGTGTCCCCGCCGGGCTGTTGCGGCATGGTCACAGATCGCACTGGGGCGTTGCCCCAAGCGGCGTCCAGGCCGGTCACCTGCAGCCGGAGGCCGGTGATCTGGCCGTCGTCTGTCGTGTCGTACAACCCCACCATGGCCGCCGCCGCGTAGATCAGGGCCCTGCCGGCAAACCACGTCTCGACGCTGACGTTGAGCAGCGTGACCGAGTGGTTGGAGTCGAGCTCTGCGCGCAGCACGGGGTACGTCGCGTGCTGGGGGAAGCCGTAGGCGGGCAGCCCGCCTATCTCGGCATCCGCCGTCTGCGGAACCCCGTCACCGAAAGCAGTGCCGCGCGGCTGGGTATCCGCCCGTCCGAGCGTGATCGCTCCCGGCACTTTGACCGTGCCGCCCTGCCCGTCTGGGAACAGCCAGTTGCACAGGTAGTCGTCGGGTTCAAGGGTCAGCTTCAGCGACTTGGAGGCCGGGCGCTCTGCTTCGGTCAGCGGCCCAACCTCTCCAGGGCGTTCCAAGAGCCCTTCGCGGCGAGAATGTCGGACTCGGTGACGAGCAGGTAGCGCCATGTGTCGGAGGTGATGCCGGAGGCGTTGACCTTGTTGACCCACCTCTTGGCGGCCTCGCGTTTCTGCTGCACGGCGTCGCTGGTGATCGTGTTGTCGCCCTTCACTTCGACGATCCAGCGGATGCTGTCGGTGGTGACGACGAC
>DAIRTI010000015.1:0-41902 GCA_036803965.1 Propioniciclava sp.
TGGCGGAGGCGATCGAGCGCTCGATCGCGGTGAAGGCGTCCATCGTCGGCGCCGACCTGCGCGAGGCCACGTCGGTCGGCAAGAGCGTCGGACGCGAGCTGCTCAACTACGGCCACACCCTCGCCCACGCCATCGAGCGGCGCGAGCGGTACGCCTGGCGGCACGGGGACGCCGTCGCCGTCGGCCTGGTCTACGCGTCGACCCTGAGCCGCAACCTGGGGCACCTGGACGCCGAGACCGCCGACCGGCATCGTCGAATTCTGGCCTCGGTGGGCCTGCCGGTGACGTACGATGCCGGGGCCTGGGACGAGCTGCGCGCCACCATGAGCCTCGACAAGAAGGCCCGTGGGTCCTCGGTGCGGTTCGTCCTGCTGGACGGCGTGGCCGACCCCTTCATCGCGGTCGCACCCGACGAGGACGTCCTGCGCGCCAGCTACGACGAGATCGCGAAGTAGGAGACACATGTACATCGCCAAGCACTTCGAGTTGGACGCCGATCAGGTCCGCGACCTGCTGGCGTCCGCCGAGACGGCCCAGGTCGTCGCCGCGTACCCGGAGGGGCCCGAGGCGACGCTGCTGCCGGTGAGCTACGTCCCGGACGCCGAGGGCCTCGGCTCGCTCGTGGCCCACGTGACCCGCGTCAACCCGCTCTGGAAGCGGGAGCCGCTGGGCGAGGTGTTGGCGATCGTCTCGGGTCCGGACGCCTACGTGTCGCCGACGTGGTATCCCGACCACGCCGAGGCCCCCCAGGTGCCGACCTGGAACTACCTGACAGTGCACGCCTACGGTCAGCTGGTCGTGCACGACGACGCGTCCTGGTCGCGGAAGGTTGTCGACGACCTGTGCGCCCAGCACGGCTACGACCTGGCCCAGGTCGACGAGCGGGCGATCGACGTCATGCTGCGCTCGGTGGTGGGGGTCGAGCTGAAGCTGACGCGCGTCCTCGGGAAGGGCAAGCTGTCGCAGAACAAGTCCACCGACTTCCTCGACTCGGTGATGGCCGGCCTGCGCGACCGTGGACACGCCCGTGACGAGGCCCTCGCCGACGCCATGGCCGAGATCTCCGTCCCGCACGCCGCGGCGCGCGAGGAGCTCGTGGGCGGCATCCGTGAGCAGTTCCTGAAGGACAAGCAGGCCGAGTCCGCGCAGTCCTGAGGGTTCCGGCCTAACGCCGACTCGCGCCAACGGCGTCCCCCTGATCCCGCATCGATGTAGCACGTTCGTTGTGATGGTGGCGGGTTTGCTACATCGATCCCTTCAGGGACGCGCCCGGCGCTCCAGCGGGTCGGACTGGGCCGATTCCCGGCCCGGCGCGGGTTCTCGATAGAGTGTCCCGTTGGAAACGAACGGGCGAAAGGGACGCGGATGGTTCAGATCTCGACGAACGACCTCAAGAACGGAACGGTTCTGGATCTCGACGGCCAGCTGTGGACCGTCATCTGGTTCCAGCACCACAAGCCCGGCAAGGGCAACACGGTGGTGCGCAGCAAGCTGAAGCACGTGCTGAGCGGCAAGGTCGTCGACCGCACGTTCAACTCCGACACCAAGGTCGAGAGCGCCAGCGTCGACCGCCGCGAGATGCAGTACCTCTACCACGACGGTCACGCGTTCGTGTTCATGGACACCTCCTCCTACGAGCAGCTCCCGATCCCCGACGAGGTCGTCGGCGACGCCAAGGACTACATGCTCGAGAACCAGCTCGCCACCGTGGCGACCCACGAGGGCAACCCGCTCTACATCGAGCTGCCGGCGTCGGTCGAACTCGAGGTCACCTACACCGAGCCCGGCCTGCAGGGCGACCGCAGCTCGGCCGGCACCAAGCCCGCGACCCTGGAGACCGGCAAGCAGATCCAGGTGCCGCTGTTCATCGAGTCCGGCACCCGGGTGAAGGTCCGCACCGAGGACGGCACCTACCTCGGCCGGGTCTGAGGTGCCCGACAGCCAGGACCACCGCGGCCCGGGCACGCGCACCAAGGCCCGCAAACGGGCGCTCGACATCCTGTTCGAGGCCGACCTGCGCGGCGACGACCCGCTAGAGACGCTCGCCGACCGCATCTCGCTCGGCGAGCCGCCGGTGCGCGACTTCACGCGCAGCCTCGTCCAGGGCGTCGAGACCCACCGCGACGAGATCGACGACCTCATCGTCGCCTGTCTCACCGGCGCCTGGACCCTCGAGCGCATGCCCCGCGTCGACCGCGCCCTGGCCCGCCTGGCCGTGTTCGAGATCCTCTCCGGCGACGTTGCCGGTGAGATCGCCGTCGACGAGGCCGTCTCGCTCGCCAGCGAGCTCTCCACCGACGAGTCGCCCGCCTTCCTCAACGGGCTGCTCGGTGCGGTCATGCGTCGCCTCGGTGAGCAGAACGAGGGTCCGGACGCCGAGGGTGCGAGCCCGGACGTCCAGAGCGAGGGCTCGGACGCCGAGAGCGAAAACCTCAGCACCGAGGGCGTCAGTTCGGACGCCGAGGGCGTGGGTCCGGTCGCCGACAGCGAGAGCACGGACGCCGAGGGCGACAGTTCGCTGCAGTCCTGACCCCGGAGCTCCAACTCAATCGCACCCACGGCGTCCGGTGGTCCGCGGCTGAGGGACCGTCGGGTGCGCGGCCGGCGCTTTGCTAGGGTTCCCAGTCGAGTCACGCCTCTCCTCCAGCGAAGGACGCTTATGACCGGCACCAGCACACCGTGGATCCCGGCATTGCTCGTTCTCGAAGACGGGCGCACCTTCCGCGGAGTGTCGTTCGGGGCGACCGGCGAGACGTTCGGCGAGGCCGTCTTCTCGACCGGCATGACGGGCTACCAGGAGACGCTCACCGACCCGTCCTACCGCCGCCAGGTGGTGATCGCCACGGCGCCGCAGATCGGCAACACCGGCTGGAACGACTTCGACGACGAGTCGCGCCGCATCTGGGTCGCCGGCTACGTGGTGCGGGACCTGTCGCGCGTCCGGTCCAACTGGCGCTCGAACCGCACCCTCGACGAGGTCCTTCGTGAACAGGGCGTCGTCGGTATCGCCGAACTCGACACCCGGGCGCTCACCCGCCACCTGCGCGAGCGCGGTGCGATGCGGGTCGGCATCTCCACCCTCGAACAGGACCCGGAGCGACTCCTGACCCGCGTCCTGCAGCAGCCGCGCATGGCCGGCGCGAACCTGGTCGACGAGGTCACCCTGGACGCCCCTGAGGTCGTCAAAGCCCAGGGCGAGCGCCGCTTCACCGTCGCCGCGATCGACCTCGGCATCAAGGCGATGACCCGCGAACTCATGGCCCGGCGCGGCATCGAGGTGCACGTGCTGCCGGCGACGGCGTCCATCGACGACATCCGCGCGATCGGCCCCGACGGGGTGTTCTTCAGCAACGGGCCCGGCGACCCCGCCACGGCCGACGGCCCGATGCGTCTGCTGCAGGACGTGCTGGACGCCGGCATCCCGTACTTCGGCATCTGCTTCGGCAACCAGATCTTCGGGCGCGCCCTCGGCTTCGGCACCTACAAGCTCAAGTACGGCCACCGCGGCATCAACCAGCCGGTCATCGACCTGGCCACCCGCAAGGTCGAGATCACCGCGCAGAACCACGGGTTCGCGGTGGACGCCCCCCTCACCGGCAGCACGCCGACCCCCTGGGGGGACGCCCGCGTCAGCCACGTCTGCCTCAACGACGACGTGGTCGAGGGCCTCGAGCTGCGCGGCCCCGACGGCCGCGTGCGGGGCTTCTCGGTGCAGTATCACCCCGAGGCTGCGGCGGGTCCGCACGACTCGGCGTACCTCTTCGACCGTTTCTGCGATGTGATGGCGGCCGCCAAACCACAGACGGACGCCGACCCCACTCCCGAGGGGAGCCGCTGATGCCCCGCCGGACCGATATCCACTCGATACTCGTCATCGGCTCCGGGCCGATCGTCATCGGCCAGGCCTGCGAGTTCGACTACTCCGGCACTCAGGCCTGCCGCGTGCTGCGCGAGGAGGGCTTCCGGGTCGTCCTGGTCAACTCCAACCCCGCGACGATCATGACCGACCCCGAATTCGCGGATGCCACCTACATCGAGCCCATCACGCCCGAGTTCGTCGAGAAGGTCATCGCGCAGGAGCGCCCGGACGCCATCCTGGCGACCCTGGGCGGCCAGACGGCCCTCAACACCGCGGTCGCCCTGCACGAGAACGGCGTCCTGGCCAGGTACGGCGTCGAGATGATCGGGGCCTCGTTCGACGCGATCCAGGCCGGCGAGGACCGCCAGCGCTTCAAGGCCATCGTCGACTCCCTCGACCTCCCCGGCGCGAAGCCCGAGTCGGCCCGCTCGGTGATCTGCCATAGCCTCGACGACGTGCTCGCCGCAGCCGACCAGCTCGGCTACCCGCTCGTCCTGCGGCCCTCGTTCACGATGGGCGGCGTCGGGTCGGGGTTCGCCCGCGACCCCGACGAGCTCCGCGAACTGGCCCGCATCGGACTGGACGCCTCGCCGGTCACCGAGGTGCTGGCCGAGGAGTCGATCCTGGGCTGGAAGGAGTACGAGCTCGAGGTCATGCGTGACAAGGCCGACAACGTGGTCATCGTCTGCTCGATCGAGAATCTCGACCCGATGGGCGTCCACACCGGCGACTCGATCACCGTCGCCCCGGCCATGACGCTGACCGACCGCGAGTACCAGGCGATGCGCGACGTGGCGATCGCGGTGATCCGCAAGGTCGGCGTCGACACCGGCGGCTGCAACATCCAGTTCGCGGTGCACCCCGAGAACGGCCGGATGGTCGTCATCGAGATGAACCCGCGCGTGTCGCGGAGTTCCGCGCTGGCGTCCAAGGCCACCGGCTTCCCGATCGCGAAGATCGCCGCGAAGGTGGCGGTCGGCTACACCCTCGACGAGATCCCCAACGACATCACCGCCGAGACGCCCGCGTCCTTCGAGCCGACCCTCGACTACGTGGTCGTCAAGGTGCCCCGGTTCGCGTTCGAGAAGTTCCCGACCGCCGAGGACACCCTCACCACGCACATGAAGTCGGTGGGCGAGGCGATGGCGATCGGCCGCAACTTCCCCGAGGCGCTCAACAAAGCCCTGCGCTCGCTGGAGGACCCGAAGGCCCCCTTCGACTTCACCTCACCGATCGACGAACCCCTGGACGCCATCCTGGAGCGCGCCTCCCGCCCGCACGACGGACGCCTCCAGCAGGTCATGCGCGCCTTCCGCGCCGGCGCGAGCGTCGACCTGCTGCACGAGACCACGGGCATCGACCCGTGGTTCCTCGACGAGATCCTGCAGATCTGGCAGACGGCGCAGGCCGTCCGCGACCACCGCAACCTGGCCCCCGAGGTGCTGTTCCGAGCCAAGCGCATGGGTCTGTCGGATGCCCAGATCGCCAGGCTGCGCAACACCTCGGCCGAGGTGGTCCGCGGGGTCCGGTGGGCGCTCGGGGTCAACCCGGTCTACAAGACCGTCGACACCTGCGCGGCGGAGTTCGCCGCGCGCACCCCCTATCACTACTCGACCTACGACGAGGAGACCGAGGTCGAGCCCCGCACGAAGCCGGCGGTGTTGATCCTCGGCTCGGGCCCGAACCGCATCGGCCAGGGCATCGAGTTCGACTACAGCTGCGTCCACGCTGCGCTCGCCCTGCGCGAGGCCGGCTACGAGGCCGTGATGGTGAACTGCAACCCCGAGACGGTCTCCACCGACTACGACACCTCCGACCGGCTCTACTTCGAGCCGCTGACGCTGGAGGACGTCCTCGAGGTCTACCACGCCGAGCGCGACAAGGGCCCCGTGGCCGGCGTCATCGTCCAGTTGGGTGGCCAGACTCCGCTCAAGCTCGCCCAGGCGCTCAAGGACAACGGCGTGCCCATCGTCGGGACGCCCCCCGAGGCCATCCACCTCGCAGAGGAGCGCGGCGCCTTCGGGGACGTCCTGCTGGAGGCCGGCCTCCCGGCCCCCACCTACGGGATGGCCCACAGCGCCGCCGACGCCACCAGGATCGCCAACGAGATCGGCTACCCGGTGCTGGTCCGGCCGAGCTACGTGCTCGGCGGCCGCGGCATGGAGATCGTGTACGACGACCGCGCGCTCACCTCGTACATCGAGCGGGCCACGTCGATCACCCCGCAGGCGCCGGTCCTGGTCGATCGATTCCTCGACGACGCCATCGAGATCGACGTGGATGCCCTCTACGACGGCACCGAGCTGTACCTGGGCGGCGTCATGGAGCACATCGAGGAGGCCGGCATCCACTCCGGCGACTCGGCCTGCTCCCTGCCGTCGATCACACTGGGCCGCGACGTCATCGTCCGCATCAGGGAGGCGACCGAGAAGATCGCCCGCGGCGTCGGCGTCCTGGGCCTGATCAACATCCAGTACGCGCTGCAGGGGGACACCCTCTACGTGCTGGAGGCGAATCCGCGTGCCTCGCGCACCGTCCCGTTCGTGTCCAAGGCGACCGACACCCAGCTCGCCAAGGCGTGCGCCCGCATCATGCTGGGGGAGTCCATCGCCGAACTCCGGGCGGCCGGCGTGCTGCGGGCGTCCGGGGACGGCAGCTCGCACTCGGACTATTGGCCGGTGGCGGTGAAGGAGGCCGTCATGCCCTTCAACCGCTTCCGCACTCAGGAAGGCCAGTCCGTCGACACCCTGCTCGGGCCGGAGATGAAGTCGACCGGCGAGGTGATGGGCCTGGACCGCATGTTCGGCACCGCCTTCGCCAAGAGCCAGTGGGCCGCCTATCCGGGGGGCCTGCCGCTGTCGGGCACCGCCTACGTGTCGGTCGCCAACCGGGACAAGCGGCACGCGATCTTCCCCGTCAAGCGCCTGGCCGACCTCGGCTTCAGGATCACGGCCTCGGCGGGCACGGCCCAGGTGCTGCGCCGCAACGGGGTCGAGGTCGAGGTCTACCGGAAGGCTCACGAGGGTGAGGGCGCGCCCGGGGTGAAGACGGTGGTCGAGGCCATCCTCGACGATGAGATCGACCTCATCTTCAACACCCCGCAGGGCGCCGGCGCCGACGGCTCGCCGCGGCGCGACGGCTGGTCCATCCGGGCGGCTGCCGTCCTGCGCTCGATCCCGTGCATGACGACCGTGCAGGGGCTCGCCGCAGCCGTGCAGGGCATCGAGGCGGCGCAGCGTGGCGAGGTGGACGTGAAGTCGCTTCAGCAGTGGTCGGCCGAGGTGCGCCGGGCGATCGAGGAGGCGGCGTCGTGATGCGAGGATGCCGAGCATGACCGTACGGGGGCAGATCGTCGAACAGGGCTACGAGCGACTGTTGCGGCCGCTGTTGTTCGCGGCGCACGGGGGCGATCCCGAGAAGATCCACAACGACATGATCGCGGCGCTCAGTCTGCTGCAGTCCGTCCCCGGGCTCAGGGACGCCGTTGGTGCGCTCACGCGCGTCCCGGCATCGCCGGTGAGCGTGGCGGGCATCGAGTTCCCCGGACGCGTCGGCCTGGCGGCCGGCATGGACAAGGAGGGCCGCGCCGCGAAGTCCTGGCAGCACCTCGGCTTCGCGTTCGCCGAGCTGGGCACGGTGACCGCGCAGGCGCAGCCCGGCAACCCGAAGCCGCGGGTGTTCCGGCTGCGGGACTCCCACGCCCTGATCAACCGCATGGGCTTCAACAACGACGGTGCGCTGGCGATGGCGAACCGCCTGGCCGTCGCGGGGGTCTTCCGCGGCAATCGCGCGGCGGGTATCCCGCTGGGCATCTCGATCGGGAAGACCAAGCTGGTCGCCGTCGAGGACGCCGTCGGCGACTACCTGGCCTCGCTGCGCTGGCTCGCGCCGCACGCCGACTACGTGGCCGTCAACGTCTCCAGCCCCAACACCCCGGGCCTGCGCACCCTCCAGGACGGCGGTGCCCTGGCCACCCTGCTGGGCGAGCTGGTGCGCGAGGCGCGCGTCCTCGCGATGGGCGCCGAGCCCGTGCCGGTCTTCGTCAAGGTCGCCCCCGACCTGACCGACGGCCAGCTCGACGAGGTGCTGACCGCCGCGTCCGGGGCCGGCGTCGCCGGCCTCATCGCGACCAATACGACCCTGGCCCGAGACGGCCTGGCGGCCGCCGACGAGCATCTCGCGGGCGAGGCCGGCGGCCTGTCCGGCGCCCCTCTGACCGCCCGCGCGCGCGAGGTCGTCTCCTACGTCTGCCGCAACACCGACCTGCCCGTGATGGGCGTCGGTGGGGTGATGACGGCCGACGACGCGGTCGCGCTGCTGGACGCCGGCGCCCGGCTCGTCCAGCTCTACACTGGCTTCATCTACGCCGGCCCTGGCCTAGTGGGGGCCATCAACGAGCGCCTGCGGCGCGCCTAAGGAGAGAACGTGGGGACGTACCGGCAGCGGCTGCGCACCGTGGTCGAGCAGCGGGGGGCCCTGGTCGTGGGCATCGACCCGCACCCGTCGCTGCTGGACGCGTGGGGGCTGGCGCGGACGGCGTCCGGGCTCGAGAACTGCGCCCGCGGGCTGGTCGAGGCGATCGGCGACCAGGTCGCGGTCTTCAAGCCGCAGTCGGCCTTTTTCGAGACCTACGGCTCGGCGGGCATCGCGGTGCTCGAGCGGGTGCTGGCGGACATCCGTGACAAGGGCGCGATCTCGATCCTCGACGTGAAGCGTGGCGACATCGGCTCGACCATGGACGCCTACGCCGACGCCTACCTGGCCGAGGGCTCGCCCCTGGCGGCCGACGCGATCACGATCTCGCCGTACCTGGGCTTCGGCTCGCTGAAGCCGGCGTTCGAGCGGGCTGTCGCCAACAACCGGGGCGTCTACGTGCTGGCCCGCACCTCCAATCCCGAGGGCGGCCAGGTCCAGCTGGCGCTCGGCAAGGACGGCTCGGTCGTCCAGGAGATCATCGACGCCGCCACCGAACTGAACCGCAGCCTGCCCACCCGGTGCATCGGCCTGGTGATCGGCGGCACGCACACCTCGCTGGGCTGCGACGTCTCCGAGTTCAACGGGTCGATCCTCGTCCCCGGCATCGGCGTCCAGGGGGGGCGTCTCGAAGATCTGCCGGGCCTGTTCGGGGACGCCGTGCGGCACGTGCTGCCGGCCGTGGGCCGCGGCGTCCTCTCGGCCGGGCCGGACGCCGCCGCACTGCGCCGCCGAGTTGCGGATCTCCTAGCCACGTAACGTTCCCTGGCGGCGACGAAGACAGTAAGTTTGGGGAACAACCCGCAGTCACCGCAGCGATGGAGGCCCCAGGTGTCTATTCCGCAGTTGACCACCGAACAATTGCAGGCCGCCCGTGCGGCGGCCACGTTGGCACGTCGTCAGCGCGCCGAACTGAAGGCGAAGGTGCGCTCGGGCGAGATGTCGTTGGCCAACGCCATCGACGCCGCCGCCAACGACGACGTGCTCGCGCACGTGAAGGTCGTCGACCTGCTCAAGTCGCTCCCCCGGGTGGGCGAGAAGCGGGCCGCCGCCGTCATGGAGCGGCTCGACATCGCGCCGAACCGGCGCATCCGCGGCCTGGGCCGGCACCAGATCGCGGGCCTCAAGGCCGAGTTCAAGTGAGCGGTGACATCACGGTCATCTCCGGGCCGACCGCAGTCGGTAAGGGGACCGTGGTGTCGGCCCTGCGACTGCGCTGCCCCGAGCTGTGGGTCTCGGTGTCCGCCACCACGCGGGCACCCCGGCCCCTGGAGCGGGACGGCGTCGACTACCTGTTCGTCTCGGACGCCGAGTTCGACGAGCTGATCTCCCACGACGGCCTACTGGAGTGGGCGAAGGTGCACGGGCGCGACCGGTACGGCACGCCGGCCCGGCCCGTCGAGGCCGCCGTCGCGGCCGGCCGCCACGTGATTCTTGAGATCGACCTGCAGGGCGCCCGGCAGGTGAAGACCAAGCTGCCCGGCGTCCGCTCGATCTTCCTCACCCCGCCCAGCTGGGAGGTCCTGGTCGGCCGCCTCGTCGGCCGCGGCACCGAGACGCCCGAGGAGCGCACCCGGCGCCTCGCCACCGCGCGCATGGAACTCGCCGCCGCCCCCGAGTTCGACCACGTGGTGGTCAACGCCGATTTGGGGGACACCGTGGAGGAGTTGGTAAGCTTGCTGGGATTGTCGGCCAGACCCACGGCGCCGACCACGTAGAAGCGAAGGTCAGTCCTTGAGCAACCTCATTCCTGAAGGCATCACGAACCCGCCCATCGACGAACTGCTCACGAAGGTGGACAGCAAGTACCGGCTGGTCCTCTTCGCCGCGAAGCGGGCGCGCCAGATCAACGCCTACTACAGCCAGCTCGGCGAGGGCCTGCTGGAGAACGTCGGCCCGCTGGTCGAGACGTCCGTCCAGGAGAAGCCGCTGACGATCGCCCTGCGCGAGATCAACGCCGACGTCCTCGACTGCACCGAGATCGACCCCGAGGCCGAGGCCGCCGCGCGCGCCGCCGCCGAGGCCGATCCCGACTTCGCGCTCGACCCGTTCGAGCCCGACGACCTGGCCTGATCGCCCGCCGCGCATGAGCCGCATCGTCCTCGGGGTCTCAGGCGGCATCGCGGCCTACAAGTCCTGCCTGCTGCTTCGCCTCTTCACCGAGGCCGGGCACGAGGTGACGGTCGTCCCGACCGAGAACGCGCTGAAATTCGTCGGCGCCGCCACGTGGGAGGCGCTGTCCGGACGGCGCGTCAGCGCGTCCGTCTTCGAGAACGTGGACGCCGTCCCGCACGTCGCGCTGGGACAGTCCGCCGACCTCGTCGTCGTGGCGCCCGCGACCGCAGACCTGCTCGCGCGGGCGGCGTCCGGCCGTGCCGACGACCTGCTGACCAACGTGCTGCTGACCGCCCGCTGCCCGGTGCTCATGGCGCCCGCGATGCACACCGAGATGTGGCGGCACGCCGCGACGCAGGCGAACGTGGCGACGCTGCGGCAGCGGGGCGTCCTGGTGTTGGACCCCGACGACGGACGCCTCACCGGCGCCGACTCCGGCCCCGGACGCCTGCCCGAGCCCGAGGACATCCAGCAGGTGGCGCTGTCGCTGCTGGGCGATCCCGCGACGGTGGACGCCGTCCGTCGCCGCGACCTGGCCGGACGCCGTGTCGCCGTCTCGGCAGGGGGCACGCGAGAGCCGCTGGACCCCGTGCGGTTCCTGGGCAACGACTCGTCCGGACGCCAGGGCATCGCGCTCGCGCGCGCCGCGGCGCTGCGAGGGGCGTCCGTGACGCTCGTCGCGGCCCACGTGGAGGCGCCCCTGCCCTCGGGGGTCGACGTGGTGCGCGTCGGGTCGACGGCCGAGTTGGCCGAGGCGATGGGTGCGCTGGCGTCCGAGTGCGACGCGATCGTGATGGCCGCCGCACCCGCCGACTTCACGCCGGCGGAGGCGTCCGGGACGAAGATCAAGAAGGACGGCTCCGGCGGGCTCCAGCTCGACCTCGTGCAGACCATCGACGTGCTGAAGACCCTGTCGCACACCCGGACGCGGCCCCAGGTGATCGTCGGCTTCGCGGCCGAGACCGCTGGGTCGCTTGAAGAGTTGCTGCGCCTGGGGCGCGAGAAGCTCGCCCGGAAGGGCTGCGACCTGCTCGTGTGCAACGACGTCAGCGACGGGGCGGTCTTCGGCGCGGTTCGCAACGAGGCGACGATCATCGACGCCTGCGGCGTGGTCGCCACGGTCGCGGCCGACAAGAACGTCGTCGCCCACCGCATCTGGGACGCCGTCCTCGCGGCCGGCCCGAAGACGTCCGACTGAGGCCGAGAGGACGGGACGCCGCGGGCGAGCGCCCGTCCCGCGACCCCGATTCAGGCACCTGTCACGACGGCGGGTAGTGTGACCGCCCGTGGAGTACAAGGTTGCCGACCTGAACCTGGCCGACTTCGGACGCAAGCAGATCCAGCTCGCCGAACACGAGATGCCGGGCCTGATGGCGATGCGTGAGCGCTTCGGGGCGTCCAAGCCCCTGACCGGCGCCCGGATCGCCGGCTCGCTGCACATGACGGTCCAGACCGCGGTGCTGATCGAGACCCTGGTCGAGCTGGGCGCGCAGGTGCGGTGGGCGTCCTGCAACATCTTCTCGACCCAGGACGAGGCCGCCGCCGCCGTGGTCGTCGGGCGCGACGGGACGCCGCAGGAGCCCTGCGGCGTCCCGGTGTTCGCGTGGAAGGGCGAGACGCTCGAGGAGTACTGGGAGTGCACCGAGCGCATCCTCACCTGGGAGGGCACCCGGCCGAACATGATCCTGGACGACGGCGGCGACGCGACGCTGCTGGTCCACAAGGGGGTCGAGTTCGCCAAGGCGGGCGCGGTGCCGCAGCCGACGGCGTCCGACTCTGCCGAATACGGCGTGGTGCTCGCGCAACTCCGGAAGTCGACGCTGGACTGGGTGGCGCTGGCGAACAGCGTCCGCGGGGTGACGGAGGAGACGACGACCGGCGTCCACCGGCTGTACGAGATGGCGCGGGCGCAGGCGCTGCTGTTCCCGGCGATCAACGTCAACGACTCGGTGACCAAGAGCAAGTTCGACAACAAGTACGGCATCCGGCACAGCCTGATCGACGGCATCAACCGGGGCACCGACGTGCTGATCGGCGGCAAGACCGCGCTGGTCTGCGGCTACGGCGACGTCGGCAAGGGCTGCGCGGAGGCGCTGTCCGGGCAGGGCGCGCGGGTGATCGTGACCGAGGTCGACCCGATCTGCGCGCTGCAGGCGACGATGGACGGCTACCAGGTCGCGCGGCTGGAGGACGTGGTCGGAAGCGTCGACATCTTCGTGACCGCGACGGGGTGCCGCGACGTGATCACGGCCGAGCACATGGCGTCCATGAAGGACCTGGCGATCGTCGGCAACATCGGCCACTTCGACAACGAGATCGACATGGCCGGGCTGGAGGCGGTGCCCGGCGTCGTGCGGACGGTGATCAAGCCGCAGGTCGATTCGTGGACGTTCCCCGACGGGCACTCGATCCTCGTGCTGAGCGAGGGACGCCTGCTCAACCTCGGCAACGCGACCGGCCACCCGAGCTTCGTCATGAGCACGAGCTTCACCAACCAGGTGCTGGCGCAGATCGAGCTGTTCACCAAGCCGGACGCGTACCCGACCGGCGTCTACACCCTGCCCAAGAAGCTCGACGAGGAGGTCGCCCGGCTGCACCTGGACGCCCTCGGCGTTCGGATGACCACGCTGACGCCGGCGCAGGCCGAGTACCTCGGCGTGAGCGTCGAGGGCCCCTACAAGCCTGACTTCTACCGGTACTGACCCGGAAAGGACGCCCATGAGTCGCTTGTTCACGTCGGAGTCGGTCACCGAAGGCCATCCGGACAAGGTGGCGGACGCCGTCAGCGACGCCGTCCTGGACGCGCTGCTGGCCCAGGACGAACGCAGCCGCGTGGCGGTCGAGACCCTGGTCACCACGGGAACCGTCGTGGTCGCCGGCGAGGTGACGACCGACGCGTACGCCGACATCGCGGGCATCGCGCGGCAGCGCATCTGCGACATCGGCTACGACCGGGCCGACGCGTCCTTCGACGGCACCTCGTGCGGGGTCCTCGTGTCGCTCGGCGCGCAGAGCCCCGACATCGCCCAGGGCGTGGACACGGCGGAGGAGGTCCGCGAGGACGAGACCGACACCGACCCGCTCGACCGGCAGGGCGCCGGCGACCAGGGGCTGATGTTCGGCTACGCCTGCCTCGACACCCCGACGCTGATGCCGCTGCCGATCGACATCGCCCACCGGCTGGCGGAGCAGCTGGCCGAGGTGCGGCAGATGGGCGAGCTCGACTGGGTCCTGCCCGACGGCAAGACGCAGGTGACGATCGAGTACTCGGGCGACCGGGCCGTGCGCGTCGACACGGTGCTGGTGTCGACGCAGCACGCCGAGCGGATCGACCACGCGTCGATCGTCGCGGGCGTGCGGGCGCATGTGATCGACCCGGTGCTGGCGCGCTACGACATCAGCCACGCGGGGCTGAAGACGTTCGTGAACCCGACCGGGAAGTTCGTGATCGGTGGGCCGATGGGCGACGCCGGGCTCACCGGCCGGAAGATCATCGTCGACACCTACGGCGGTATGGCGCGTCACGGCGGCGGAGCGTTCTCGGGGAAGGATCCCTCGAAGGTCGACCGGTCGGCGTCGTACGCGATGCGCTGGGTGGCTAAGAACGTGGTCGCCGCCGGGCTCGCGACGCGCTGCGAGGTGCAGGTGTCGTATGCCATCGGACGCGCGCACCCGGTCGGCTTCTATACCCAGTGCTTCGGCACCGAGACGGTGCCGGTCGAGCAGATCAACGCCGCGGTGCTGGAGGTGTTCGACCTGCGGCCGGCGGCGATCATCCGCGATCTCGACCTGCTGCGGCCCATCTACTCGCAGGTGACGAACTACGGCCACTTCGGCCGCGAGCTCGACGTGATGACCTGGGAGCGCACCGACCGCGCCGAAGCGTTGGCGGCGGCCGTCCGCGGCTGACTTCTCGTCGCTCCCCGTGCTCAGGATGTGTTCGGCGTTGACGGGCGTCCGCCGCTGACTCTGGTCGCCCCCGCCCCCGTCGACCCGGCGTCGGTGGGACCTGGCAGGATCGTCGCCATGACCGAGACCGCCGCGCCCCCGCTGGTGGCGCGGGTGGCGGTCGACGTGTCGTTGCCGCACTTGGATCGTCCGTTCGACTACCTGGTGCCCGAGGCGGCGCGGGGGGTCGTGGCGCCCGGCGTGCGGGTGCGGGTCCGGTTCGCCGGCAGGCTGCGCGACGGATACGTCCTGGGGCTGTCGGACACCTCGGACGCCGAGGGCCAGCTGCGTCCGCTCGAGCGGGTGATCTCGCCCGAGGTCGTGCTGACCGGGCCGGTGGCCCGCCTGTGCCGGGCCGTGGCCGACCACTACGCCGGCACGTTCTCCGACGTGGTGCGTATGGCCGTGCCCGCCCGGCACGCGAGCACCGAGGCGGCCCAGCCGGTGGGGCACCCGGCGCCGCGGGTCGCGCCCCTCGCGGCGGTGCTGCCCCTGTACCGGGGCGGGCGCGGTTACCTGGACGCCCTCGCCGATGGGCGTCCACTGAGGGCCGCCTGGACGCCGGTGCCGGTCTGCGACGGGGTGGGCGCCTGGGCGTCCGGGCTGGTTGAGGCGGCCGGGGCGACGCTGAGCGGGGGGCGCGGGGCGCTGCTCATCGTCCCGGACGCCGACGCGCTGGCCGTGCTGGAGGCGCGGTGCGTGGACGCCTTCGGTGCCGGCTCGTTCGTGACACTCTCGGCGGAGCTGGGGCCGGCCGCGCGCTACCGGGCCTTCCTGGCAGCGGCGCGCGGGGGCGTCCGTCTGGTGCTGGGTACGCGGAACGCCGTCTACGCGCCGGTGCGCGACCTGGGGCTCATCGCGCTGTGGGACGAGGGGAACGACTCCCTGGCCGAACCGCGTGCGCCATACCAGCACGCCCGCGAGGTCGCCGCACTGCGGGCGGCGCAGGAGCGGTGCGCTCTGTTGATCGCGGGGCACGCCCGGACAGCCGAGACGCAGGCACTGGTGGAGCGGGGCTGGCTGGCCCCTCTGGAGTTGCCGCCGGCGGAGAACCGGCGGCTGGGTCCGGTGGTCCGCATCGCGGCCGACACCGACTGGGCGCTCGATCGCGACCCGGCTGCGCGGGCGGCCCGACTGCCGCACGACGTGTTCGCGGCGATCCGTGCGGGCCTGGCGTCCGGGCCCGTGCTGCTCCAAGTGCCGCGCGCCGGCTACGTCTCGGCCCTCGCCTGCGAACGGTGCCGCGAGGCCGCGCGCTGTCCCCGTTGCGGGCGCACCCTGCGCGGCGAGAACGCGCCGGGCGCGCGGGGCGAGCCGCCGGTGCTGCGGCTGACGTGCGGCGCCTGCGGGCCGCTGAACTCCGGCGGCTGGTGCTGCTCCAACTGCGGGGGCGTCCGGCTGCGGGCGCCCCGGGTAGGCGTCCGGCGGACGGCCGAGGAGATCGGGAAGGCGTTCCCGCAGACCCGGGTCGTCGAGTCGTGGTCGGGGCACCTGGTCGAGTCCGTGTCCGACGAGCCGGCGCTGGTGCTGGCCACGCCGGGGGCCGAGCCGACGGCGTCCGGGGGGTACGCCGCGGCGATCCTGCTCGACACGTGGTTGGTGCTGGCGCGTCCGGAGTTGCGGGCGGCCGAGGAGGCGTTGCGGCGTTGGCTGGCGGTATGCGCGCTGGTGCGTCCGGCGGCGCACGGCGGCACGGTGCTGGCGGTGGGGGAGACCGACGCCCGGGCCCTGCAGGCGCTGGTGCGGCTCGATCCGGCCGGCTTCGCCGCCCGTGAGCTCGGCGACCGGCGGGCCACCGGCTTCCCACCCGCCGCCAAGCTGGTCGTCATCGAAGGGCCTCGACCGGCCGTCGACGCCTACGACGTGGTGGCCGCGGCGGTGCCGGGCGTGGAGCGGTTCGGTCCCGCGCGGTCGGCGGCTGCCAAGGGGGACGAGGAAGCCTGGCGGCTCACCCTGCGCACGGCCAACCCGCCTCCCCGAGCACAAACTGGAGACTTCTACCCCGTAGTCGGGGCACAACCTTCCACCTTGAGTGCGGGGCCCGGTCAGGAACACTCCGCCGGGGGCGTCACCGGGCTGTTCGCCGCGCTGCGGGCCGAGTCGGCGCGGCGCTCGCTGGCCAAGGAGCCGGTCGTGCGCGTCCGGGTCGACCCGCAGGTGATCGACTAGAAGACACACTCCGTGAGCCGGAAGGCTGGCGTGATCATGGCGAACTCCGGACACGCGAAGGCCGCCGGGCGTAATCGCCGGGCGGCCTTCGGTGAGTAGGGTGCGGGCCTCAGCGGCCCCTGACCTTCTTCGAGAGTTCTGCCATTGCGCCGCTCCTCTCTCGGGGTGTCCGGGTATATCCCCGGTCCCGGCCATGCTACGACTGAGCACCGCCCGAGGGAAGCCCATCGCTAGGGTTGGGCCGTGCGTGTCGTCTTTGCCGGTACCCCCGCCGTGGCCCTCCCGTCGCTCGAACTGCTGGCGGAGTCCGGCCACGACCTGCTCGCCGTCGTGACTCGCCCGGACGCCCCCCGTGGCCGCTCGGGCACCCCCGTTCCGTCCCCGGTGGGGGCGTGGGCGGCGGCTCACGGCATCGAGGCGCTGAAGCCGGCGAAGG
The DNA here is from genome assembly GCA_036803965.1 of Propioniciclava sp. Lineage (GTDB taxonomy): Bacteria > Actinomycetota > Actinomycetes > Propionibacteriales > Propionibacteriaceae > Propioniciclava. The sequence continues at coordinate 17,001 of DAIRTI010000015.1, forward strand.
CGTCCGACGAGGGCTTTCTCGCCCGGCTGCGCGAGCTCGCCCCGGACGCCTGCCCCATCGTCGCGTACGGCAACCTGCTCACCCAGCCGGTGCTCGACGTGCCCCGGTACGGCTGGATCAACCTGCACTTCTCGCTGCTGCCGCGGTGGCGCGGCGCCGCCCCGGCCCAGCGCACGATCATCGCCGGGGACGCCGTGGCGGGCGCGTCCACGTTCCGCGTCGTCAAGGCCCTGGACGCCGGCCCGCTCTACCGCACCCTCACCCACCCCCTCACCGGCACCGAGACCGCCGGCGAGCTGCTCACCGCCCTCGCCGACGAGGGCGCCCGCCTGCTGCTCGACACCCTGGACGACCTCGCGAGCGTCGACCCCACCCCGCAGCCCGAGGACGGCCTCACCATCGCCCCCAAGATCACCGTCGCCGAGGCCCACCTCGACTGGACCCGCGACGGCCACGAGTTGGAGCGCCTGATCCGCGGCTGCTCGCCCGACCCCATGGCCTGGACCACCATCAACGGAGAACGGCTCAGGATCGCCCTCGCCCGCCCGCTCGACACCCGCGAGCTTGCGGCCGGGCACGTTCGCCCCGAGCGCCGCCGAGTCGTCGTCGGCACCGGCACCGTCGACCTCGAACTGGTGCGCGTCCAGCCCCAGGGCAAGAAGGAGATGCCTGCCGCCGACTGGGCCCGCGGCCTGCGGGCGGACGCCCTCTCCTTCGACCCGGCCGATTCCTGATGCCCCACCAGCGACTCGCCCGCCGCCGCCCGGACGCCCCCCGCGTCCTCGCCTTCCGGGTGCTGCGGTCCGTCACCGGCCAGGACGCCTACGCCAATCTCGAGCTGGGCCGCCAACTGGCCGAGGCCCGCCCGGACGCCCGTGACGCCGCCTTCGTCACCGAACTCGTCTCCGGCACCTGCCGGCTGCTCGGCACCTACGACCGGGTGCTCGAGACGGCGTCCGGACGCCCCACGCCAGCCCTGCAGCCCGAACTGCTCGATACGCTGCGCCTCGGGACGCACCAGCTCCTCTCGATGCGCGTCCCGGCCCGCGCCGCCGTCGCCGCGACCGTCGAGCTCGCCGGCGCCGAGGTCGGCGAGCGGGTCGTCGGGCTCACCAATGCGGTGTTGCGCAAGGTCGCCGCCCGCAGCCTGGACGAATGGGTCGCCGAGCTGTCCGTGGGTGAGGACGCCGTCGGTGCGCTCGCCACCCGCACCCACCACCCCCGCTGGATCGCCGAGGTCTACCTCGACCTGCTGGGCGACGAGGCCGAGGCCGCCCTGACGGCCGACAACGTCGCGCCCGTCACCACGCTCGCGATCCGTCCCGGGCTGGCCACCCGCGCCGAACTGGACGGCGAGCCCACCCCGTACAGCCCCTTCGGCGCCCGCCGCGCGGGCAACCCCGCCGACCTGCCGGCACTGCGCGAGGGGCGCGCGGGCGTCCAGGACGAGGGCTCCCAGCTCGTCGCCTGGGCGCTCGCCCATCCCGAGGCCCCCGCTGACCCCTGGCTCGACCTGTGCGCCGGCCCCGGCGGCAAGGCCGCGCTGCTGGCCGGGCTCGCGATCGAAGCCGGGGAACGCCTCGTCGCCAGCGAACTCCAGGAGCACCGGGCCGTCCTGGTCGCCCAGGCCCTGCGCGCCTACTCCGGGACGCACGCCCCGGTCGTCCTCTGCGCCGACGGCACCCGGCCGGCGTGGCGTCCCGGCTTGTTCGCACGCGTGATGGCCGACGTGCCCTGCACCGGGCTGGGGGCCCTGCGGCGGCGTCCGGAGGCCCGCTGGCGGCGCACACCCGCCGACCTGGACGCCCTCGTCCCGCTCCAGCGCGTCCTGCTCACCAACGCGCTCGAAGCCGCGGCCCCCGGCGGGGTCGTCGCCTACGCCACCTGCTCCCCGCACCGCCGCGAGACCGTTGACGTCGTGGACGCCGTCCTGGCCACCACGCCGCGCACGGTCCAGCGCCTCCACACGTCCGACGCCCTCCCGGGCGTCCCCGACTGCGCGCTGGGGGACGCCGTCCAGCTGTGGCCGCACCGCCACGGCACCGACGCGATGTTCCTCGCCCTGCTGCGCGTCACGGCTTGACCCGGCCCTGCCAGACTGAAGTCATGAGCGAGATCCCGGAGCGCGCCGACTTCCCGGAGCGGGTGTCCAGCGAGCTGCGCAGCCCCCTGATCGCGACGCTCTACGTCGCGGTGCTGCCCATCTGGGGGCTGCTCTTCCTCCTGCAGGTGATGTCTCCCACCCCCCGGACCGAACTGCTGGTGATCTACGGCGTCCTGGTGGTGCTGTCGGCCATTCAGCTGCCCGTCGGCCTCGGTCTGGGACGCCAGCGCGTCCGGGCGGACGCCGTCGGCGTCCGCCTGCTGGGACCGATCGGGTTCGCGGTCGCCTGGGCCGACGTCGAGTCGCTGGAGCACACCCCGCACCGCACGGCGGCCAACGTCACCGTGCGGCTGCGCGAAGGACGCCGGATGCGGGCGGCGTCCATGGTCTTGCGGACGCGCGTCCGGCACGTCGGCGTCGAGGCCGAGAAGGTGCCGCCGCTGTTCGCGCTCGCCGCCGCCCACGGCGTGGCAACTCCCTGACCGAAGTCCAGCGTCAACGCCTCCGGCACTAGGGTTGAGGGCGTGGCGAACCGCATCCATCCCAGCATCCTGAACGCTAACCTGGCCTCGCTGGACGCCGAGATCGCGCGCATCCCCAGCGCGGACGCGATCCACATCGACGTCATGGACAACCACTTCGTCCCGAACCTGACCCTCGGGCTGCCGGTGGTGGAGTGCCTGCGCAACAACCACCGCGAACGCTTCCTCGACATCCACCTGATGATCGAGAACGCCGACCTCTGGGCGCCGCAGTACGCCGAGCTGGGTTGCGAGTCGGTGTCGTTCCACCTCGAGGCGTCCCAGGCCCCGATCCGCACGGCCCGTCAAATCCGCGCGCTGGGGTCGCGGGCGTCCATCGGTCTGCGTCCGCAGACCGCCGTCGAGCCGATCGCCGACATCATCACCGAGTTCGACATGGTGCTGATCATGACCGTCGACCCCGGCTTCGGCGGCCAGAGCTTCCTCGACGGCATGCTCGGCAAGATCCGGCGCACCCGCGAGATCATCAAGGCCACCGGTGCCGAGATCTGGATCCAGGTCGACGGCGGCGTCTCCGAGGAGACCGTCGATCGGTGTGTGGACGCCGGCGCGGACGTCTTCGTCGCGGGCTCGGCCGTGTTCCGGGCCGAAGATCCGGACGCCGTCGTGCGGTCGCTGAAGGACCAGGCCGACCTGCGCTGCGGCTGCGGGCGGCACGCCCACTGACTCCGCCGGGGCACGACGCCCCGCGGTTATCCGCGGCGACCGAGCGGCGCTAGCGGGCGTCCCAGATTCGATACTCGAATTCAAGCCGGCACTCGTAACAGGGGCCTCCCGACCGGACGAGGATGGACCCATGTCCACCACACCGTTCGGTTCCGAACAGCCCACGTACTCCCAGCCCCCGGCCGCGAACACGATGCCGACCATGCCGACGGCACCCACGATGCCCACCGGCCCCGCCGCGGCGACGGCGTCCGTCATCACCGACGACGAGAAGACGGCGATTCGCCAGGGCGTCTTCGGCGCGCTGGCCTACGTCTCGCAGGCCGACCCGGGCTTCTTCGCGACCTTCGTCGAGAGTGCCGCTGGTGCGAAGGCCCTGAGCGCCGCCCCGGCCGCCGTTCAGCAGTTGCTGTCGGGCGGGCTCGTGCTGCCCGAGGCGTCCTCGGCGGCGGAGTTCCGCGCCCAGGCGATCCCCAGGCTGCAGGCGGCCGTCCAGCTCGCCGACGCGAAGGACCCGGCCGCCGGCGCGGCCCTCAGGCAGGTCGTGCTGCAGGCCGTCGAGGCGGTGGCGGCGGCGTCCAAGGGTGTCTCGGCGAACGAGCAGCAGGCGATCGCGGCGATCCGGGCGGCACTCGGCTGAGAACCGGGCTCGCTGCTCAGCGGTTGCGGCGGCGCAGGAAGCGCTCGGCCTCGGCCGCGAGCTGGTCGGCGACTCCGCCGTCGGCGTCCTCGTCGTAGTGCTCCTCCAGCGTCGAGATGTAGCTCTCGACGTCGGGGTCGTCGGCGGCGAGGTCGTCGACGCGGCCCTCCCAGGCGGCGGCCAGTTCGGGCAGCTCGCCGGCGTCGAGGGTGACGTCCAGGGCGTCCTCGACGTGCCCGAGCAGCGCGAGCGTCGCCTTGGGGTTCGGCGGCTCGGCGACGTAGTGCGGCACGGACGCCCACAGCGTCGTCGTCTCGAAGCCGGCGTCCTTGCACGCCTGGGTCAGGACGCCGACGATGCCGGTCGGCCCCTCGTAGTCGGTGGCGTTGATCGCGATCTGGATCGGACGCCGATGGGGCGCGTCCGCGAGCATCGCGCCCAGCAGGATGACCTTCTCGGGCTTGATCGTGAGCATGGCCGACACGAGCTTGGAGCAGAAGGCGTTCCAGTGGTAGTTGGGCTCGGGCCCGCCGATCAGCACGAGGTCGCGGTCGGGCAGGTGACCGAGCAGCACCTCGACCGTCGGCCACTCGATGATCCGGCGTCCGTCGTCGGTGTTCATCACGACGGGACGGGTCTCGGTGAAGTCGTAGTAGTCGTCGGGGTCGAGCGCGAAGACGAACTCGGCCGAGGTGAGCTCGGCCAGGTGGTCGACGACACCCGTGGCCGCGTCCCCGGCGTCGTTCCAGCCTCCGAAGGCGGCGATGACGACCGGCCGCTTGAGGCCGCGCAACTGGGACTGCGTGGGCATACCGGCCAGTCTACCGAGGCCGCTTCGCGGGCCGGTTGCGCGTCCCGGCCCGGCGTCCCGTGGCGCGTTGGCGTCCCCGGGCCTCCCGGGCCGGGATCGGGCGGCCGGGCGCAGGGGCGCCACTATCCTGAGCGGGTGAATTCGGATCTTGCCGCCGCGCTGTCGTCCCGCGTCGTCGTCGCGGACGGTGGCATGGGCACACAGCTGCAGGGCTTCGACCTGACGCTGGACGACTTCGCCGGCCTGGAGGGCTGCAACGAGATCCTCAACGTGACCAGGCCCGACGTGGTGGCGAAGATCCACGAGGCGTACTTCGCCGCGGGAGCGGACGCCGTCGAGACCAACACGTTCGGCGCCAACCTGAGCGCGCTGGCCGAGTACGAGATCGCCGACCGGATCGGCGAACTCGCCGAGGCCGGGGCGTCCATCGCGCGCCAGGTCGCCGAGCGGCTGTCGACGCCGGAGCGGCCCCGGTTCGTGCTGGGCTCGATGGGCCCCGGCACCAAGCTGCCCAGCCTCGGTCACGTCACGTTCGCGGCGCTGCGCGACGGCTACCGCACCTGCGCCGAGGGCCTGCTGCGCGGCGGCGCCGACGGCATCATCGTCGAGACCTGCCAGGACGTCCTGGCCGCCAAGGCCGCCGTCATCGGCGCCAAGCGGGCGATGACGGCGCAGGGACGCGAGGTGCCGATCATCGTCAGCGTCACCGTCGAGACCACCGGCACGATGCTCGTCGGCTCCGAGATCGGCGCCGCCCTGACCGCGCTGGAGCCGCTGGGCATCGACGTCATCGGGCTGAACTGCTCGACCGGCCCCGCCGAGATGCGCGAGCACCTGCGCCACCTGGCCCGCCACGCCCGCATCGGCGTCTCGTGCATGCCGAACGCCGGCCTGCCCGTGCTGACCGCCGACGGCGCGTACTACCCGCTGACGGCCGAGGAACTCACAGAGTCGCTCCAGGCCTACGTCGCCGAGTTCGGTCTGTGCCTCGTCGGCGGCTGCTGCGGCACCACGCCCGAGCACATCCGGCAGTTGTCGGACGCCGTCCGCGGGCTGCCCGTCGTGCCCCGGACGCCCGAGCACGTCGCGGCGGTCTCGTCGCTCTACGCCGAGACGCCGCTGCGGCAGGACACCTCCTACCTCGCGATCGGCGAGCGGACGAACGCCAACGGCTCGAAGGCCTTCCGCGAGGCGATGCTGGCCGGCGACTGGGACCAGTGCCTGAGCATCGCCAAGGCGCAGAGCCGCGACGGCGCCCACCTGCTCGACCTGTGTGCCGACTACGTCGGACGCGACGGCGCGGAGGACATGCGCGCGCTGGCGTCCCGGCTGAACACGGCGGTCGCGCTGCCGATCGTCATCGACTCCACCGAGCCTGGGGTGATCGAGGCCGGGCTCGAATCGCTGGCCGGACGCAGCGTCATCAACTCCGTCAACTACGAGGACGGCGACGGCCCCGACTCGCGCTACGCGAAGGTCATGCCGATGGTCGCCGAGCACGGGTCGGCGGTGGTCGCGCTGACCATCGACGAGGAGGGCCAGGCGCGCACGGCCGACTGGAAGGTGAGGGTCGCCGAGCGGCTGATCGCAGACCTGGCCGGCACCTGGAAGATGGCCGAATCCGACATCATCGTCGACTGCCTGACCTTCCCCATCGGCACCGGCCAGGAGGAGACCCGCCGCGACGCCCTCGAGACGATCGAGGCGATTCGCCGCATCACCGCCGCGCACCCTGACGTCCAGACCACCCTGGGCGTCAGCAACGTCAGCTTCGGGCTCAACCCCGCCGCCCGCGTGGTGCTCAACTCGGTCTTCCTGCACGAGGCGGTCGAGGCCGGCCTGAGCAGCGCGATCGTGCACCCGTCGAAGATCCTGCCGATGGCCCGCATCCCCGACGAGCAGCGCGAGGTCGCGCTCGACATGATCTACGACCGCCGCCGGGAGGGCTACGACCCCCTCGCCCGCTTCCTGGAACTCTTCGAGGGCGTCACGACCGCCGCCACCAAGGAGGCCCGCGCCGCCGAGCTGGCCGCGCTGCCGCTCGGCGAGCGCCTGCAGCGCCGCATCGTGGACGCCGACGATCGCGGCCTGGCCGACGACCTGGACGAGGCCCTCGCGGCCAAGCCCGCGCTCGACATCATCAACGACGACCTGCTGGCCGGCATGAAGACCGTCGGCGAGCTGTTCGGATCCGGCCAGATGCAGCTGCCGTTCGTGCTCGCCTCGGCCGAAGTCATGAAGAAGGCGGTCGCGCTTCTCGAGCCGTACATCGAATCGACCGACGATTCCGGCAAGGGCACGCTCGTGCTGGCGACGGTCAAGGGCGACGTTCATGACATCGGGAAGAACCTCGTCGACATCATCCTCACCAACAACGGCTACAACGTCGTCAACCTGGGCATCAAGCAGCCGGTCGCCGCCATCCTGGACGCCGCCGAGGCCCACGGCGCCGACGCGATCGGCATGTCCGGCCTGCTCGTGAAGTCGACCGTCGTCATGCGCGACAACCTCGCCGAGATGAACGCACGCGGCCTCAGCCACTACCCGGTGCTGCTGGGTGGCGCGGCCCTCACCCGCACCTACGTCGAGCACGACCTCAACGGCCTCTACTCCGGCGAGGTCCGCTACGCGAAGGACGCCTTCGAGGGGCTTGCGCTGATGGACGCCGTCATGGCCGTCAAGCGGGGCGAGCCGGGGGCGTCCCTGCCGGAGCCGCGGCAGCGCCGCCTGCCACAGTCCGAGCCCGTCCCCGAGCAGACGGACGCCGACGGCGTCCGCTCGGATGTCGCGCGCCGCGTCGACGTGCCCGAGCCGCCGTTCTGGGGCAGCCGGGTGGTGAAGGGCATCCAGCTGGGGGAGCTGGCCACCTGGCTCGACCTGGACGCCACCTTCAAGGGCCGGTGGGGGCTGCGCGGATCGCGGGAGCGCTCGTACGAGGAGCTCATGGAGAGCGAGGGCCTGCCGCGGCTGCGGGCGTGGCTCGACCGCATCCAGACCGACCAACTCGGGGAGTTCGCGGCCGTCTACGGCTACTGGCCCTGCCATTCGGCGGGCAACGAGCTCGTCGTCGGCGACCCCGACGATCCCGCGCGCGAGCTCGCCCGGTTCGCCTTCCCGCGCCAGCCGCGCGAGCGGCGGCTGTGTCTGGCCGACTTCTTCCGAGACGAGGCCGAGGCCGCCGAGTTGGGCCCCGACGTGATCGCGTTCCAGCTCGTCACCATGGGATCGAAGGTGTCGGAGGCGACGGCGTCCCTGTTCGGGGCGGACGCCTACCGCGACTACCTGGAGCTGCACGGCCTTTCGGTGCAGCTGACAGAGGCGCTGGCCGAGATGTGGCACGCCCGGGTGCGGGCCGAGCTGGGGTTCGGCGACGAGGACGGCGAGCGTGCCGCCGTGATCCGCGACCAGGCGTTCCGCGGATCGAGGTACAGCTTCGGCTACCCGGCCTGCCCCGACCTGGAGGACCGCGCGAAGGTCGTCACCCTGCTCGAGCCCGGCCGGATCGGCGTGACCCTGAGCGAGGAGTTCCAGCTGCACCCCGAGCAGGCGACCGATGCGTTCGTCGTCCACCACCCCGAGGCGAAGTACTTCAATGCGCGGTGAGTCCCGGCGGACAGCGGCGCTGGCGTCCGTCTTGCTGTTCGTGCTGCTCGTCGCCGGCTGCACCACGCCGTCGGCCCCGCCGGTGTCGCCCTCGGCGAGCGGCACGGCGATCACCCCGCCACCTCCGTTCACGGTGACGACGACCGAGGTGCCGACCAGCTACGACCCCGCGGGCGCGCAGACCGGCGCGGACGCCATCGTCGCGCTCAACGTCTTCCAGCGGCTGCTGATCGTCCATTCCGGCTCGCCGGAGCCCAAGCCGGACGCCGGCGACTGCCTGTTCAAACAGCCGACCGTCTACGAGTGCACGCTCCTCAAAGGGCTCGTGTTCAGCAACGGGCACGCGCTGACGGCGTCCGACGTGAAGTTCAGCATCGAACGGGCCTACCGGCTCAACATCGCCGGCACGTCGATCAAGCTGTTCGACTCGCTGCAGCGGGTCGAGGTGGTCGACGACCTGACCGTGCGCTTCTACCTGTCGTGGGCCGACAACCAGTTCGGGGTGGCGCTGGCGACGCCGGCGGCGTCCATCGTCGACGAGGACTCCTACGACCCGGACAAGGCGCGTCCGAACAGCGTGAAGCCGATCGGGTCGGGGCCGTTCGCGCTCGACAACGTGGCCGAGGACTCGCTGACGTTCATCCGCAACTACACCTACCAGGGCGCGACCCGGGCGGGCATCGACACGATCCGGCTCGCGTTCGCCGCCGATTCGGCGACCGTCGAGCAGGCGATGGCCGCCGGCACCACGCAGGTCGTCTGGCGCAGCCTGGACGCCGCGGCGCTCGGCCGACTGGCGTCCGGCACGACGCGAACCACGATGACCGAGATCGCCATGCCGGACGCCCGCGTGCAGCGCCTGCTGTGGAACCCGGCGAGCGAGCTCAGGGGTCGCGCCGAGGTACGGGCCGCGGTCGCCGCGGCGCTGGAGCCCGACCGGACGCTGACGTCGCTGGTGCCGCCGACCGTGGCCGGCTCGACGGCGTCCTTCCCGGCGGGAGGGCGTCCGACGGCGACGCCGGTGCCGGGCTCGCGGCTCAACCTGACCCTGGCCTACTCGTCCAGGGCGCCGGGGCAGGCCGACCTCGCGCGCCTGCTGCGCGACCGGCTGGAGGGCAACGCGGGCATGAGCGTCCAGCTCAAGCCGGACGCGTCCGACGCCGACCTGGTGCTGACCGACGCCGGGGCCTGGGCGAACACCGCGCTCGGGTGGCTGCAGGCCTACACCGACGCGCCGCTGCCGGGCAGCGCCGCGAAGCTGGCCGGGTTGACGCAGACCGCGCGGACGCTGGCCGACACGGCGGCGCGGCAGGCGGTGCTGGCGGAGATCCAGCAGCAAGCGGCCGCCGACGCGACCGTGCTGCCGGTGTCGCTGACGGGGGAGACGCTGTTCGTGGGCGCCGACGTCAAGGTCGTCGGCGACACGTTCGGGCCGTGCTGGCAACTGGGACTGTGGGGGTTCACCCGATGACCGACGAGACGACCGCCGACGCAGGAACCGGCACCGGGCCGTCCGGGAGCCTCGCCAGCGAGGCCGGAGGCGACGCGCCGGAGCTCTCCGGCGTCAGCGTCGGCCCGCTGCGCGCCGGCGAACGCGTCACGCTCACCGACCAGAAGGGACGCCGCCACTCCGTGCTGCTGCGGGCCGGCGGCGTCTTCCACACCACCCACGGCGGCGTCGCGCACGACGACCTGATCGGACGCCCCGAGGGCAGCGTGGTGCGCTCGGTCGGTGGGCACCAGTTCCTGGCGTTCCGGCCCGTGCTGAACGAGTTCACGGTCGCGATGCCGCGCGGGGCGGCGGTCATCTACCCCAAGGACGCCGCGGCCATCTGCATGCAGGCCGACATCTTCCCGGGGGCTCGCGTCCTAGAGGCGGGGGTCGGTTCCGGGGCGCTGACGCTGTCGCTGCTCCGCGCGGTCGGGCCCGGGGGGCGGGTCTACTCCTACGAGCGGCGCGAGGAATTCGCCAAGGTGGCCCGGAAGAACGTGGAGACGTTCTTCGGGGGCCAGCACCCGGCCTGGGACCTGCGCGTCGGCGACCTCGTCGACACCCGCGGGCCGGAGCCGGTCGACCGGGCGATCCTCGACATGCTGGCTCCCTGGGACTGCGTCGCCTCGGTGGCCGAGGTGCTGACGCCGGGGGGCTTCCTGTGCTGCTACGTGGCGACCACCACCCAGATGGGGCGGGTCATGGACATGATCCGTTCCCACGAGGGCTTCACCGAGCCCTGGGCGCGGGAGTACGAGGTGCGCGAGTGGCACGCCGAGGGGCTGGCGATCAGGCCGGCGCACTCGACCACCGGCCACACCGGCTACCTGGTGTTCGCCCGGCGGCTCGCGCCCGGCGTCCGGGCGCCGCTGCGCCGTCGGCGTCCGGCCCCCGGGGCGTACGGACCCGACTACAACGGGCCGCGTCCGGCCTGGGTCGAGCCGGCCTCCGGTGACGAATAGTCTCGACAAGAAGTGCACGCTTTTTGAGTAATGCCTGTGACCGGGCCCTGAACCTGTTAGCGTCACGGAGCCCGGATCGGTCGGCAAGAACGCAGGCTCCGGGCGATGTATGCGCGCGAGGGGGGAGATTCGTGCGGTCACCCCATCGCGCCCGGTCATGAAGTCTGAAGGAGACGTTGATGCGGGGTCAGCCAGGTTCGAGCGTTCGTCCAACCCGGAGGCCCTGGCCCGCCAGACTCGCGGTTGTCGTCGCCGGCGCGCTCCTCGGGGCGGGGCTGCCTCTGGCGGCACCGGCGACGGCCGTCGCCGCGACCGGCAACGTCGCCGCCCAGGCGACAGCGACGGCGTCCTCCTGGAACGACACCACCGGGCAGATCCCCTCGAAGGCGATCGACGGCGCGGCCACCGGCTACCCCACGGACTACACCAAGGAGTGGGCCACCGTCGGTGGGAAGGCGGGCAGCTGGCTGCAGTTGACCTGGACCGCTCCGATCCGGACCGACCGGGTCGTGCTCTACGACCGGCCGAACACCGACGACCGCATCACGGCGGCCAACCTGGTCTTCTCCGACGGCACGAAGCTCGCGACGGGCTCGCTGACCAACAACGGGGCGGCGACGACGGTGAGCTTCCCCGAGCGCGTCACGTCGAGCATCCGGCTCGAGGTCACCACGGTCTCGAGCGCCACCCGGAACGTGGGCCTGGCCGAGATCGAGGTCTGGGGTGCGGCCGCCGAGAACCGGTCGCCGGTGGCGAATGCGGGCACGGCCTTCACGGCCCCGGCGGGCACGACGGTCACGCTGGACGGATCGGCGTCGAGCGATCCCGACGGCGACGTCCTGTCCTACGGCTGGAAGCAGCAGGGGACGCCCACGGTGCCGCTGACGGGCGCCGACACCGCCAAGCCCACCTTCAAGGCCGACGCCGCGGGCTCGTACACGTTCGACCTGACGGTTTCCGACGGCAAGCTCAGCTCGACCGCCTCGGTCACCGTGACGGTCGTGCCGAACCAGGCGCCGGCGGCCAACGCGGGCGCCGATCAGTCGGTGTACGCCGGCAGCGTCGTGACGCTGGACGGGACGAAGTCCAGCGACCCGGAGAAGTCCCCGCTGAGCTACACCTGGACGCAGGTCGGCAGCACGCCGGCCGCCGTCACGCTGTCGGGCGCGTCGAGCGCCCAGCCGACGTTCACGGCGTCGGTCGTCGGCACCTACACGTTCAGGCTGGTCGTGAGCGACGGTCAGGCCTCGTCCACGCCCGACGAGGTCAAGGTGGCGGTCGGCGATGCGCCCCCGGTGGCGGCGAACCTCGCGGGCAAGGCGACCGCTACGGCGTCCTCGCAGAACTCCACCACCCAGCAGACTGCGGCCAAGGCGATCGACGGATTCGCGGTCGGCTATCCGACGGACGCCACCAAGGAGTGGGCGACGGTTGGAGGCGGCGCCGGCAGCTGGCTCAAGCTCGTGTGGCCCGCTCCGGTCACGGTGAACAAGGTCGTCCTCTACGACCGGCCGAACAACAGCGACCGCGTCACCGGCGCGACGCTAGAGTTCTCGGACGGCTCCACGGTCGCCACCGGCTCGCTCGTCAACGCCGGCACGGCGACGACGGTGACGTTCGCCGCGCGCACGATCACCAGCCTGAACCTCAACATCACGTCGGTGGCCTCCACCAACCAGAACGTCGGCCTGGCCGAGATCGAGGTGTGGGGCTTCAACGCCGCCAACCGAGCCCCGATCGCGAACGCAGGGTCGGATGCCGTGGGCTTCACCGGCACCACCCTGGCACTGGACGGCTCGTCCTCCAGCGACCCCGACGGCAACCCGCTCACCTACAAGTGGACTCAGAACGCCGACGGCGGGCCCGCGGTCGACATCGCCGACGACACGTCCGCGAAGGCCGGCTTCAAGCCGACGGAGGCGGGCACGTATGCGTTCACGCTGACCGTCTCCGACGGCAAGCTGTCCTCCACCGACACCGTGAGCGTCTCGGTCGCCACGAATGAGCCGCCGGACGCGAACGCCGGACCGGACGCGTCCGGCCTCACCGGCAAGACGATCACTCTCGACGGCTCGGGTTCCTCCGATCCGAACGGCAACGGCACGCTGCGGTACTCCTGGGCGCAGGTGGGCACCACGCCGGCGTCCGTGACGCTGACCGGACCCACCACCGCCAAGCCGACCTTCACCACGAAGACGGCAGGCAATTACAGGTTCCGCCTCACCGTCACCGACGGGGCGACCGAGGACTCCGACGACGTCGAGATCGCGATCACGCAGGCGCCGAACACGGCGCCGGTGGCGAACGCGGGTGCCGACCAGACCATGCAGCCGGGCGTCCTCATCACCCTCGACGGCTCGAAGTCCTCGGACGCCGACGGCGACACGCTGACGTACAGCTGGGCTCTGACCGAGGGCAGCGGCGTCACGCTGACCAACCCGAAGACGGCCAAGCCGACGTTCACGGCGTCCGCGAACGGCGTCTTCACGTTCACGCTGACCGTCGGCGACGGCCAGGCGGAGGCGACGGACACCGTCAAGATCACCGTGGCATCGGCCGGCACGCTCACGGCCGCGAACAGCGGGACAAGCGCCGTGTTCACGGCCAACTTCGGCAGCGCCAACAGCGGCAAGTCGGTGCAGTTCCAGAAGCAGACCATTGTCACGTCGACGACCAGCGAGGTGACGGCGGCGTCCTGGGTGTCGATCGGTTCGGCTACCGCGAACGGCTCCGGCGTGGCGAAGCTCACCGTTGCCAACCCGTTGGAGGTCGAGCACTCCTACCGGGCGGTGATCAACCCGACGTCAGCCACGCCGCTGCTCTCCGACGTGGTGAAGTACGCGGCCCCGCACGCCGCGATGAGCCCGGCCACCGGTCTGGCGACCGTCTACATCGACACCAACGAGGGCGCCTCGATCGCCAATACCACCGACTATTGGGAGGGCCGCATGACGATCACCGCGGCCACCAAGGCGGCAGGGACAACCTCGACGGCGTGCGCGACCTCGACCAACCTGCTGATGAAGGTCTCGGGACGCGGGAACTACACCTGGACCCTCGACAAGAAGCCCTACAAGATCGGGCTCGATAAGAAGGTCAACCTGTGCGGCATGGGCACCGCCAAGAAGTGGGCTCTCATCGCCAACCACTACGACCGCTCTCTGCTGCGGAACACCGCGGCCATGAAGATGGGGCAGGGGCTGTCCAACCTGGCCTTCACCCCCGACTCGGTGCCCGTGGACGTCTACGTCAACGGCACCTACCAGGGCGCCTACACGCTGATGGAGCGCGTCAACGTGGGCGAGGGCCGGGTCGCCAACGGCGAGAACCAACTGAAGGACAACCAGGGCGGCGCGAACGACTCCGCCCCCGCAGTGACCGGAACCTACCTGCTTGAGTGGGACTTCCGCGCCGGGGGTGACCACAACGTCACCGTGGGTGACAGCGGCATCATCGCGATCAACGAGCCTGAGAACGAGGACGACGGCTCCGGCATCACTGCCGCACAGATCAGCTACATCACGAAGTACCTGAACGACGCCGACAAGGCGGTGTTCGCGTCCAACTTCGCCGACCCGGCCAACGGGTGGCGCAAGTACATCGACGAGAAGTCGTTGATCGACTGGTACATCGTCCAGGAGCTCACGAAGAACCTCGACTCGAACCTGTACACGAGTTGCATCATGTACAAGACGCGAGACACGGCGTCCACGCCGGGCAAGCTTTACTTCGGCCCGATCTGGGACTTCGACACCTCCATGGGCTCGGCGCTCTACCCGGCCAACCAGGGCACAACGAGCGGCTGGTACCTGCGCAACGAGAACGCGAACATCGAGGCGAAGATGACCTCGGAGACGTGGATCAACCGCATCTTCACCGACACGACGTTCGCCGCCAACGTGAAGGCCCGCTGGAAGCAGGTCTACTCCTCGTTGCAGGGCAGCGATGCGTTCATCGCGACGCAGAGCGGACTCATCTCCACCTCGGCTACGGCAAACTTCGGCAAGTGGAACGTGTCGGAGAGGTTCGAGGACGAACAGGTGATCAAGGGATCGTGGTCGGCGGAGGTGACCTACCTGCGCGACTGGCTCAAGGCGCGCCTGACGTGGATGAACGGTCAGCTGGGCTCATGACGGAGGCTGCCGGGAAACCGGCGACTCGGCGCCGTCGCTTCATCATCGCCGGCGTCCTGGTCGCCGTGCTCGTGGCGCTCGCGGTGCCGGGGTTCACTGTGCTGCTGCCCTGGTGGTCGGACGCCAACGCGGCGCCCGTGCGCGCCCGGATCGCGGCCGGCACCGCGCACACGTGCGCGATCACGGCCGACCAGACCGTCAAGTGCTGGGGCGCCAACGCTTCCGGCCAGCTCGGGATCGGGACCACCGAGCAGGCGAACGCTCCGGTGTCGATCGTGGCGCCCAACGAGGTCGTGTCCCTTGCGGCCGGAGGCGACCACACGTGCGCGCTCACGGCGTCCGGGCGCGTCTACTGCTGGGGGGCCAACGGGTCGGGGCAGCTGGGCGACGGGACGACCGACGACCGTCCGGAGCCGGCGCTCGTCGAGGGCCTGTCGAAGGTCCTGGCGATCGCCGCCAGCGACACCCACACGTGCGCGCTGCTCACCGACCGGTCGGTGCGCTGCTGGGGGGCCAACGGCTCCGGCCAGCTGGGCACGGGCGACACGGCAGACAGCGCCGTGCCCGTGCCCGTCAAGGACCTGCCGGCCCGCGTCACGAGCGTCGCTGCCGGCAACGGCTACACCTGCGTCGTGTTCACGGGCCGGACGGTCCGCTGCTGGGGCGACAACAGCGACGGCCAGCTGGGGCTCGGTGACCTCACCCCGAGGCTGCGCTGGGAGCCGGTGATCGGGCTGCCGCGGACGTCGTTCGTGTCCACCGGCGACGTGCACGCGTGCGCCGTCACCCAGGACGGCGTCGTGTACTGCTGGGGGTCGAACGCTTCGGGCCAGCTCGGCACCACGATGGCGGCCGCCAGCGCCGCCGCCCCGATGGCCGTGCCGGGCCTCACCGGACGCTTCACTGCGGTCGCTGCCGGTCGCGACAGGACCTGCGCGCTGGCGTCCACGGCCGACGTCTGGTGCTGGGGTGGCGAGCAGACGGACGCCTCGGCCGACCCGTCGGTGGCCCGGCCGGTGCCGTCGCTCGCCGGCGTCCGCGGCCTGGCCATCGGCGCCTTCCACGCCTGCGCGGACACGTCCTCCGGCGTCTACTGCTGGGGGCGCAACGACTCGGGGCAGCTCGGCGCACCGGCGACCGGGACGGACCCCGTGGCGGTGCCTGGGGTGTGAGATAGCCTCTGGCGAGGAGGCGGCATGATCGACGCGGTGGCGCAGCTCAGGGGTGAGCTCGACGAGGCTCGTCGGCTGCTGGACGCGCGCACTCGGGCGTCCGAGGACAACCAGCAGCGGCTCGCCGAGGCGCGGTCGGAGGCCCGCGGGCTGGCCCAGGCCAATGAGAAGCTGAACACGACCCTGCGCGAGGCGCGCGAGTCGCTGCTGGCGCTGCGCGAGCAGGTCCAGAACCTCGGACGCCCACCGGCGGGCTTCGCGCTGGTCCTCGGCGTCCCGGACGGCGGCGAGTCGGGCATCGTCGACGTCTTCGCCGGCGGCCGCACCCTGCGGGTGCAGTGCATGCCCGGAATCGTGGCGTCCGATCTCGCCGTCGGGCAGACGGTGCTGCTGAACGAGGCGCAGGCGGTCGTCGGGACCGCTTCGCGGCCGCCGGGTGGCGACCTCGTGCGCCTCAAGGAGTGCCTGGACGCCGACCGGCTCCTGGTCGCCGGCGGCGGGGACGAGGAGATCGTGATGCTCCGCGGGCCGGCCCTCGTCGGCGCCGACCTGGCCCCGGGCGACTCGCTGCTCGCCGACCGCCGCGCGATGATCGCCCACGAGCGCGTCGACCGCAGCGACGTCGAGGAACTGCGGCTCGACGAGGTCCCCGACGTCACCTATGCCGACATCGGCGGGCTCGGCGACCAGATCGAGCAGATCGTGGACGCCGTCGAGCTGCCCTTCAAGCATCGCGAGCTGTTCGCCGAGTACAGGCTGGCCGCGCCCAAGGGCGTCCTGGCGTACGGGCCGCCCGGTTGCGGCAAGACGATGATCGCCAAGGCGGTGGCGAACGCGTCCGGGTCGTACTTCCTCAACATCAAAGGACCCGAGCTGCTCGACAAGTACGTGGGGGAGACCGAGCGGCAGATCCGCACGATCTTCGGACGCGCCCGCGAGCTGTCGAACGAGGGGCGTCCGGTGGTGGTGTTCTTCGACGAGATGGACGCCCTGTTCCGCACCCGCGGCTCGGGCGTCAGCTCCGACGTCGAGTCGACGGTCGTGCCGCAGCTGCTCGCCGAGATCGACGGCGTCGAGTCGCTGGCCAACGTGATCGTCATCGGCGCCACCAACCGCGAGGATCTGATCGACCCCGCCATCCTGCGTCCGGGACGCCTCGACGTGAAGATCAAGCTCGAACGCCCGGACGCCGCCGGCGCGACCGAGATCCTGGGCAGGTACCTCACGGCGTCCGTGCCGCTGAACGTCGCCGAAGCGGACGCCGCCGGCGGCAGCGAGGCGCTGCGGGCGTCCCTGATCGTGGACGCCATCGAGGCGCTGTTCGCCCGCGTGGACGCCAACCGGTTCGTCGAGGTGACCTACGCCTCGGGCGCGCGGGAAACGCTGTACGCCGGCGACTTCGTCTCGGGAGCCATGCTGGCGAACATCGTTGCCAGGGCGAAGAAGGCGGCGATCAAGGAGATCCTCGCCGGGGGCGAGCACGGCGTCCGACGCTCGCACGTGCTGGACGCCTGCCGCGCCGAGATCGCCGAGAACGAGGAACTCGCGAACACGACGAACCCCGACGACTGGGCCCGCGTCTCCGGGCGCAAGGGTGAGCGGATCGTCTTCCTGCGGACGCTGCACGGCAGCCGGTCCCTGCCGGTCGGCTGAGTCCTAGACTGCGGCCATGCCCGAGGTGGTGCGGAGGCGTCAGTGGCCCCAGGTCAGCCGCCCCGTTCGCAACGCGCTGCTGTGGGGGCTGGCCATGGTGGCGCTGTCGGTCATCGGCGCGGCGGGCTACATGGTCATCGAGGGCTGGTCGTTCTTCGACTCGCTCTACATGACGGTCAACACGCTCGCGACGGTCGGGTTCCGGGAGATCGCGCCGATGAACCGGGCGGGCGAGGCGTGGACGATGTTCCTGTCCCTGCTGTCGGTCGCGGTCATCTTCGGCACGGTGGGGATCGCGGGCGAGAGTCTGATCGCCGAGATGGGCAGTGGGAAACGGGAGGTCAGGCGCATGCAGCGCAACGTGGACGCCCTGCACGGGCACTTCATCGTCTGCGGCTACGGGCGGGTCGGGTCCCTCGTCGCCGCCGAGTTGCGTGACGACGGGCAGTCGGTGGTCGTGCTCGACACCGATCCCAACTCCCTGGATCGCGCCGTGGCCGACGGCTTCCTGGTCGTTCCCGGCGACGGCACCTCGGACGCCGTCCTGCTGAAGGCCGGCGTCGAGCGTGCCCGCGGCCTGGTGAGCGTCATCGATTCGGACGCCAACAACGTCTACGTGACGATCTCGGCCCGGTCCCTCAACCCCGACCTGTTCATCATCGGACGGGCGAGCACGGCGTCCGTCATGCGGAAGGTGCTGCAGGCGGGCGCGGACCGCACGATCTCCCCGTACGAGATGGCCGGCCACCGTGTCGTCCAGCTGGCGCTGAAGCCGGGCGTCGTGGACTTCATCGACGCCGCGCTGTCGCGGGGCGACCTGTCCTTCGGGATGGAGGAGGTCGGCGTGGACGCCCGGCTCGCCGGGCAGACCGTCGGCCAGCTGCGGAAGCTGGGGCTGTTCACGATGGCGATCCGGCACGACCCGGGGGTCTACGAGCCGAACCCCGCCGATGACCGCGCGCTCGAGCACGGGGAGTCGCTGATCGTCTCGGGATCCACGGACGCCATGCGCGCCATCAGCGAGACCCTCTGATCGGTCTGGTCTCACAGAACCGAGGAATGTGGCGAGGTGGGCCCGGATCGGCCGGGCCCACCACACGCCTGCCCACCGGGTGCCACCCCCGGCAGGCTGCCTGCCCGCCGGATGCCACGTCCGGCTGGCCTCGCGCCGGTTTCCCACCGCCGGCGCGCTCCGCCGGCGAAGGATCCCGGCGGGGGACCGGCGAGGAGGAGTACCGGTCCGTTTATCGGGCTGGAAGCCCGATGCGTCCTATCGAACGGCCGGGGGCTGTGCCGGGCTCGGGGGGTGGCTGTGGTCGGCCTATGAAAGCGTGCGGCGTTAGCATGGCTGGCGGCATGAACGGACACGCGGACGATGGGCAGGGCGACTTCGGAACGGGTGTCCGCGATGGCACCGGCATCGCGTTGGGTTACTTCGCGATCTCGATGGCGTTCGGGCTCTCGTGCGTCCGGACCGGCCTGACGCCCCTTGCCGCGACCATGATCTCGCTGACCAACCTGTCGTCGTCGGGCCAGTTCGCGGGCGTGCAGATCCTCGGCCAGCTGGGGTCCTACGCGGAGCTGGCGCTCACCGTGCTGCTGATCAACCTGCGCTACGTCCTGATGTCGTTCTCGCTGTCGCAGCGGCTGGCGCCTTGTGTCGGGACGGCGCGCCGCCTCGTCATGGGCTACGGCGTGACCGACGAGATCTACGCGCTCGCGATGCGGCGTCCGGTCGTGACGGCGTCCTACTACCTGGGCCTGATGGTGCTGCCCGTAGCCGGCTGGGTCGGCGGGACGCTCGCCGGCGCGACCCTGGGGCAGGTGCTGCCGGAGTCCGCGCAGAGCGCCATGGGCGTCCTGCTGTATGCGATGTTCGTCGCGATCGTCGTCGGGCCGGCGCGGGCGTCCCGGGCGGTCGGCGCCGTCGTGGCGCTGGCCGGGGGTGTGTCGGTGGCCCTGGCCCTGCTGCCCCTCGGGCTAGCCCCCGGCTGGCGGCTCATCCTCGTGACGCTGGTGGCCGCCGGGGTCGGCGCCACGTTCTTCCCGGTCGATGCGGACGCCCCCGCCGAGGTGGAGGTGCCGTGAGCCCCGCCTACCTGATCGGCGCGATCGTGGTGATGGCCGCCGTGACCTACCTGCCCCGGACGCTGCCGCTGGTGCTCTTCCGCCGCGAGATCCGCAGCCGGTGGGTGCGGTCGTTCCTGCACTACGTGCCGTACGCCGTGCTCACCGGCCTGACGATCCCGGCGATCTTCTCGGCCACCAGGAGTTGGCCGTCCGCGGCGGCCGGCCTGGTCGTGGCGATCGTACTGGCCTGGCGTGGGCGTCCGTTGCTGATCGTCGCCATCGCCGCCGCGGCGACGGTCTGGGTGACCGAGGTGCTCGCCGGGCTGTGACCTGATCCTCCATCGACGGGCCCTTCCAGGACAGCCGAACGCCCGGCGTCCCCAAGGGGAAACACCGGGCGCTCGGGTATGCCGGAAACGGACTCAGCAGATCACTCGGACGCTCCGGACGCCCGGCAGGGCGCGCAGGGCGTCGGCGGCCTCGGCGGGAACCGTGCCGGGGACGTCGATCAGCGTGTAGTCCAGGTCGCCGCGCGACTTGTGGACCATGTGCGCGACGGCCAGCCCGCAGGCGCTGATCGCGCCGGTGAGCTTGGCGACCGTGTCGGGCGCGTTGTCGGACGCGATCGCGAGGCGGCACTCGCCGTCCTCCTTGGCGTGCAGCTGCGCCTCGGGGAAGTTCACCGAGTTGGTGATGTTCCCGTTCTCGAGGTAGTCGCGCAGCTCGGTGGCCGCCATGATCGCGCAGTTGTCCTCGGCCTCGTTCGTGGACGCCCCCAGGTGCGGCAGCGCCAACACCTTCGGGTTGCCCTTGAGCGCGTTGCTCGGGAAGTCGCACACGTAGGCGCCGAGCTTGCCGGCGTCCAGGGCCGCGGTGATCGCGGCGTCGTCGACGATGCCGCCACGAGCGAAGTTGAGGATCGTGCCGTTGGGCTTCATCATCGCGAGCCGCTCGGCGTTCACCAGGTTCTTCGTGGGCTCGATGAGCGGGACGTGCACGGTCACCACGTCGGCGCGCTTGAAGATCTCGTCGACGTCGTTGACGCGCTCGACCTGGCTGGACAGGTTCCACGCGGCGCTGATCGTGATCGCCGGGTCGTAGCCGATGACGTGCATGCCGAGGGCGACCGCCGAGTTGGCGACGCCGCCGCCGATCGCGCCGAGACCGATGACGCCGAGCGTCTTGCCGGGCAGCTCGAAGCCGACGAAGTTCTTCTTGCCGGACTCGACCGCCTTCGAGATCTCCTCGTCGGTGCCCTCGAGCGAGCGGGCGAACGCCGCACCCTGGGAGATCTTGCGCGCGCCGACCAGCATGCCGGCCAGCACGAGTTCCTTCACCGCGTTGGCGTTGGCGCCGGGGGTGTTGAAGACGACGATGCCCTTCTTGGCGTACTCGTCGACCGGGATGTTGTTGGTGCCGGCGCCGGCGCGGGCCACCGCCACGACCGACGGGGGCACCTCCATGCCGTGCATCTTGAACGACCGCAGGATGTAGGCGTCCGGGCACTCGATGTCGCTACCGACCTCGTAGCTGGCCTTGGGCAGCCGGGAGAGGCCGAGCGGGCTGATGTTGTTGAGCGTCTGAATCTTGAACATAGTCTGTGTGCGCGTCCGGGCTCAGCCGTTCTTCTGCGCGAACTCCTTCATGAAATCGATGAGGGCCTGGACGCCTTCCAGCGGCACGGCGTTGTAGATCGACGCCCGCATGCCGCCGACGGAGCGGTGGCCGGCCAGGTTGGTGAGGCCCGCGGCGGTGGCCTCGGAGACGAACTGCTTGTCGAGTTCAGGCTTGTTCTGCAGGAAGGGCACGTTCATCCAGGAGCGGGCGTGCTTGGCGACCGGGTTGCAGTAGTAGCCCGAGTTGTCGATGTAGTCGTAGAGCGCATCGGCCTTGGCCTTGTTGCGGACCGCCATGCCCTCGAGGCCACCGTTGGACTTGATCCAGTCGAGGACCAGGCCGAGCAGGTACCACGCGAAGGTGGGCGGGGTGTTCAGCATCGAGTCGGCCGCGGCCTGCTGGGTGAAGTCCCAGACGCTCGGGCACTCGGTGCGCGCCTTGCCGAGCAGGTCGTCGCGCACGATGACGGTGACCAGGCCCGAGGGGCCCATGTTCTTCTGGGCGCCCGCGAAGATGAGGCCGAACTTCGAGACGTCGACCGGACGCGACAGGATCGTCGAGCTGAAGTCCGCGATCAGCGGCAGGCCCTTGCTGTCGGGGATGTAGTCGAACTCCACGCCACGGATGGTCTCGTTCGGCGTGTAGTGCAGGTACGCGGAGTCGGTGTTGACCTCGAAGCTGTCGGCGGCCGGGACGTCGACGAAGCCGTTCGCCTTCTCGTCGGCGATCACGTTCGGGGTGGCGTACTTCTTGGCCTCGGCGATGGCCTTGCTCGACCAGTCACCGGTGTTGATGAAGTCGATCGTCTGGCCGGCGGCCGACAGGTTCAGCGGGAGCGCGGCGAACTGGCCGTAGGCGCCACCCTGCAGGAACAGGCACTTGTAGTTGTCCGGGATGCCCATGACCTCGCGCAGGGACGCCTCGGCGGCGGCCGCACACTCGACGTAGGCCTTGCCACGGTGGGAGTGCTCCATGACCGACATGCCCGTGCCGCCCCAATCGAGCAGCTCGTCCTTTGCCCGCTCGAGCACCTCGAGCGGCAGCATCGCGGGGCCGGCGGAGAAGTTGTAAACGCGCACGATTCATTCCTTCCTATGGACAGGCGCGGCGTGACCGGCCTGGAGGGGTCCGGTCGGTGTCGTCAGTGTCACCGGGTCGTCCGGTCGGGTTCCACCCTAGTGAAGTCGGCGCCCCGGCGTGGCCCGAACCGCGGAGATACTTTGGCCAAAGTCAGCGTAAGTATCGGCGACTATGCGGTTCAAGGCCTTGGGACGCCAGATCGTGCGGTGGGGCGTCCGTCAGGCGCGAGAGTCGGGACGCCGTAGCGCCGCGGCTTGAGGGTGCGGTGGGGCGTCCGTCAGGCGCGTGAGGCCGGACGCCCGCGCGTCACGAGCGCGACGATCGCACGCCAGCCGAACATGAAGGCGGCGAGCACCGCCCCGGCCACCGCGACGAACGCCGGTTGGACGCCGCCGCCCAGCATGGCCCGGAACAGCATGCCGAGCACCAGCGTCACGCCCCAGACGAGCGCCCCCTGCCGCCAGCCGGTCGCCAGGTAGGGACGCAGCACCAGCAGCACCCAGACCATCAGCGTGGCGGCCAGGAAGGGGGCGGCGGTGCGGGCCACCAGTTCGGGCTCAAGGGTCTCGGCGTGCGAGGCGCGTCCGATCGCGGCGAACACGAGCACGGCGACGGCGTCGAGCACGATGGCGAGGATCCGCGGCATGGTGCTGAGGCTACTTCAGGTGCGTGCCTACCGTGATGAGCCGCCCTGGCCAGCATCCGCCTGCGGCGTCCGCGATCGATGTAGCGCGTTCGTCGTTGCAACGACGAGAACGCCACATCGATGCCAGCAGTGCGGGCGGTGCGGACCAGGCTCTCTTGTGTCGTTGTAGCAACCCCATCATGACTACGACGAGAACGCCACATCGACGCCCTCGCGAGCGACCACCTCGTGGACGCATCCGACGTGGACCGCCGGCGTCCAGTCCGCGACCGCGGTTTGCACCCGGGCCTCGGTAGACCCTCGATCACCGCGACGTTGCGTTTGTGGGAGCTAACGAGATGTCGCGGTGATCGCCCCTGCGACGGCCGGGCCGACCGATCCGGGCCGGGTTGTGGTCGCCAGGACGACCGAAACGCCGCCCCGATACGGGCGCCTGCCCGCCTCGAGGGACACCCTCCTCGGATCGATGTGGCACGTCCGTCGTTGCAACGACGAGGACGCCACATCGATGTGGATGGGGGCACGCTGTGGATGCGCAACGAGTCCCGCGCCGTTGGTGCGCTGCGGCGGCCGTAGCATGCGGCCATGCCGCTGTTGGGGACCGAGACCGAGTACGGGATCCTCGCCCCGGACGCCGTCCGTGACCTGGGGCGTCCGGCCGATCCTGAGTGGCTGTCGGCACTGGTCGTGGACGCCTACGCCGGGGCGGCGACGCCGGCGCTGGCCGAGGTGCACAACCGCGTCCTCGGCAACGGGGCGCGGCTCTACGTCGACCACGGGCATCCCGAGTACGCGACGCCGGAGACGACGTCCCCGACGGAGGCGACCGTCCACGAACTGGCCGGCGACCTGATCGTCGCGCGGACAGCACTCGCGGCGTCCGAGCTCGCCGGCACCCGGATCAGAGTCTTCAAGAACAACACCGACGGCAAGGGCAACAGCTACGGCTACCACGAGAACTACCTGCTGGACCGGGCCACCCCGTGGGCGCTGATCGAGGACGTCCTGCCGACCTTCCTCGCCACCCGCGTCGTGTTCGCCGGTGCCGGGCGCGTGGGACTCGGGCCGTTCGGCGAGACCGCCGGCTTCCAACGGTCCCAGCGCGCTGACTTCTTCGAGCGGGTCTCCGGCCTCGACACGACCCGCAACCGCGGCCTCATCAACACCCGCGACGAGCCGCACGCGACCCCGTCGCGCTGGCGCCGGCTGCACGTCATCCCCGGGGACGCCAACCGCAACCCCTTCGCCACCTGGCTCAAGCTCGGGGCCACCTCGCTGGTCCTGGCCGCCCTCGAGGTGGGGCAGGTGCCCGAGGTCCGCCTGGCAGACCCGGTCGCCGGATTCCGGCTAGCCAGCCGCGCCGCCGACCCGCGGACGCCGCTGCGGCTCGCCGGAGGTGGGACGGCGTCCGCGATCGAGATCCAGCGCCGCTTCCTGGACGCCGTCGGGCAGTTCGCCTCCGACCACCCGGCCGCCGAGGCCCGGGACGTCCTCGAGGAGTGGACCGGCGTCCTCGACGACCTC
This sequence comes from Propioniciclava sp., assembly GCA_036803965.1. Taxonomy (GTDB): domain Bacteria; phylum Actinomycetota; class Actinomycetes; order Propionibacteriales; family Propionibacteriaceae; genus Propioniciclava. The sequence goes on from DAIRTI010000015.1 coordinate 41,716, forward strand.
GAACGCGACCCGGCGCTCACCGCCGACCGGCTGGACTGGCCGGCGAAGCTCGCCCTGCTCGACGGCGTCCGGGCGCGTGACCACCTCGCTTGGGACGCCCCCCGACTCGCCCAGCTCGATCTGGCCTGGGCCGACCTGGACGACGCGGCGTCCCCCTTCGCGATCCTGCGCCGCGCGGGACGCCTCG
>DAIRTI010000016.1:0-41176 GCA_036803965.1 Propioniciclava sp.
CGCCAGAAGGGAGATCAACTGGCCGCCTACAAGGAGATTACGGTGGCCATGGACAATTCTCACGTGCGAACTGTGGCGCATGTCAGTCGGGTCGCCATGTCGGCCGACGTGGAGCGTGTCCGCATGTGGGAGGAAGCGGAAGGACCGGGGCCGCGTCGGGGCGTGGACGGGTGTTGCGAGCCGGACGCGGGCGTCCGGCGAAGCGGGCGGGTCGTGGCCCCGGGGCCTGGAGCGGGTCGCACGGGACGCCAACGAAGGAGGGCCGGCGGCGGTCACTCCGGCTAAGCGGGCGGGAATGCGTAACGCCGCTTGGTCCAGCTCGTGGTGAAGGTCACCCTCCGGCTAAGCGGGCGAGACGTGGCCCGGGGCCTGCAGCAAAACGGAAGCCAACGGCGTCCCGAACGAGCTAGGCCGTCCTGCGTGACCCAAAGGTGAAGCCCCGGACGATCTGGATGACGCCGAGGATGACCAGGGAGATGCCCAGCAGCATCCAGAGCACGAGCGCCCCCCACAGCGGTGACGTCAGCAACACGATGCCCGCGATGATGCTCAGGACGGCGTAGATGATCGTCCACAGCTTCGAGGCAGAATCACCGAGCAGGCTCAGGCCGACGATGCCCTCGATGATCCAGACGATGCCGGTGACGATGGCCAGCAGCGTGGCCAGCCCGGCCGCCGCGGCGCCCAGGTTGCCGAACATGATCACGGCCGCCACCAGGAACAGAACGCCCAGCACGATGTATCCCACCCGTGGCCAGGCGCCGATCTTCCGCGTGAAGGCGCCGATGGCGAGGTTCACGAGGCCGGCGATGGCGGCGTACACGGCGATGAAGCCCGCGACCACCACGGCGGTCTTGCCCGGCCACGCGAGCACCAGGATGCCGATCACCAGCATGAGCAGTCCGCCCACGCCGAGCGCGATGCGGATCGTGTTCGCCATCGACCGGTCGAGGTCGTCGAATCGGGTCTCGAAGAAGGAGTCGTTCGGAATCTCAGTCATGGGTTTCCTCTCGTCAGAGCCCGGTTCAGCACAACGCCCGGGGACGTCACCACTCTAGACGCCGCCCGTTCCACCCCCGGGACGCCGCCTCAGGCGTGGCCTGCGCGGCACCTTCTCCAGCACGTCACCGATTTCGGGCGTCTGCCAGCCGAAGTGCAACGACGCGAACCGGGCCCCGACGACGACCGCGAACCCGGCCGCCTCGGCGATCTCCGCAGGCAGACCGGCCGCGCGCAGCGCGAAGAGCAGGGACGCCCCCGCCAGCGACGCGGTCGCGTTCCAGCTGCCCTGCAGCACGATCTCGGCCGGACGGTCGCTGACCATGTCCCGGATCACCCCGCCGCCGACGCCGGCCGTGACCCCGACCAGGATCGCCCCCGCCGGCGGCGCGTCGAACAGGAACGCCTTCTCGACGCCCACAATCGTGAACAGCGCCAGGGCCAGGGCGTCGAACAGGGCGAACAACTGCACCCACCGCACGACCAGCCGCAGCAGCAGAATGGACGCCAGCCCGGCGGCCACGGCGGTGATCAGGTAGGCCTGATTGCTGACCGCGACGGGACGCAGCCCGAGCAGCAGGTCGCGGATGATTCCGCCGCCCAGCCCCATCAGGATCGCGATCAGCAGCACCCCGATGATGTCGAAGCGCTCTCGCAGCGCGTTGGCCGCGCCGGCGAGGGCGCCGCTGCCGATCGCCAGCAGGTCGATCCACAGCGGCAGCTGCAGGAGTGGATACGCCTCGTCCATGTCTCACCACCCTTCGTCCGCAGGGCAACCTATCCGAGCCCGACCGGTTCTTGAACCCGTTCCAACACGACACGCCCCGCGAACCGCGTGAGATGGTGGTGGTAGGGGCGACCGGGGCTTCGCCGAGCCACGCAGCCCGGCCCCCCGAATGCCAGGAGGGGGCAATGGACGCCGTCGGTGCGGTCCCGATCAAGGACCCCTCCACGCGCGCCGCCGCCGATCTGCTCGACGAACTCGACGTCGACCCCACCACGGGCCTCACCTCCGAAGAAGCCGCCCGCCGCCTCGCCGAGGACGGCCCGAACGAGCTCCGCGCCGACCAGCCCGTCCCCCTGTGGCGCAAGGTCCTCGAGCAGTTCCAGGACCCCCTCGTCTGGCTGCTCCTCGTCGCCATCGCGATCTCCCTGGTCGCCTGGGCCGCCGAAGGTGCGACCGGCGCCCCGATCGATGCCCTCGTCATCGCCGCGATCGTCGTCGCCAACGCGGTCATCGGCTTCGTCCAGGCCGCCCGCGCCGAGACGGCGATGGCCGCACTCACCGCGCTCACCGCCGCCCGCTCGACGGTGCTGCGCGACGGCGTCCTCGCGACAGTGCCGTCCGCGGAACTCGTGCGCGGCGACGTCCTGGCGCTCAACGCCGGGGACGCCGTCGGTGCGGACGCGCGCCTGCTCACCGCGACCAACCTGCGCGTCCAGGAGTCCTCGCTGACCGGCGAGTCCGAGGCGGTCGACAAGGATCCGGCGACCATCCAACAATCGCCGATCGGCGACCGCTTCGACATGGTCTTCGCCGGCACCGACGTCGTCCAGGGCGTCGGCCGCGCCGTCGTCACCGGCACCGGCATGGACACGGAGGTGGGCGCGATCGCCGACCTCCTCGAGCGCGCCGAGCGCGCCCCGACCCCCCTGCAGCGCGAGATCGCCACCATCTCGCGCACCCTCGGCGCCGTCGTCATCGCCATCGCGGTCGTCGTCATGGCAGCCCTCGCGATCGTCCAGGGCGTCGACTCGATCGGGGACGCCGTCGGCATCGCCCTGATGGGGGTCTCTCTGGCTGTCGCGGCCGTCCCGGAGGGGCTCCCGGCCGTGCTCTCGCTCGTGCTGGCCATCGGCGCTCGGGCGCTCGCCGAGCACAACGCCGTGATGAAGGACCTCCACTCGGTCGAGGCGCTGGGGGCGGCGTCCGTCATCTGCACCGACAAGACGGGCACCCTCACGGCGAACCAGATGACGCTGCGGATCGTCGCGACGGCGTCCGGCGAACTCCAACTGACGGGCACCGGCTACGACCCGGCCGGCGAACTCACCCCCGGCGACTCGCCCCTGACCGACGAGGTCCGCCGCGTCCTGGTCGGCGGCGCTCTCGCCAACAACGCCCAACTCAGCGAGGTCGACGGCGAGTGGCGCATCGAGGGCGACCCGACGGAGGCGGCCTTCCTCGTGGCCCACCGCAAGCTGGACGCCGCCGTCGAGCACGCCCGCCGCTACCGCCGCACGGCCGAGGTGCCGTTCACGTCCGAGCGCAAGCTGATGTCGGTCGTCGCCGAGCAGCCCGACAAGGTGCGCCTGTTCACCAAGGGCGCCCCCGACGTGCTCCTGGCGCGCTGTACCTCGGTCCAGGTCGGTGACCAGGTCATTCACATGGACGCCGATCGTCGCGCCCGCGCCCAGGCCGACATCGCGCGGCTGTCCGAGTCGGGCTACCGCACCCTGGGGGTGGCCTACCGAGTCCTGGAAGCGAGCGGCGACGCCGACGAGTCCTGGGAGCACGGGCTGACGTACCTCGGCGTCGTCGGCATCCTCGACCCGCCGCGCGAGGCCGTGCCGGCGGCCGTGCGCGAGGCCCAGCGCGCCGGGATCCGCACGGTCATGATCACCGGCGACCACCCCGCCACCGCGCGCCGGATCGCCGTCGACCTCGGGTTGATCACCGAGGACGCCGTCGCGGCATCCGGACCCGAACTCGACGCCATGGACGACGAGCGCTTCCGCGAGACCGTGCGGACGGCGTCCGTCTTCGCTCGCGTCGCGCCCAGCCACAAACTGCGGATCGTCGACTCCCTCCAGCACGACGGCGAGGTCGTCGCGATGACCGGCGACGGGGTCAACGACGCGCCCGCGCTGAAGGCCGCCGACATCGGCGTCGCGATGGGCACCACCGGAACCGAGGTGGCGAAGCGGGCCGCGGTGCTCGTGCTCGCCGACGACAACTACGCGACGATCGTGGCCGCGGTCCGCCAAGGACGCGTGATCTTCGACAACATCGGCAAGTTCCTGCGCTACCTCCTATCGTCGAACCTCGGCGAGGTGGCCACGGTGTTCTTCGGGGTCGTCCTCGCGGCCCAGCTCGGCCTCGACCGGGCCGTCGAGAGTGGCGAGCTGGTGGTGCCGCTGCTGGCGACGCAGGTCCTCTGGATCAACCTCGTCACCGACGCCGCGCCCGCCCTGGCGATGGGCCTCGACCCCGAGATCGACGACGTCATGGCCCGGCCGCCGCGCCGCCGGGGCGACCGCATCCTCGACCGGGCCGCCTGGCTGCGCATCGGACGCGTCGGGCTCGTGATGGCCGTCTGCGCGCTGGCGGCGATCGACCTGCATCTGCCGGGAGGACTGTTCCCGGGCCAGGGCGACATCGAGCTGGCGCGCACCGCGGGGTTCACCACGCTGGTCTTCGCCCAGCTCTTCAACGCGCTGAACGCCCGCTCGCTGCGCAGCTCGGCGTTGCGGGGCCTGTTCACCAACGCCTGGCTGTGGGGCGCGATCGTCCTCGCCGCCGTGCTGCAGGCGCTGGTCGTGAACGTGCCAGCCCTCCAGCAGGCGTTCGGCACCGCCCCGCTGTCGCCGGCGCAGTGGGCGGTGTGTGTCGCCCTCGGCTCGGTCGTCCTCGTGGTCGAGGAACTCGCGAAGGCCGCCCGACGCCTGTTCTCGTCCCGGCCAGGGGAAACCCCCTGACGGGCGTCCGACGGTGACGGGCCGGGAATAGCGTCGGAGCGGACCGAGACGCCCGCCCCGGTCGGCCCTCGACCGAAAGGCTGAACATGTCCACCGCGCGTCCCGAGATCCTGAGCAAGGGCTGCCCGTTCCACGGCACCAACGGCATCGCGTTCGGACCCGACGGCACGCTGTACTGGGCCGACTTCGCCGGCGGCTACGTCGGCAAGCGCACGGTCGACGGCGCCGTGAGCACTCTCGGCACGGTCGGCATGGGCGTGGACGCTATCTGCGTCTCGCCGGACGGGCGCGTGTTCTCCGGCCAGTGCTTCGCCGGCCGCAAGTTCTACGAGTTCGATCCCGCCGGTCTCGAGGAGCCGAGGCTCATCGTCGACCCCGGCCCCCGCGGCGACTTCGACGGCACGGCCTGGGGTGCCGACGGCAAGATCTACGGCCCGCAATGGTTCCTGGGCAACGTCTCGACGATCGACCCCGAGTCCGGCGCGATCGAGGTCGTGGCCAGTGGTTTCGGGACGCCGACGGCGGTCAAGTTCGACTCGCGCGGACGCCTCCACGTGCTCGACCAGCTGACCGGCGAGGTCTTCCGGCTCGACCTGGCGACCGGCGACCGCACGGTGGTCGGCCGGACGGCCCAGGGCGTCGACAACCTCGCGTTCGACGCCGACGACCGGCTCTACGTCTCCAGCGCCGACGACGGCTTCATCGTCGAGGTCCTCAGTCCCGACGTGAACCGCACGGTCGTCCCCGGCGGCATCTGCGCGCCCTGCGGCCTGACGTTCGTGCCCGAGACCGGGACGTTGTTCCTCGCCGACGGCTTCGCGCTGCGCGAGTTCGACCCCGATACCGGCGCCGAGCTCAGCGTCGCCCGCACCGTCCTCGGCTTCACCGAGCTCGGCGGGGTCATGTCGGCGCAGTGGGACGGCGAGCACCTCCTCCTGGCCAGCTGGTCCGACGGCGTCGTCAAGATCTGGGACGCCGCACGGCAGGTCGCCGTCTCGGTGATCGACGACCTCAAGGCGCCGATCGACGCCGCACCGTTCGGGGACGCCGTCGCGGTCACCGAGTACGGCACCGGCAGCGTGCTCCTCATCGACCCGGCCAACCCGGCCGAGCGCACCGTCCTCGCGAGCGGCCTGCGGGAGCCCGCCGGCCTGGCCTCGCGCGGGGGATCGCTGTACGTGACCGATCGCGCCACGGGGACCGTCCTTCAGGTCGCTGCCGACGGGACGCCGCTGGCCGAGCCGCGTGTTCTGGCGTCCGACCTGGTGGGGCCGGAGGGGATCGCGGCGTGCGATTCCCTGTACGTGGTCGAGGCCGACGCCGGCCGCGTGGTGCGGATCGACCCGGGCGCCGGCACGGTCGCGGTCGTCGTCGAGGGCCTGGAGCCGACCGTTCCGGCGCTGGGGCCGATCCCGAGCACGTTCATGTTCAACGGCATCGCCATCGACGAGACCGGCGACCGGCGCCGCCTGTTCGTCACGGGCGACCGCTCGAACCAGATCTACCGCATCGAGCTCTGACCGGACGCCGGCTGGGCGTCGCCGCGGGCCACCCAGGTGGCGATCTGGACGCGCGACCGGGCGCCCAGCTTGGCCATGATCCGCGTGACGTGACCCTCGATCGTCTTGGGGGAGAGCCCCAGTTCCGCGGCGATCTGCTTGTTGGCCATGCCGCGCGTGATCAGCCTGGCGATCGCGGCCTCCCGTGGGGTGAGCTCCGGCTCGTGCGTCAGGGCCGGACGGCCGCCGAGCGCCAACTCGAGCGCCTCCCGAGCGCTGAGCGTCCGGCCGAGCGCCCGGGCGGACTCGGTGTCGGGCAGGGACGCGAGATGGGACGCCGCGGCCGCGACGTCCTGCGCGCCCAGCGTGGCCGGCCGCAGCCCGACCCGGTCGGTGGCGTCGGCGGCGGCGAGCAGAGCGGCCGCCCGGGTGCGGTCGCCCCAGCGTTCCTCGATCAGGGCGCAGATGAGCAGCAGGTCGACGTTCTCGGGCCGGTTGGGGAAGTCGAGCGAGGTCTTCAGGGCGCTGGTCGCCCGGCTGCGGGCCGCGCGCGGGTCGTTGTTGCGCCAGGCGTACAGGGCGTGCAGCTGGTTCGCGAACGCGCAGTAGTAGGCGTCCCCGGCGGCGGTGCCGAGGGTGAGGATCTCGTCGCAGACCTGGGCCGCCTCGGCGTCCCGGCGCACGGCGTTCAGCGCGAAGGCCAGCATCTGGCGGTTGCGCAGGCGCATCCGGAGCAGGTCGTCGTGACCGTCGCCGATCCGGACGCCGCCCCGCAGGATGTCGACCGCGGCGCGGTAGTCGCGCCGCTGGATCGCCGCGAAGCCCTCCACGAACGCTGTCGCGCCCAGCCAGAAGGCGTCGCCCGAGCCGCGCGCCCGATCGGCGAGTTCCCTTGGCCAGGGCCTCGCCCTCGTCGAGCGCGCCGAGCACCAGCGCGAAGGTCGAGGCCTGGATGAGTGCGTGGATGCGCACGGCGTCCGGCCTGTGGTGCACCGCGAGCACGCGCCGCAGCCAGTAGAGGCCCTCGTCGAGGCGTCCGGTCGTCCACCACAGCTGCGCCGCCGGCTGGACGACCAGCCCGGCCAGCAACTCCGGACGGTCCGCGGCGAGCGCGAACTGGGCCGCCTCCCGGATGTTCGGCAGCTCGATCTCGGCGTGCCGGAGCCGCTCGCCCTGGCCGGGACCCACCCAGTTGGCCTCCAGCTCCGCGCCGATGTGGGCGTACCAGCCGGCGTGTGCCTCGCGCACCTGCTGCTCGACGCCGCGGACCCGCAGCTGCTCGCGGCCGTACTCGCGCAGGACGACCAGCATCCGATAGCGGGTCGCCCCCTCCGGCGTCGTCGTCAGGATCGACCGGGCGACGAGCGCCTCGATGAGCTCGACCGGCTCGCGGTCGGCCACCTGCCGCAGCACCGCGGACGCCGCCGCCAGATCGAAGCTGCCGGCGAACACCGACAGCGCCTCCCAGGCCAGCCGCTCCTCGGGGTCGCAGAGCTCGTAGCTCCAGGTGATCGAGTCGCGCAGCGAGCGCTGGGGCGGCGACGACCGCCGGGGCGCCGCCGACAGGGCCCGCAACGGCTGGGTCAGGATGGCGTCCAGCTGCGTCAGGCCGAGCACCCGGACCCGCGCCGCCGCCAACTCGATCGCGAGCGGCAGCCCGTCGACGCGCCGGCAGATCAGCCGGACGGCCTCGCGGGTCGCGGCGCTGTCGTCGAGAACCGCCGCCGACGACCGGGCGCGGTCGCGGAAGAGCGTGAGGGCGTCCGGGCTGGGCTCGGCCCGGGAGTCCTGGAACGGGCCGAGGACGACCAGCTGCTCACCGGCGATGCCGAGTTCGGCCCGCGACGTGGCGAGCACGTGCAGCCCGGGGCAGGCGTTCAAGACGGCCAGCACCAATTCGGCCACCGCCTCGCGGAGGTGCTCGCAGTTGTCGAGCGCGATGAGCGCGGGCCCGGCGCCCAGCTGCCGGGCGAGCTCGCCCGGCACGTCCAGCCCGCGGGCAGGGATGCCGAGCGCGGCCAGCAGGCTCGGCCCCACCAGCGCGCCTGTGCTGACGGGTGCGAGGTCGACGAAGGACGCGCGCCCGCCGAAGGCCGGGCTCGCCGCGTACGCGATCTCGATGGCGAGCCGGGTCTTGCCGACCCCGGGTGGGCCGATGATCGTGACCAGCGGATGGGCTTCGACGCCCGCGCATCCGACCGCGAGTTCCTCGGTTCGCCCGACGAACGAGGTCAGGGGTCGCGGGAGCATCGCATCACCTCGCAGCCAATGGGGCAGGAACCCGAGACCGCCCGGGGGTTCACAGAGTATTCGTCTACTCCTAACGATCCCCGCGCCGTCTCAGCGAAGGGCCGCCGCTAAGCCCTCTGCACCCACTGTGCCCGCCAGTCGGGGGCCTCGAACGGCTCGGCCCAGTAGGCGGTCTCGCGGGCGATCTTGCCGTCGCGGAACTCGAAGACGAAGACGCTGTTGTACACCGGGCCGCCGTAGTCCAGGGTCGCCTCGAGGACGACCAGGTCGCCCGCCGACAGCATCCGCCGCGGGGCGACGTCGGGCAGCTGGGGGAAGGCGCCGTAGACCCCGCGCCTGTTGTCACCCCCAATGACCCTCTCCCCGGACTGCGGCCAGTCCATCTCGGCGTCCTCGTGGAACAGCTCGTCCATGACCTGGACCTGTCGATCGTTGAGGCACTTGATCAGGCGCTCGACGACCGCACGGTTCTGCTCTTCACTCATGGCAGTGGCACTCCTTCCGTGCGGACTTGCGCGCTTGTCTTACCCCGGTTCGGCACGCCCCAGCAGTCTGCGTGCGGTCATTCGCAGGGACGCCGAGGGCTACGGTGAGACTGCGAGCGGCGGGAGGGCGAAGATGCAGACGGCGACGGCGTCCGAGGTGATCGCGGCGCTCGCGATCCACGGCGACCCTGAGCGCGCGGGGCACAACGCGCGATTCTTCAAGACCGGCCCGGGGGAGTACGGCGAGGGCGACCGCTTCCTCGGCTGCGGGCTCAGCGACGTGCGCCGCGTCACGAAGACCTACCGCCGCCTGCCGTTGCCCGAGGTCGACCTGCTGCTCGACTCCCCGATCCACGAGCATCGCCTCGCCGGGGTGATCCTGCTCGCGCAGCGCTTCCCGCGCGCGGACGCCGCCGAGCGCGCGCAGATCCTCACCCTCTACCTCGACGCCCTGCAGCGCTGCGCGATCAACAACTGGGACCTCGTGGACGCCAGCGCGGCGCAGGTCCTCGGGGCGGGCGGCGACGAGGCCCTCTGGAGCCGGCTCGCCGCCACCGGCAACCTCTGGCAGCGCCGGGCCGCCGTGATCGCCACGTTCGCGCCGCTGAAGACCGGGGACGCCGGACCGTCGCTGCGCATCGCCACGATCCTGCTGCACGACCGGCACGACCTGATCCACAAGGCGGTCGGCTGGGTGCTGCGCGACGTCGGCGCGAAGGTGGACGCCGCGGCGCTCCGCGACTTCCTCGACGAGTTCGCGCCCGAGATGCCGCGCACGATGCTGCGGTACGCGATCGAGAAGTTCGACGAGGACGCCCGCCAGCACTACCTCAAGCTGCCGCGGAAGCCGAACTGACACCGTCCGGGATTCCGGGCGTCCGCGGGTGGGCATCTCTACTGCGCACCGGCGGACTCGGACGAAGGAGGCGCGGTGGACCTGTCGACGTTCTACGGGCTCATGGCTACCACCTGCTTCACGCTGGTCGGCCTGTGGTGGACGGTCGTCGAGCGCCACAAGAGCTGGAAGACCGACCTGCGGCGCCGCAGGCTCGCGGGCGGGACGTACCTGTCGTTCCTGCTGCCCGGGCTGATGGCCACGCTGGCGTCCGTGGCGCCCGACGTGCCGCTGCTGTGGCGGATCGCGTTCGCGCTCGCGTCCCTGGTCGGGCTGGCGACGACCGTGCGGCTGATCCGCATCGAGACGGCCGCGGTGCGGGGGCCGTTCCGGAGGAACCGGTGGGCGGTGGCGCTGGTCTACGTGCTGATCCTCGTGCTCGGCGTCTACCCCGAGCTGGTGCGGGCCGTGGGCCTCACGCCGATCCACGTGGCGTCGTTCCTGCTCGTGCTGCTGATCGTCCTCGCCCACGGGCTGACCTGGGAGTTCATGATGGAGCCGGACGAGGACGCCCGCGAGGAGCCGGCGGGCTGAGCGGGCGTCCGGGCGAGGCGTCACACTGGTCCGATGGAGTCGCGCGTGCTGGTGGTCGAGGACGAGCCCGTGCTGGCCGGCGTGGTCGCCGCCTACCTCGACCGGGCGGGCTACCTGACCACGACCGTCGGCGACGGCCGCGCCGCAGTCGAGGCCGCGCGCGACTGGGCCCCCGACGTGGTCGTCCTCGACCTCGGCCTGCCCGGCCTGGACGGGGTCGAGGTCTGCCGCCGGGTGCGCACCTTCTCCGACTGCTACGTGCTCATGCTCACCGCCCGCGACGACGAGGTGGACAAGCTCGTCGGCCTCTCGGTCGGGGCCGACGACTACATGACCAAGCCGTTCAGCGCCCGTGAGCTGGTTGCGCGCGTCGGCGTCCTGCTGCGCCGGCCGCGCTCGGACGCCGCGTCGCCCCCCGCGCGGCGCGTCTTCGGGACGCTCGCCATCGACCCCGCCGGTCGTGAGGTGCTGCTCGACGGCCGGCTCGTCGAGCTGACCCGGACCGAGTTCGACGTGCTGGCCGCGCTGTCGGCCCAGCCGCGTCTGGCGTTCTCGCGTCGGCAGTTGGTGGACGCCGTCTGGGGCTCCGACTGGGTCGGCGACGAGCACCTCGTGGACGTCCACGTCGGGCACGTGCGCCGCAAGCTCGGCGACGATCCGGGGCGTCCGCGGTTCATCCTGACCGTCCGCGGCGTCGGCTACCGGATGGGATCAGGCGCATAACCGGACGCCCCACGCTCACCCGCCGCATCCTGGCCGCCCAGGTGCTGGTCGTCATCGCGATGGCCGTGGCGATCGTGGCCGTGGCGGCCGCCATCGGGCCGGCCGAGTTCGACCGGCACATGCTGCTCGCGGGGCACGCCGACGACGGCGTCCTGCCGCACGCCGAGGAGGCGTTCCGCTCAGCCGGGCTCACCGCCCTGACGGCCGGCATCGCGATCGCCGTGGTGGGGGCCATCGCGGTCAGCGTCGTGCTGACCCGCCGCATCGGTGCCGGGCTGTCGGCGCTGGCCGCCGGCGCCGAGCGGGTCGCGGCGGGCGACTACTCGACGGCGGTCGAGCTGCCCTCGGCCGACCGCGAGCTGGCGTCCGTCGCCGCGTCCTTCAACGCCATGGCTGCCCGCATCGCCGACACCGAGGCCACCCGCCGCCGGCTGCTGACCGACCTGTCCCACGAACTCCGGACGCCGTTGGCGGCGGTCGGGTTGATCGTGGAGGGCCTAAAGGATGGCGTGCTGGCCCCCGACGCCGCCACCCTCTCCACGCTGCGCGCGCAGACCACCCGGCTCACCCGGCTCGCCGCCGACCTCCGCGAGGTCTCGGCCGCTGAGGAGGGCCGGCTGGATCTCAAGCCCGAGCGCGTCCGGCTGGCGGAACTGGTCGAGGACGCCGCCGCGACTGCGGCGGGGGAGTACGAGACCCGCGGCGTCCGCCTGGACGTCAGTGGGGTCCCCGACGCCGAACTCGACGCCGACCGCAGCCGGATCGGGCAGGTGCTCGACAACCTGCTCCGCAACGCCGCCCAGCACACCCCGGCCGGCCGGTCGGTGCACCTCTGGGCGGACGCCACCCCGGACGCCGTCCGCATCGGCGTCCGCGACGAGGGATCCGGCATCGCGGCGTCCGACCTGCCGCACGTGTTCGAGCGCTTCTACCGCGCCGCTCCCACCCGGCACGACGAGGGCGCCGGAACCGGAGTCGGGCTGGCCATCAGCCGGGCGATCGCCCTTGCCCACGGCGGGACGCTCACCGCGGCCAGCGCCGGTGCGGGCCGGGGCGCGGAGTTCGTGCTCACCCTGCCCGCGCAAGCGTCCTGACCTTCAGAGAACCTTCACGAAACCGTCGCAGGACGCCCGGGCCGTCCCCGCCAGCATGGGCACGACGGCCGAGACCCGGCCGCGCTCGAGAGGACTGCCCCGATGACCGTGACCACTGCCCGCCCCACCCAGCCGAGCCGCGCGACCACCCCGTCCGCTCCCGTCGCCGCCGCCGTCGGCGCACTCGCCGTGGCCGGGACGCTCGGCGCCATGCTCGGCCCCGACCTGACCGTCAACCGCCTCGGCATGGACATGACGATGGGCATGACCCACTACATGGAGCTGCTGGCCACCAACCAGCCCGTGAACCTGCTGTTGTTCATGGGCGTCCCGGTGGTGATCGCGGAGACCCTCGCGATCAGCGAGATCGCGCTGCTGTTCACGCGCCAGCCGGCGTGGGTGCGCAGCCTCAACCGGCTCGCCGGCCTGCTGGCCGGGCCGGTCATGCTCGCGATCCTCACCCATCTGCTGCTGCACGCGGTCGCGCCGCTGACGGCGTCCGGGGGCTGGCGGGGTCCCGCCGACGTGCTCGCGGTCGGGTTCTACCTGGCCGGCGCCGTGCCGTTCGTGGGCATCACCCTCGTCGAACTGGGCCTGCTCGGCCGCACCGAGCGCGACGCGAACCGCATGCGGGCGACGGGCATCGCGGTGTTCCTCGTGGTCGCCCACGTCGCGATGATCTTCGGGATGATGGATCCGGCCGTGCTGGGCTACGTGATGGCTCACCACTAGGCGGGGCGCCTAGAACGCGATGCGCAGCAGGTGCGGCTCGTCGGCGGCGAGCACGTCGTAGCGCTCGTCGGCGCTCGGTCCGACGGACGCCCCCGGCTGCAGCCGGTCGCCGGTGGAGATCAGGTGCGCGGCCAGGCTGATCAGCAGCCCGTACACCTCGGACGCCTCGTGCGCGCTGTCTTCGACGCTCAGTTCGGCGTGCCCGAACGCATCCAGGCCGACCGTGCGTCCGGAGAAGCGGTCCTCGTGCTTCGTCAGCCACGCGGTGACCCAGGCCTCGACGGGCAGCCGGCCGGCCTCGAGGGCGTCCGTGACCATCTGGCGATAGGGCCCTGCGGGCAGCGTGATGCCGCCGCTGCCGTAGAACAGCCCGACGGCCTGGGGCTGCTCGAGGACGATCGTCGCGATCACCGAGAACATGACCGCCTCGTGCAGCGCGGCGTCGTGGTCGATCTCGGCGCCCTGGGGCCGCGCGACGGTGATCACCACGTGGTGGGTGTGGTCACGGACCGCCGAGGTCTCCGGCCACCACACGGGGTGAGCGGCGTGCAGGGCGGCCTCGTCCGGCACCGGGGACGCCACCGGCGCGAGCAGCAGGGTGACGCCCTGGGCGTCCACCGCGAGCATCTCGCCCGCGGGTGCGCCCTCGCCCGTCTGGATCGGGTGCCGGCTGACGCCGCCCGGCAGCTCGTCGGAGAGGGCTGCGAAGAGGGCGTCGATGTCGATCGGGGCGTCGGCCAGCACGAAGCCCAGCGGCGGACCCTGGGGGCTCGGATGAGCGAAGGCCACGTCAGATGCCCAGGTCGCGGCGCAGCTTCGCCACGTGGCCGCTGGCCTTGACGCCGTACTGGGCGACCTCGAGCGTGCCCGCACCCTCGGCGTCCACGTCGACGACGAACGTCGAACGGATGACGCCCTCGATCTCCTTGCCGTAGAGCTTCTTCATGCCGTAGGCGCCATAGGCGTTCATGACGGTCCTGTCGGCGTCCGAGAGCAGGCGGACGGTCAGGTCGTGCTTGTCGCGGAAGCGCGCGAGCTTGCTCGGGGCGTCCGGGGAGATGCCGAGCACGGTCAGGCCGGCGGCGTCGAACTCCTCGCGGGCGGCGGTGAAGTCGACGGCCTGGGTCGTGCAGCCCGGCGTCAGGGCTGCGGGGTAGAAGTAGACGACGACGCGGCTGCCGGCGTAGTCGGACAGGCTGACGGGGTTGCCGTCGGCGTCGGGGAGGGTGAACGCGGGGGCCGGATCGCCCACCTTGAGGTTGGCCATGGGTGCAACCATAGTGCGAGGGCGACTAGGGTTGTCGCTGCACGTTCCCCGAGGAAGGACCCGACGTGGCCGCTACCCGCACCAAGGCCGACATCGAGGCCGAGATCGCCGCCGCCCGCTCGCGCCTGGTCGGCAACGTCGAGGAACTGATCACTACCGTGCATCCCCAGGCCGTGAAGACGCGCGCCATCAACGACGCCAAAGACTTCGCCGCCGGCGAGCTCAACACCGCCCGCTCGCAGTTCGTCGACGAGTTCGGCAACTACAAGTGGGATCGCATCGCCTACCTCGCGGCCGCCGTCATCGGCACGGTCGCGTTCGTCGGCGTCCTCAAGTCGATCGTGCGGCGTTGAGCGACGACGCCGCGGAGGGGCAGTTGCCCATCCGCATGCTGTCCGACCGCGTCCTGGTGACGACGGAGGACGAGGGCGAGCGCCGCTCCGGCGGCGGCATCCTGATTCCGGCCACGGTCCAGCTCGGACGCCGTCTCGCCTGGGCCCGCGTCGCGGCGGTCGGCGCCAACGTCCGTTCGATCAAGTCCGGCGACCGGGTGCTCTACGACCCGGCCGACAAGGCGGAGGTCGAGCTTCAGTCGCGCTCGTACGTGCTGCTGCGCGAGCGCGACGTCCACGCCGTCGCCGCCGAGCGCCTCAGCGACGGGCACACGGGGCTGTATCTCTGACTCCGCCTCTTGGGTGAACTGGCTCCGACAAGCCGGTTCGTGGATTTCGGTGGCGGTGTGTCACCATCGTGGGTGGGCCGGAGGGCCCCAGTAGAACCAGGAGTGATCCCGTGACGACCCGCTACGCAGTGCGACCCGAGTGTGTGCGACTCGGGCATGCGGCGTCCCCGGATCGTTCGCTCGGCAACGGCGGCCCGGGTGGCCCTGGTGATCAGACCTGACCTGCTCAAGGTCGCGTCGCGAGCTTCAGGAGCCGCCCGCCGGGTAACCGGGCCGGGCGGCTCCTTGTTTTCCACCAACACGGCAACGCAGATGAAGAGGAGGTGATCCGCCGTGTCGACCGCACCGGTCGTCGTCCTGAACACGACCTACGAGCCCCTGCACCAGACCACCGTGCGGCACGCCTTCGACATGCTGTGGAGGGGTGTCGCGGTCGCGATCGAGGAGGGCCCAGAGATGTTCGGCCCGGTCCCGGTGCCGAGGGTGCTGAAGCTGGTCCGGTTCGTCAAGGCCACCTGGCTGTACGGTCGGCGCAACCCCGGCAGGCCGAGGTACGAGGCCGGCTCGAAGGTCACGTGGGACCCGATCCCGCACCGCGAGGCCGTGTTCACGCTGGAGAACCTCCTGAGGCGCGACGGGCACCGCTGCGCCTACTGCGGCGGCGAGGCGACCACGTTCGACCACGTCGTGCCCCGGTCGAAGGGCGGCCCCAGCGAATGGCTCAACGCCTTGTCGGCGTGTGAGCCGTGCAACTCCGCGAAGGCCGACCTCAGCCTGGACGAGCTCGACTGGACGCCGCTGTGGCAGCCCTGGACGCCGACCGTGCAGGACCTCCTGTACGGCCGGGGTGCCTGACCGGGGCGTCCTCGCCGGGTTACGTGGTGGCGAACTGGACGCACGCCTGGGTGACGTCCAGCCAGCCCTTCCAGCCCAGGTGCATCGAGTCGTTGTCGAAGTACGACTCGTACTCGTGCCCGGAGAAGTCGGCGAGTTGGACGCCGTGGGTGCGGGCCACCTGCCGGACGCGCTCGTAGTAGCGCGCCCGGCGGGACGCGTCGTAGCCGAGGAAGTCGTACCAGCGGCCGTTGACCGGCTGGCTGACGAGCAGCACCTGGATG
Source organism: Propioniciclava sp. (assembly GCA_036803965.1). GTDB lineage: Bacteria > Actinomycetota > Actinomycetes > Propionibacteriales > Propionibacteriaceae > Propioniciclava. Next base: position 15,978 of record DAIRTI010000016.1, read on the forward strand.
CCGTTGTCGCGGGCGACGTCGAGGAAGAGGTCGAGGTCGGACCACTCGGGGGAGTCGGCGGCGAAGTCCATGGTCGCCCAGGAGCCCTTCAACTGGGCCAGGCGAGCCGGATCCTGTTTGGCATAGATTTTCGCGTCGATGCCGTAGGCGTTGCCGGCCGTGGCGGCGCGGCCCTGCGCTTCCGCCTTGCGCCGCTCGGCCGCCCAGTCGATGCGGGAGACGTCGACGGCACCCTGGGCGTTGGCGTAGGGGGCCGTGTACGCCGCGGTGTCGCGGGCCGCCTCGAACCGCTCCTTGAGGATCGTCAGGCGGCGCGTGAGGGCGTCCGCGGGGGAGCTCAGGAAGGCCGAGACACGCGCCACGGGGTCGTCCGGGGCCGGCAGCCAGATCGGGTCCACCTGCAGGGCCCGGGCGCGCGCGACGAGGGCGTCCCTGGTGGCGTCGCTGAGGCGGGGGTTGGCGAGGGCGTCCTGCATGAGGCTGCCGGAGAAGACCTCCTTGAACCCGCCCGCGGTCTCCCCGCCCGGCGCGAACCACTGGGGGCTCAGGATGAGCGCCACCCGGCGCGTGGACAGATCGTCGGCGACGGCGGCCAGTTCGATCGCGTGGGCGTACGACTGCTGGAAGCTGCGTCCCGACAGGAACAGGTCGAAGTCGCGGACCGTGCGGGGGAGGAACCGGGTCGGATTCTGCTCGACGTCGCTGGTGACCTCCGACGACGCCATGACGACGAGACCGCGGTGGCTGCGCGGCATGCGGCGCAGGGAGTCGCGCAGTGCGTTGGAGTCGTGGAGCCGCGCCGGGGTGGTGTCGTAGTTGAGGTCGCGCACGGAGCGGGCCGCCGACGACAGCGGCGGGCTGGTGACCAGGTCGTCGGCGATCGGCGAGAACAGCAGGAGCAACGCGGACGCCCCCGCTGCGGCCACCGCGGCCGGACGCAGGGAGCGCCGCCGGCTATCGCGGCCCGGCGCCGGCGCGTCCGACACGTCGGTCATCGCGTCTCCTGATCCCGTGCGTCCCCCGGCGTCCCTTCATCGGGACGCCCACGCGGTTCGTCACGCACCAATGGTGACATCGTCGCGGGGTGCTTCAGAAGTTCTCGTAGATGAAACCGCCGCCCCCGGGCTTGGCGAGCAGGAAGATCAGCAGTAGCAGCGCCAGGATCGCCAGCGTCGCCAGGGCGACCGGCACGAAGCCGCGGACGCCGTCCCAGGGGCCGGGCGGCACCTCCGGCAGTCGCCCGTCGACCAGTTTGACGGGGTTGACCGCAGGCTGGACGCCCCAGCCCTGCACGGCGTCCAGGACTGTCGAGATCGTCCGTCCGAGCGTCACAGCCGCTCGTCCACGAACGCGAGCAGCTTGTTGACCGTGGCGACCTCGTCCCGGTCGACCTCGGTGGGCGAGACCACCAGGCCCAGCTCGTTGTCGAGCGCGACGAGGAGTTCGACGAAGCCGAGCGAGTCGATCAGGCCGGCCTCGAAGAGGTCGACGTCGCGCTCGGACGCCACCTCCTCGGTGCCCGCGAGGTCGACGACCAGCTGCAGGACCTGGGCCTCCTGGGCTGCGTTCACGGGCGGTTCCTCTCAGAGGGTGATCAGGTGGCCGGAGAAGATCAGGAAGCTGAACATGACGAGGTGGAACGTCACCACGATAGCGGCGATCCGGTACGCCGGCGTCCGGTGGAACCGGGCGTAGAACGACGAACGGCGCTCGTAGATGTCGTTGACCACGAGCAGGATGCCATGGAAGAGGCCGTACACGACGTAGTGCAGGGCTATCCCGTGCCACAGGCCCATGGCCAGCATGTTGACCACGAACGCCACGTGGGACGCCGTCGTCTTCTGCTTGAAGGTCTTGCGTCTGAGCAGGGCCATCAGCAGGCGCGTGTAGAGGAAGTCGCGCAGCCAGAACGACAGGCTGATGTGCCAGCGGTTCCAGAAGTCCTTGATGCTCTCCGAGACGAAGGGCAGCCGGAAGTTCATCGGCGTCCGGATGCCGAAGATGTACGAGGCCCCGACGGCCATGTGCGAGTAGCCGGCGAAGTCGAAGAACAGGTCGAGGCCGTACAGGTACATGTACGCGACCATGCCGGACGGCCCGCCGCCGACCTCGCCGAGCCGATCTGCGAACCACGCGGCCGCGACGAACTTGTAGACCGCGCCGAGCAGCAGGAGCCACAGGCCGCGTCCCAGCAGGCGGCTGTAGCTCGTCGCGTCGAGGCCCAGGTGGGCGTCCTGACCGAACCGCCTGGACCGGTCGATGGGCCCGGACGCCAGGGTGGGGAAGAACGCCAGGAAGTAGAGGTAGTCGAGGAGCCTGAACTCCTTGATGAGCCCGTCGGAGATCTCCAGGACGACCTGGACCGCGCGGAAGGTCAGGTAGGAGACGCCGATGAATCCGAGGCTGGGTACGGGGAACGCTGCGGTGAGCTTCACGACGACAAGGGGCGCCAGGGCTGCGGCGACGGTCAGGCGGCGCTCCCAGGCGACCTTGCGCCCGAAGCGTCCGGTGAAGGCGAGGTGGCCCTTCATGAGGGCCGTCTCGAGGGCGAGGAAGCCGGCGAGGTAGGGGGCCTGGGCGGGGGAGTGCAGCATCAGCCCGGTCACCATCACGACGGTGGCGGCCATGCCGTAGCGGGTGATGGTGCGTCCGAGCAGGCCGAGCACGACGGCCGGCACCGCCAGGACGAGCATCGCGACGAAGTACGCGACGTTGCCGTAGGCGATCACGCGATCACCGGACGAGCCGGCGAGCGGCCCGCCGGTCGACCTTGCCGTTCGGCGTCAGGGGGATGGCCTCGGCGAAGGTGATCGCCTTGGGGATCATGTAGTCGGGCAGCAGGGCCCGCAGGGCCCGCTTCAGTTCGACCACCCGCGGCAGGGGTCGTTCCGGCGCCGGGCCGGTCAGCTGGACGATCGCGTGGAGGTGAGCGACTGTGCCAGGCGACCCGGGCTTCTCGACGGGCACCACGACGGCCTGCGCGACGTCGTCCAGGCGGCGCAGGTGGGCCTCGACGTCCTCGACCTCGATGCGGTAGCCGTGCAGCTTGACCTGCAGGTCGAGGCGGCCGCCGAAGAAGAGCTGCCCGTCGACGACCGTGCCGCGGTCGCCGGTGCGGTAGGCGCGGCGTCCGTCGATGGTTTCGAAGACGGACGCCGTCAGGTCCGGCCGGCGGTGGTAGCCCAGGGCGACCGTGTCGCCGACGATCACGATCTCGCCGGGGTGACCCTCGGGCAGGATGCGCCCTTCCGGGTCGCGGATGAGGATGTCGGTGCCCGGCCTCGGCGTCCCGACGGGCAGCACGGGGTGGTTCAGGATGATGTCGGCCTCGCACACGACCGACGTCACGGCCACAGTGGACTCGGTGGGGCCGTACGTGTTGACCACCCTCGCGCGCGGGAAGCGCTCGATCAGACCCCGGGCCGTCTCGTTGCTCAGGGTCTCGCCGCAGAAGAGGAAGGCGCGGACGTCCGGCAGCAGGCGCTGGCCGAACGTGCGGTCGGCGAGGCACAGGTCGACGAACGACGGCGTGGACACCCAGACGGTCACGCCCGAGGTGCGCAGGTCCTCGAACAGGTCGGGCAGCCGCGCGACGTGCTGGGCGTCGATCGAGTGCATGACGGACGCCGACGCCGGCGCCATAGCGAGCTCGAACACCGACAGGTCGAACGAGAACGGGGCCTGGTTGAGGAACACGCCCGGGGTGGCGCCTTCGGGGAGCAGGCTCGCGGCCCATGCCGCGAACCGGCCGACCGACCCGCGACTGATCTCGACGCCCTTGGGCGTCCCGGTGCTACCGGAGGTGTAGATGACGTAGTAAGGCTCGTCGTCGCCGACTTCGTCTTCTCGAGGCGGCTGCGCGACTTCCGGGTCGGTCGCCCGGCGTTCGATGTCGGCCAGGGTCCACATCCTGGTGTCGAGGGCCGCGACCGGCTCGACGGCCAGCACCAACGGCGTCCCGGACGCCGTCACGATCTCGCGGAGCCGTTCGTCGGGGATCGAGGAGTCGACCGGGACGTACGGGTGACCCGACCGGGCGCACGCGAGGAAGCAGACCGGCATCCAACCCTGTTTGTGGCCGTGAACCACGATCGGCACGGAGCGCGCCACGCCGGTCAGGGCGGCTGCGAGGCGTCCGGACCGCTCCCAGAGCTCACCGTAGGTGAGGCGCTCGCCTCGATGGCTGTGCGCGTCGGCATCGGGATGCTGCGTTGCGGCGAGGCGGTAGGCGTCCAGCAGATCCACTCTGGCCCCCCGAGCGCTTGACGACCTCGAAAGCGCGGCCCAGGGAAGCGTCGGGGCCATTGGTACACCGCCAGGGACTCGAACCCTGAACCCGCTGATTAAGAGTCAGCTGCTCTGCCAGTTGAGCTAGCGGTGCGCGCCTGGAAGATGCTAGTCCATCGGCGCCGTCAAGGTGAAATCGTGGGTGGGCGTCCGGATAACGTCACAGGCAGAGGTCGACACACCGGACGAGGAGGCTCCATGCAGTTCCATGAGTTCGGTGACAGGGCCAACCCGCACGTCATGCTGATCCACGGCGGGGGCAACGCCTGGTGGAACTTCCTGAGGCAGGCACGGGCGCTGTCCGACCGTTACCACGTGATCCTGCCCACCCTCGACGGCCACGGCGAGGAGTACGCCACCGACTACGTCTCCACCGAGGACTCCGCCGACAAGCTGCTCGCCTACATCGACAGCCACTGCCAGGGACGCCTCTTCGCCCTCGCCGGCGTCTCGCTCGGGGGCCAGATCGTGATCGAGCTTCTCGCCCGCCGCCCCGACCTGACGCAGAAGGCGATCGTCGACGGCAGCATCTGCTACCCGACCCCCTGGCTGGCACGCTTCTCGATCGCCACGGTCACGGTCGCCGGACCGCTTCTGTTCAGTCGACGTGCCTGCCGGTTCCAACTCGCCCTCATGCACCGGACCCTGCCCGCCAAGATGCGGTTCCCCCAGGAGATCGAAGAGCACTACCTGCGCGACATGCCTCGGCTGCGCATGAAGACCCTGCGCACCATCTACCGCACCTACATGAACTACGACCTGAAGGACGCCGTCGGCGCGACCACGGCGCAGGTCATGTACTGGTACGGCGAGAAGGAGCCGAAGAGCGTCAAGCGATCGGCGCGCCTGTTCCGGACGCGGGTGCCGTCCTGCGAGCTCTACGAGGCCAAGCGCTACAACCACGGCTACCTCGCCGTCTACCTGCCCGATGAATGGCTGGCGATCGCCGTCCCGTTCTTCGAGCGCTGATTCGGCGCCCCACTCAAGCGGCCAGAACCCGCCCATACCCGACGAACCGGACGCGACCAACGGCGTCCGGGCAGCGACGACGCCGGGCCGGCGGAGGACCGACCGCTACTCTTGCCTGGCGCGATTCGCGCGCCGTCTCTATCAGGAGGGCCCATGACAGACCGGACGCCGAAGCCTCGCGTCTCCATTCGCCTGGCAGTCGCCCTGTCCGCCATGGTGGCGCTACTGAGCGTCACCGCATGCACCACGCCGAGCCAGCCGTCGCCCAGCTCCTCGGCGTCCGGCTCCACGACCTCGGCGGCGCCGGCAGCGAAGACGCTGACGATCGCCGCGACGGCCGAGCCGTCCACGCTCGACATGACCGCCGCCGCACCGGTCGCGCCGGCGCAGGTCCAGCTCTACAACGTCTACGAGACGCTGGTGAAGATCGACGCCGACGGCAAGCTGCAGCCCTTCCTGGCGCAGCGCTGGAGCGTCAGCACCGACCGCCTCACCTACACGTTCTACTTGAACCCGGCGGCCAAGTTCGCGTCCGGGACGCCGGTGAGCGCCGAGGCCGTCGCCAAGAACATCGAACGCATCCGCACCTCGACGAGCGTCGCCGCCAAGTACTCCGCCGCCATGTCGGTCGTGTCCGGCGAGCGCGCGGTCGACTCCACGACGCTCGAGGTCACGCTGACCCGCCCGTCCAACACGTGGCTGTACTCGATGGGCGACACCGCGGGCATGATCGCCGACCCGGCCGGCTTCGACACGCTCGGCACCGCCACCGCCGGCTCGGGCCCGTACGCCCTGTCGCAGTGGAAGCGCGGCGACAGCATCGTCCTGCAGCGCAACGCCAACTACTGGGGCACGACCCCGCGTTTCGACCAGGTCACCTTCAAGTACTACGCCGATCCGAACGCGATGAACGCCGCGATGCTGGCCGGCACGATCGACATCATCAGCAACCAGCAGGCCCCGGACGCCCTGGTGCAGTTCTCCGACACGTCGAAGTACACGATCATCGACGGCGGCACCAACGGCGAGGTCACGCTCGGCCTCAACAACTCCTCCGAGCCGCTGAAGAACATCAAGGTCCGCCAGGCGATCGCGATGGCGATCGACAAGAACAAGCTCCTCACCGACGTGGCGGCCGGCCACGGCACGGTCATCGGCTCGATGGTCGTCCCGACCGACCCCTACTACGAGGACCTCTCGGGGATCAACGCCTACAACCCCACCCAGGCCAAGCAGCTGCTCGCCGACGCCGGCTACGCCAGCGGCCTGACGCTGAGGCTCAAGCCGGCCGCGCTGCCGTACGCCACGGCGGCCGCCCAGGAGGTCGCGGCCGACCTCAAGGCGGTCGGGGTCGCGACGACCATCGAGGAGCAGCAGTTCCCGGCCAAGTGGGTCGAGACCGTCTACACCAAGGCCGACTACGACCTCACGATCGTCAGCCACGCCGAGGCCCGCGACCTGGTCACGTACACGAACCCGAACTACTACTGGCGCTACGACAGCCCGACCTTCAACCAGCTGTACAAGGCAGCCGACGAGGCCGCGCCCGATCAGTACGCGACCGAGATGAAGAAGGCGGCCCGGCAGCTGGCCGACGACGCGGCGTCCGTGTGGCTCTACATGATGCCCAACCTGGTCGTCGCCAAGGCCACGGTCAGCGGCATCGCCAAGAACCAGACCACGGACAGCTTCGACGTCACCACGATCGCGACGCGGTAGCCTCCGGGCATGATCGCGTCCGTCGCGCGCAGGCTGGGCGTGTTCGCGCTCAGCCTGCTGGCGGCGTCCGTCGCGATCTTCTTCGTCTGCCAGGCGCTGCCAGGCGACCCGGCCCGCATCCTGCTCGGTGACGGCGCGACCCCCGAGCAGATCGCCGCGAAGGCGCACGAGCTGGGCACCGACCGGCCGTGGGCGATCAGGTACGTCACCTGGCTGGCCGGCATGCTTCGCGGCGACTTCGGCACCTCGTACGCCAGCGGCGTCTCGGTGACGTCGCTGATCGCCCCCACGCTGCCGGTCACCGCCTGGCTGGCGGTGTTCTCGCTCTCCCTCGCCATCCTGATCGCGGTGCCGTTCGGCATGCTCGCCGCCCTCAAGCGCCGCCACTGGCAGGGGCTCGTCGTCTCGGGGGCGGCCCAGCTGGGCATGGCCATCCCCGCGTTCTGGGCCGGCATCCTGCTGTCGATCGCGTTCGGCGTGGCCCTGCGCTGGCTGCCGCCGAACGGCTACGTCCCGCTCACGACCGACCCGATCGGCTGGGCCCGCAGCCTCGTGCTGCCCGTGGTCTCACTCGCCCTGGTGCAGGCCGCGGTGCTGATCCGGTACGTCCGCAGCGCGTTCATCGAGGTCCTCAGCGAGGACTACTACCGGACCGCCCGCGCCATCGGCTGGACCCAGGGCCGCGCGATGGTCCGCCACGGCCTGCGCAACGCGTCCCTCAGCCTCGTCACCGTGCTGGGCCTGCAGTTGGCGTCCATCCTGGTCGGCGCGATCGTCATCGAGCAGGTGTTCGTCCTGCCGGGGCTGGGGTCGCTGCTGCTCAACTACGTGCGCCAGAAAGACGTCATGGTCATCCAGGGCGTCGTGATGCTGCTGGTGCTGGCGGTGCTCGCGATCAACGCCCTCGTCGAGATCAGCTACGTGCTCATCGACCCCCGACTGAAGCCGGCGTCGCAGCGATGAGCAACGTCCAGCTGAGGCTCGGCGCGGTGCTGGTGGGGCTCGTCGTCGCCGTCGCGTTGGTCTCCGTCGTCTGGACGCCTTTCGACGCCCTCTACGGCGCCGCCGGCCCACGCCTGCAGCCGCCCGGCTGGCCCACCGTCCTCGGCACCGACCGCATGGGCCGCGACATCGCCAGCCGTCTCATGGTCGGCGCCCAGTCCTGCCTGACCGTCGGCATCATCTCGGTCGGCATCGCGACCGTCGTCGGCGTCCCCCTCGGCATCCTGGCCGCCCAGCTGCCGGGCAGGGCGTCCGGCGTGCTCCTGCGCGCCACCGACGTCGCCCAGGCGTTCCCGGCCCTGCTGCTGGCGATCCTGCTCGCGGGCGTCCTGGGCGGCGGCACCGGCACCGCGATGATCGCGATCGGCCTCGCCGCGGTGCCGCAGTTCCTGCGGATCGCGCGCGCCGGCTCGCTGTCGGTGCTGGCGTCCGACTACGTGCTGGCCGCGCGCGCGTGCGGCACCGGACGCCTCGCGATCGCCCGCACGCACGTCCTGCCGAACATCGCGCCGCTCGTGGGCGTCCAGGCGTCGGTGACGTTCGCGATGGCGATCCTGGCCGAGGCGGCGCTGTCGTACTTGGGCCTGGGCACGCAACCGCCCAAGCCATCCTGGGGATCCATGCTGAAGGACGCCCAGAGCGTCTGGTTCGCCGACCCGCTGCAGGCCGTGTGGCCGGGCGTCGCGATCGCCCTGGCGGTGCTCGGCTTCAACCTGCTCGGCGACGGACTGCGCGACATCCTGGACCCCCGGCTGAGGGAGGTGGCATGACCGCCTCGTCCGGGCCCCTGCTCCAGGTCCGCGATCTCACCGTCGCGTTCGGACGCCGCCCGCCCGCCGTCCGCGGGGTCACGTTCGATGTCGGGCAGGGACAGCGGATCGGCCTGATCGGGGAGTCCGGGTGCGGGAAGACCGTCACAGCGCTCGCGGTGATGGGGCTGCTCGCCGAGAGCGCGCGCGTCTCGGGGTCGATCGCGCTCAAGGGGTCGGAGCTGGTGGGGCGCTCCGACCGCGAGATGTCGAGGTTCCGGGGCGACGAGATCACGATGATCTTCCAGGAGCCGATGACCGCGCTCGACCCCACGATGCGCTGCGGACGCCAGGTCGCCGAGGTCCTGCGGCTGCACGCCGGCGAGGCGGCTGGGCCGGCCCGCGATCGCGTCGTCGCGATGCTGGGCGAGGTCGGCTTCGACGATCCCGAGCGTGTCGCGGACAGCTATCCGCACCAGCTTTCGGGCGGTCAGCGACAGCGGGTCGTCGCCGCGATGGCGCTGATCAACCGCCCCGACCTGGTCATCTGCGACGAGCCCACCACGGCTCTCGACGTCACGGTCCAGGCGACGGTGCTGGCGCTGCTCGATCGCGTCCTGACGGCCGAGGACGCCGCCTGCCTCTTCATCAGCCACGACCTCGCGGTGGTCTCGCAGCTGTGCTCGGAGGTGATGGTGATGCTCGACGGCGAGATCGTCGAGCGCGGCACGGCGGCCGAGATCTTCGACGCGCCCCAGCACCCCTACACCCGCGGCCTCGTCGCCACCGCGCGGCTCGACCTGGTCGAGCCCGGCACCCGGTTGCCCACCGTCGAGGACTTCTACCGGCGGGAGGCGTCCGCGTGAGCAACGCTCTGATCTTCGATGCCGCCGGCCTCACCCGCGTCTACGGCCGCGGACGCCGCCAGGTGCTGGCGCTCGACCACGTCGACCTGCGGGTGGCGCGCGGCGAGCGGCTGGGCGTCGTGGGGGAGTCCGGCTCGGGCAAGTCGACGCTGGTCCGTTTGCTGGCCGCGCTCGACGAGCCGACGTCGGGGACGGTCTCGTTCGAGGGACGCCCCGTCAGCGGACGCCCCGAGCGCGAGCTGGGCTTCCTGCGCCGTCGCGTTCAGATCGTCTTCCAGGACCCGCGAGCCTCGCTCAACCCGCGCATGAAGGTGCGCCGCATCATCACCGAGCCGCTGCGCTCGCCGTTGATTCGCGCCGAGCTCGCGGGCATCGACACGGACGCCCGCGTCCGGGAGCTCATGGAGGCCGTCGGCCTCGACTACGCGGACGCCGACCGCTACCCGCACGAGTTCTCCGGCGGGCAGCGCCAGCGCATAGCGATCGCGCGGGCGCTCGCGCCGAAGCCGCACGTCCTGATCGCCGACGAGCCCGTCTCTGCCCTGGACGTGTCGGTGCGCGCCCAGGTGCTCAACCTGCTCGACGACCTCGTCGACCGGTTCGGCCTGACGATGATCTTCGTCAGCCACGACCTGCGGGTCGTCCGGCACGTCTGCTCGACCGCCGTGGTCATGCAGGCCGGCCGGGTCATCGAGGCCGGACCAGCGGCGTCCGTCTTCGACGACCCACAGCAGGACTACACCCGCCGCCTGCTGGCAGCGGTGCCGGCGTTCCGGGGCTGAGGCACGCTGGGCCGGCGCTGAGACCTGCCGCATTCGCGGCGGCGCACCGTAGGATCTGGCGCCGTGAGGGCGCTGCTGTGCGAGAACATCCACCCCGAGGGGGCGCGGATCCTGCGCGAGCGCGGGTTCGAGGTCGAAACGCTCACCGACGCGCTCGGCGAGGACGACCTGATCGCCTCCCTCGGCGGCGTCGACCTGCTGGGCATCCGATCGGCGACCCACGTGACCGGACGGGTCCTGGCGGCGGCGCCGCAGCTCAAGGCCGTCGGCGCCTTCTGCATCGGGACCAATCAGATCGACCTGGACGCCGCCACGGCGTCCGGGGTCGCCGTCTTCAACGCGCCCTACAGCAACACGCGCTCGGTGGTTGAGCTGGCGATCGGCGAGATCATCGCGATGGCCCGCCACCTCACCGATCATTCGGCCGCCATGCACGCCGGCGTGTGGAACAAGTCGGCCAAGGGCAGCCACGAGATCAGGGGCCGCTCGCTGGGGATCGTCGGCTATGGCAGCATCGGCAGCCAGCTGTCGGTGGTCGCCGAGTCGCTGGGCATGCGGGTGTACTTCCACGATCTGGTCGACCGGCTGGCCCTCGGCAACGCCCGCCGGTGCGGCTCGCTGGAGGAATTGCTCGCCACCGTCGAGACAGTCACGCTGCATGTCGACGGACGCCCCGGCAACCGTGGCTTCTTCGGCGAGGAGCAGTTCGCGGCGATGCGTCCGCGGTCGCTGTTCCTGAACCTGTCGCGCGGGTTCGTCGTCGACGTGGACGCCCTCGAGCGGCATCTGCGTTCCGGTCACCTGGCCGGGGCCGCCTTGGACGTGTATCCGTCGGAGCCGAAGTCGAATGCGGAGGAGTTCGTCAGCGGTTTGCGTGGCGTGCCGAACGTGATCCTGACCCCGCACGTCGGGGGCTCGACCGAGGAGGCGCAGGTCGACATCGGCGCGTTCGTGGCCGGCAAGCTGGCCGACTACGCCCTGGGCGGCGGGACGATCCTCTCGGTCAACCTGCCCGAGGTGCAGCCTGCCGGGGTGGGGGAGCGCCGGATCGTCCACCTGCACCTCAACGTGCCCGGCGTCCTGGCGAAGGTGAACACCCTGCTCGCCGGAGCGGGGGCCAACATCGAGGCCCAGACCCTGGCGACCCGTGGCCAGGTCGGCTACGCGGTGCTCGACCTCGACCACCCCCCGACGCCGGACGTACTCGACGCCCTCCGCGCCCTGCCCGAGACGATCCGCGTCGAGACCCGCTGAAGTACGCGGGATCGGGAATCACCGGCGACGTTGTCTCGAAGTCGTTTCGCAACGGGACTGCCGGCGTCCGGCGCCCTGAATCGCTTTGCGCACCCTGGGCCACATTGGATCCTCGATCATCGTGACGTTGCGTCCGTGGGAGCAACTGGAATGTCACGGTGATCGACCTTCCGACGGCCGAGCTGACCGATCCGGGCGGCGTGTCGGTCGTGTGGGCGACGGTTTCGCCGCCCGGATCGGAGCGCTGGGGGCGCTCGCGTTTCCGAAGATCCCTCTCGGCTTATGGGACGCCCCTTTGCCGGTACTACGCCCCGGAAAAGGCAGTTCGCCCCCATGAGTCAAGTTCGCCCCCCGAATTCGCGGGGCGAACTGCTCGGAAGGGGGCTAACCGTGATCCCCTGCAGCACCGCCGACAGCGCCACGCCCGCGAGCACCAGCCGCACAGGCGTCGCCCCGCCCCGGCCCCGCGACCCGATCAGGTAGACGGCCACCGCCGCCACCGCCGCGCCCAGGAACGACCACCAGACGTAGCTCGTCACGTCGGCGGCGCCCTGGATCGCGATCGAGACGACGACCGCGAAGTAGGCACCCGAGTTCACCCCGAGGATGCCGGGATCGGCCAGCGGGTTGCGGGTCACCGCCTGGATCAGGCCGCCCGCGACCCCCAGCGCGCTGCCCACGACGACGGCCAGCAGCGTCCGCGGCACCCGGAACTGCGCGACGAGCACCGCGTTGAGGTCGTCGCCGCCGTCGGTCAGCGCGCGCCACACCTCGGCCGGCGCGATGTCGCCCGACCCGACGAAGAGGCTCAGCGCGCTGAGCGCCGCCACCAGGGCCAGCGCGAGCAGCAGTCCCGCGGCCCTGACCGGCAGGGTGCGGGTGAGCCCCCGGCGGTCGCCAGTCCTGGACGCCGCCGGCGCCAGCCTGAGGCTGTCGAGGGTCGACGTCATCGCCGGCTCGCGGTCGCGGATCTGGGTGGACATCGCCGCCAGTATCCCATTCAACTTAGGGCTACCTAACTTGAACAGCGTTCAGGCTGGTCAGCACGCGTTTCGGCCCGCGGGCCCCTGCTCAGACCTCGACGTCGAAGTCCATGGGCTGGGTGGGCTCGCCTGGCGCCAGGGTGCGCAGCACATCAGCGTGCAGGAGCCCGTTCGTCGCCAGCGCCCCCGGACCCACCGGCCCCGGCGCCCCGTCGACATTGGTGAACACGCCCCCCGCCTCGCGCACGATCGGCACCAGGGCTGCCATGTCGTACAGCGCGAGGTCGGGCTCGCAGGCGATGTCGACGGCTCCCTCGGCGAGCAGCATGTAGCTCCAGAAGTCGCCGTAGGCCCGCGTCCGCCAGCAGTCGCGCAGCAGGTCGACGAACTGCTGGCCGCGCCCCGAGTCGACCCACCCGTGGATCGACGAGTACGACAGCGAGGCGTCCGTCACGCTCGAGACCGCCGAGACGTGCACCCTGGACGCCGACGCGAGCGACTTGCCCGTGTAGGCGCCGTGGCCGACGGACGCCCACCAGCGGCGTCCGAGCGCCGGGGCGGAGACCAGGCCGACGACGACGTCGGGACCGTCCATGAGCGCGATCAGCGTCGCCCAGACCGGGACGCCGCGGACGAAGTTGCGCGTCGCGTCGATCGGGTCGATGACCCAGCGCCGGGGACCCCATCCGGTGTCGTGGCCCTCCTCGCCGTGGACGGCGTCGCGCGGACGCGTCCGGTAGAGGTTGTTGCGCAGCAGCTCCTCGACGGCCACGTCGGCGTCGGAGACCTCGGTCAGGTCGGGCTTCATCGAGACCCGCAGGTCGAGGGCCTTGAACCGGGCCATGGTCAGGGAATCGGCGTTGTCCGCCAGCACGTGCGCCAGCCGCAGGTCGTCGACGAGGGACTGCTCCACCATGGTCGAACACTATCGCCGCGACCCCGGCCCACGCGGCACCACGGCCGGACGCACGCACGGGCGTCCGGCGTTGTCGGCTCAGCGAAGCTCGTAGTCGGGCGTCGTCCAGGCGCGCTCCATGCGACGGAACGACTCCAGCCGCGCGGACGCGAGGCGTCCGGACGCGACCGCCTCGTCCAACGCGCACTCGGCCGCCGTCGAATCGTGCCGGCAGCCGCGCGGGCAGTCGGAGACGATCTCGGCGATGTCAGGGAACGCGCCGACGATCGACTCGGTCGTCACGTGCGAGAGCCCGAACGACCGGATGCCCGGGGTGTCGATCACCCAGCCGCCCGGATCCGGCAGTTCCAGCGCCACCGCCGAGGTCGAGGTGTGGCGCCCGCGGCCGGTCACCTCGTTGACCTCGCCGGTGGCGCGGCCGGCGTCGGGGATCAGCGCGTTGACCAGCGTCGACTTGCCGACGCCGGAGTGCCCGACGAACACCGTCGAGTGCCCGGCGAGCAGCCCGCGCAGCTCGTCGAGGTCGGAGCCGGGGTAGGTCGACACGACCGTGACGTCGAGGTCGCGATACAAGGCGCTCAGCTCGTCCGGCGACGACAGGTCGGCCTTGGTCAGCACCAGGATCGGGTGCAGCCCGGCATCGAACGCGGCCACCAGGATGCGGTCGATCATGCCCGGACGCGGCGGCGGGTCGGCCAGCGCCGTCACGATCGCCAGCTGGTCGGCGTTGGCGACGACCGGGCGCTCGAAGGGGTCGTCGTCGTCGGCCGTCCGGCGCAGGACACTGCGGCGCTCGACGACCTCGACGATGCGCCCAAGGGACCCCTCGGCACCCGACGTGTCGCCCACGACCCGCACCTCGTCGCCCACGATGACGCCCTTGCGGCCCAGCTGTCGGGCCTTGGTGCAGGTGACGAGGCGGCGTCCGGCGTCGTTGTCGATCAGCACGGTGAAGCGGCCCCGGTCGACCGCCACGACCTGCCCGGTCTCGGCGGCGGAGTAGTCGGGACGGTCCTTCGTGCGCGGACGCGTGCGGCGCGCGGGGCGTCCGTAGCCGTCGTCCTCGTCGTGCCGGACGCCGACGCGTCCCTTGATCGCCATCAGCAGCCCACCAGCGCCGACCAGAGGCCGGGGAAGTCGGGCATCGTCTTGGTCGCGCAGTCGACGTCGTCGAGCTCGACGCCGGGGACGCGCAGGCCCAACACGGCGCCCGCGTGCGCCATCCGGTGGTCGGCGTAGGTGTGGAAGACCCCACCGTGGAGGCGTCCGGGGACGATCTCCAGGCCGTCGGGTGTCTCCCGGACGTCCGCGCCCAGCCCGCTCAGCTCGGACGCCAGCGCCGCGAGCCGGTCGGTCTCGTGCCCCCGGATGTGCCCCACGCCGCGCAGCCGGCTCGGGCCGTCGGCCAGGCACGCCACGGACGCCAGCACGCACGTCAGCTCAGCGACGTCGCGCAGGTCGGCGTCCGCTCCGCGGACGCGGCCCGAGACCGACACTCGGCCGGGGGAGCGCTCGACGACCGCGCCGAACGCGGCGAGGGCGTCCAGGATCGCGTCGCCGGCCTGCAGGGTGCGCTCGGGCCAGGCGACCTCGACGCGTCCGCCGGTGACGAGGCCCGCGCACAGGAACGCGGCGGCGTTGATCAGGTCGGGCTCGATGGCTTCGTCGCGGGCGGCCAGCGGCCCCGGATGCACGACCCACGTGTCCGGATCGGGCTCGTCGATCACGACCCCCCGGTCGCGCAGCATGCCCACGGTCATGCCGATGTAGGGCCGCGACGGGATCGGGGGCCCCACATGCGCGATCGTCAGCCCCTCGTCGAACCGCGGGCCGGCGATCAGCAGGGCCGACACGAACTGCGACGAGCCGGAGGCGTCCAGCTGCACGCGTCCGCCGCGGACGCCGCCGGTGCCGTCGACCGTGAACGGCAGCGTGTCGCCCTCGATGCGGACGCCGGCCTGGCGGAGGGCGTCCAGGAGCGGCCGCACGGGCCGCTCGGACGCCGCGGCGTCCCCGGTGAAGTCGCTGCGCCCGAACGCCAGCGCCGCGACCGCCGGGACGAACCGCATGACGGTGCCGGCCAGGCCGCACTCGACGGGACCGGCCCGGAAGGCCGCCGGGGGAGTGACCCGCACGACGCCCGGGGCGAGGTCGTCCATGACCACCCCGAGCGAGGTCAGCGCCGCCCGCATCAGCCGGCTGTCGCGGGCGTCCAGGACACCGCTGAGCACCGAGGGCCCGTCCGCGAGGGCCGCCAACACGAACGCGCGTGCCGTGGCCGACTTCGACCCCGGCACGCTCACCTGCGCCACGACCGGCCCGGCGGGCGTGGGCGCCGCCCACCGCCTCATCGTCCGGGCCTCATCGCGCGGCCCCTCATCGAGGCGTCACGCCAGGACGCCCTTGACGTCCTTGACCGCCGCCTGCGCGCGCTTCTGCGCGGTGTGGGCGGCCCTGTCGAGCTTCTTCTGGGCGCGCTTGCCGCGCTTGCGGGCGTCCTTCGACACGTCCTCGACGACGTGGGACGCCGAACTCTTCAGCCGCGCCGCCGAATCCGACGCGCGCCAGAACATGCTGGGCTTGCCGCGGGTGTCCTGCGTGACGACGAGCGCCCCACCCGCGAGGGCGACCTTGCTCAGGAAGTCCGACAGTGCGGCGCCCCGGTCGATCGCCCCGCGCGGATCGGCCGCGATGATGTGCGGCACCATCGTGGCGGCGGCGAGCACGCCGCCGGCCCGCGGCGCGATACCGGTCGCCATGCCGACGCCGCCGGCGATGGCCGCGACGCCGCCGATCCGGACCAGCGTCCGGGTGCTCTCCGGGACGTAGGCGCTGACCGCGCCCGGCAGCGTCTTCTGGGCGAGGGGGACGAACCTCTCGGCGAGCGGCTCGGTGGCCGGAACGAGGGCGTCCGGGTCCCGCAGGGCCTTGACGCCGTTGGCGATGAAGAAGGTGGCCATCATGGCGCGCCCGGTGGCTCGAAGTAGGTTCATGTCCCATTCCTAGCGTGTGCCCCCGGGGCCGACAAGCCGATCCACGCCAACGGACGGGAATAGGTCCCACCGCGCCCCTTGTTTCATCACCGTGATGTGCACGATCGCCGAAGCGCCCCTGCGGGTGACGCGTGCCGACGCCCTCGGCCGGGTACTGTTGCCCGCGATGCTGGACGACGACAAGCCGGTGGACCCCGAGACCGAAACCGAGGCAGAGCGTGCGGCTCGCTTCGAGCGCGACGCGCTGCCCTTCCTCGATCAGCTGTACGGCGCCGCCCTGCGTATGACCCGCAACCCGGCCGACGCCGAGGACGTGGTGCAGGAGACCTTCGCCAAGGCGTACGGCTCGTTCCACCAGTTCCAGCCGGGCACGAACCTCAAGGCGTGGCTCTACCGCATCCTCACCAACACCTACATCAACAGCTACCGCAAGAAGCAGCGCCAGCCGCAGCTCAGCGACGGCGAGGATGTCGAGGACTGGCAGCTGCACCGCGCCGAGCAGCACGAGTCCGGCGGCCTGCGCAGCGCCGAGATGGAAGCGCTCGACCTCATGCCGGATTCGGCGGTCACCGAGGCGATGAACGCCCTCTCGCCCGACTTCCGGCTGGCCGTCTACCTGGCCGACGTCGAGGGCTTCTCCTACAAGGAGATCGCCGAGATCATGGGCACCCCGATCGGCACCGTGATGTCGCGCCTCAACCGTGGCCGGACTCAGCTGCGCCAGGCGCTCGCCGAGCACGCGCGCGACCTCGGCTTCCTCAAGGACGGAGCCCGGTCATGATCGCCGACCCCCCTGCCGAGCACAGCGCCCACGGGGCCGAGCACCCTCTCGACTGCGACGCCGTGCTGACGCGCCTGTACGCATTCCTGGATGGCGAGTGCAGCGAGCACGAGGCCGACGAGATCCGCCACCACCTGGACGCTTGCGACCACTGCGTCGAGGACGCCGAGGTGGCGCTCGCGCTCAAGGCGCTCGTGCAGCGATGTTGCCGGACGGCGTCCGCGCCCCAGACCCTGCGCACCCAGATCCTGTCGCGCTACTCGAGCGCCGGCTACACCTCGATCCGCTACACCGAGATCACCGAGACCCGCGGGACGCCGCCGCTTCAGTAGCCCCCGACAAGCAACAACCCCCGCGGAATCCGCGGGGGTTCTTACGTGCGCAGTCGTCGCTCAGGCGTTCGGGCGCTTGCCGTGGTTCGCCTTGCTCTTGCGACGTGCGCGGCGCTTACGGCCACCCTTCGCCATGGGAGTTCTCCTGTCGTGTGCTGTCTCGCGCCGCCGGGATCCGGTGGGGGCGCGACGTGCCATTGTGCCACCCGGACGCGTGGGGCGTCCAAACGGACCGGACTCCTCCCGCGGGGCCGCTGCCTGGCGCGAGCGTCTAGTGTGGAGTTCATGCTCTCGTTGGCGGACGTGGTCACGTGGCACACCGACCTATCGCCGGACGATCGCGGCTACCTAGAAGTCATCGTCGAGCAGTGGGATCTGCTGGCCGATCTGTCCTTCTCCGACCTCATCCTCTGGGTCCCGGACGCCGACCCGGAGGTCTTCTGGGCGGCGGCCCAGGTGCGCCCCACGACGGGCCCGACCGCGCTCGAGGACGACGTGGTTGGCGAGGAGTTGGCCTACGAGGTCGACAGCCTGGTCACGGAGGCCTACCTCTCGGAGGAGATCGCCCAGACCTCGGGCAACAAGCTGCACGCCGGCATCCCGGTCGACCAGCACGCCGTTCCGATCCGCCGCGGCGGGCGGGTCATCGGCGTCGTCGAGATGCACACCAACCGCATGGGCGTCCGGGCCCCCGGGGCCCTGGAGGAGACCTACCTGGAGGTCGCCGAGATCGTCCGGACGATGCTGTGGCGCGGCGAGTTCCCGATGGGCGGCGAGAAGCCCGTCCCGTGGATCAGCCCCCGGGTCGTCGACGGCTCTCTGCGCGTGGACGCCGCGGGCGTCATCAGCTACGCCAGCCCGAACGCCGTGAGCGCCTTCCGGCGTCTCGGCGTGATCGGCGACCTGGTCGGCGAGGAGTTCCGTTCGGTGCTGGCGTCCCTGCCGCCTGCGGCTCGCGATCCGGTCGACACCGCGGTCTCCGATCGGGCGTGCGTCCCGCATGAGTACGACATTGAGGCCCGCGCGGCGTCCGTGCGTCTGAGACTGCAACCGCTGCTGCGGGACGGCCAGCACTGCGGCTGCCTGGTGATGTGCCGCGACACGACCGAGTTGCGCAACCGCGAGCGTCAGCTGGTCACCCAGGAGTCCACGATCCGCGAGATCCATCACCGGGTGAAGAACAACCTGCAGACTGTCTCGGCGTTGCTGAGGCTGCAGTCGCGCCGCACCGACTCGGCCGAGGCCCGGGACGCCCTCAGCGACGCTCAGAAGCGGGTGGCGGCCATCGCGGTCGTCCACGAGATCCTGTCGAAGGAGTTCGACACCTCGGTGCGCTTCGACGACGTCGCCGACCGCCTGCTCACGATGGTGCGCGAGGTGGCGGCCACCTCGCAGGTGACCATGCAGCGCGAGGGGTCGTTCGGCTTCATCCCGGCGGTCGTCGCGACGAGCCTGTCTTTGGTGCTGACGGAGGTGACCCAGAACGCCATCGAGCACGGCCTGCGCGACGGCGCCGGCTCGGTCACGGTGCGGGCCGAGCAGCGCGACGGACGCCTCGTCGTCGAGGTTCTCAACGACGGGACGCCGGTGGCGTCCGACTTCCGGGTGGAAGACAGCGACAGCCTCGGCCTATCGATCGTGGCCGCGTTGGTCGCGGACCTGGACGGCGAGTTCGAGATCGCGCCGCGTCCGGACGCCTCGGGCTCGCGTGCGCTGATCACGATCCCCATCGCCTGAGGCGACAGCGGTGCTGCGCTTCGTGCGCGTTCGGGCGGCTAGCCCCTCAGCCGGCTGCGGGCGTTGCGGCGCTTCATAGCGCGCCGCTCGTCCTCGGACAGCCCGCCCCAGACGCCGTGGTCCTGCCCCGCCTCGAGCGCCCAGGCCAGGCACTCGGCCCGCACCTCGCACCGCTCGCAGACCCTCTTAGCCTCGGCGATCTGCATGATCGCGGGCCCGGTGTTCCCCACGGGAAAGAACAGCTCAGGGTCCTCCGTCAGGCACGCGGCCCGATGGCGCCAGTCCATGTGGAACACCACTCCTTGTGGATTGTCACTGCGAAGCTCTCGCACTCTTCGACCCGTCAGGGTGGGCACGTGAGCCGTACAAGGTTCCCAGGGAACGCCCAGCGGCACAAGGTGTTGCCGCAAATGTCCCGGACCGAACGATCACTTTTAACCGTTTCGTTCACACAGCGGGGTCCGGCTACAGTGCGAGCGTGCCCGCTTCATCCGCCTCCGAGCGCCCCGCGAGCCTGGTGACAGCGGCCGCTCTCACCTGGTTGGCGGCCGCTTTCATGGCCGCCCAAGGGGTGCTGGCCCTGACCGCGCGGACGGGCGCCCTGAGCGCCGGGGTTGGCGGCGTCCTGCTGGGCTGGGCGGCGGTCCTGGCCTGGGTGGGCTGGGCGTTCTTCCGTGGACGCCGCTGGTACACGTGGTCCTCTCGTCGCGGCGGCTCTGCTGCACCTGGCGTCGTTCGCCGGCTTCGTGCCGTCCCAGCCGCTGGCGCTGATCCCCGCGGCCGTCGCGCTCGCGACGGTGGTTGCCGCCGTCTGGCCCTCGACGACCCGCGCCATGCACTGGGACGACACGTCGTCATCCTCGGCAGACCGGACCTGACGGCTCGCGTCCTGGCTGTCACGTCCGATCGCTCCGCCCCAGCACCAGCGTGTCCAGTCATCACCGGTCGCAAGGGGCGGATTCCGCCATACTTCGACGTTCAACCACCTGACTTCTTCCTTTGACAAGGACAGACTCTGATGTGAGCACCTCACCTGTGGCGGGAGGCGCCCTCACCCGTCGCTATCAGCCGTATGTGCGGACGTCGGGGTTCTGTCTTGCCGCGGGAACGGACTGTGAACTACAGTTGACATATGGTCGAGGTGGTGAAGTCCGCGACGTTCGACCGCTGGCTCCGCAGACTCAAGGACCGCCGCGCAGCCGCCCGGGTGCTGATCCGGGTCAATCGGCTGGCCGCCGGCAACGCCGGCGATGCAAAGCCGGTCGGACACGGCGTCTGTGAACTGCGCATCGATTACGGCCCGGGTTACCGGGTCTACTACCTCTCCGAAGGCAACCGACTGATCCTGCTGCTCACCGGCGGAGACAAGTCGAGCCAGGAAACCGACATCCGAACCGCGCACCAAATCGCCGCAGCATGGCGCACCCAGGAAGGAGCAGACCGATGAGCAGCCACCCCGAGACGTTCTCCGCCTTCGACCCCGCGGATTACCTCAACAGCTTCGATGACGTGGTCGCCTATCTGGAGGCTGTGATCGATGCGGGCGACGATGATCCCACCCACATCACCCAGGCACTGGGGGCTGTCGCACGCTCCCGCAACCTGAGCGAGATCGCTCGCCAGGCCGGCATGAGCCGCGAGGGTCTCTACAAGGCACTCTCAGCAGGCGGCAACCCGACCTTCGCCACCGTGGTCAAGGTTGCACGCGCCCTCGGTCTCCGCGTTCACTTCGAATCCGTCGCCTAGCGCACCATCGACGGCAGAGTCGGACGCGGTGTCTGCGCAGGGAGCGTGCGGTCCCGACCTGGGCCGACTCAGAGGCTGTCAAGCCTGATGGCTCCGCCCCCAGCGCCAGCGGCTCGTGTGACTGAACCCGAACGGTGGAGGCGGATTCTGCCACACGTCAGTGTTCAACTACCTGGCCTCATCCTCTGACAAGGCGAGATGCTGAGGTGCATCAGCACTCGTGGCAGCACACGCCCCCATCCGGATCAACCGGCACCAGACGTCTCGCCACCCAAGCCGGTCCCTCCAACCAGCACGGACTTCAGACCCGGACGCAACTCATCGACATGGCCGCGAACGGTCGCACATGGAGCCATGAGCGGATGTCTTGAGACGGTCTGCGTTCCCCGTCCTTGCCGCGATTCCCTGGGCCATGGGCTGCTTTTCTCCGCAGTCCCTCCGAAGCCGCGATCGCCCGCCGCACGTACGGCATCAAGACGCCATAGGCATCCGGACGCCGCCGGGGGAGTGCGGGACTCGCGCCGACGGCGTCCGGGATTTCAGGCGCCGAAGGCGCGCTCCATGAGGTCGGCCTCCTGCGCCTTGTGGACGTGCGCGAGTCCGACCGCCGCCGCGGACGCCTCGGGCCGCGTGACGCCGGTCATCTTGAGCTCGTACCCCTTCATCGCCGCCGCGAGCGCGCCGGGCAGGTGGAGGAGCATGAACTCGTAGGCGCCCTGGTTCTTGGGCTCGTCCTGAACCCAGCGGACGTCGGTGACGTGCCGGTACTGCTCGAGGATCGCCGCCAGGTGCTCGGTGGGCAGCGGGTAGAGCCGCTCGAGCGAGACGATGGCGACCTGGCCGTCGAGTCCGCGCTTGGCGCGCTCGGCGAGCAGCTCCCAGCGGATCTTGCCCGAGCAGAGGATGACCTCGCGCACGGCGCTGCGGTCGGTGATCGTCGGGTCGTCGATGGCGTGCTGCCACCGGCCGCCGGTGAAGTCCTCGGGCATGGACGCCGCCGCCTTGCTGCGCAACATCGACTTCGGCGTCATGATCACGACCGGACGGTGCCAGTTGACGTAGGTGTGCGTCCGCAGCAGGTGGAAGTAGTTGGCCGCGGTCGACGGCTGGCAGACCGCCAGTGCGCCCTCCGAGCAGAGCTGCAGCCAGCGCTCGATGCGGGCCGAGCTGTGGTCGGGACCCTGCCCCTCGTAGCCGTGCGGCAGCAGCAGGACGACGCCCGACTTCTGGGTCCACTTGGCGGTGCCGGAGCTGATGTACTCGTCGGCGATGATCTGGGCGCCGTTGGCGAAGTCGCCGAACTGGCCCTCCCAGCACACCAGCGACTGCGGGGACGCCACCGAGTAGCCGTACTCGAAGCCCATCGCGGCGTACTCGCTGAGCAGCGAGTCGTACACGTAGAAGTGGCCCTGGGCATCGGGCTCGGCCAGGTGCTTCAGCGGGACGTACTCGCGGTTGGTGGTGCGCTCGACGACGGCGGCGAACCGCTGGCTGAACGTGCCGCGGCGGCTGTCCTGCCCGACGAGGCGGACGTCGCGGCCCTCCAGCAGCAGCGAGCCCATGGCCAGGAGCTCGGCCGTGGCCCAGTCGATCGGGCCGCTGAGGATCTGCTCGGCGCGGCGCTGCATCTGGGGCAGCACCTTGGGGTGGACGACGAACCCGTCCGGGTAGGTGACCTGTGCCTTCGCGATCGTCGCCATGACCTCGGGCGTGATGTTGGTGCCCTTGTCGCGTCCGAGTTTGGCCGGGTAGAAGGGGACGCGGGCGTACTCGTCGTCCTCGGCGTCCTTCTCTTCGCGGACCTCCTTGAAGACAGCCTCCAGCCGCTGGCGGAACCGCTCGGCGACGGCGTCGGCGTCCGCGGTGGTGATGTCGCCACGCCCGATCAGGGACTCGGTGTAGAGCTTGCGGACGCTGCGCTTCTGCTCGATCAGGTCGTACATGTGCGGCTGCGTGAAGCTCGGGTCATCGCCCTCGTTGTGGCCGCGGCGGCGGTAGGCGACGATGTCGAGGACCACGTCCTTGTGGAACGTCTGGCGGAACTCGATGGCGAGTCGGGCCGTCCGGGCGACCGCCTCGGGATCGTCGCCGTTCACGTGGAAGATCGGCGCCTGGACGGCCTTGGCCACGTCGGTGCAGTAGACCGACGAGCGCGACTCGGACGGGGCCGTGGTGAAGCCCACCTGGTTGTTGACGATGATGTGCACGGTGCCGCCCACGCGGAAGCCGCGCAGCTGGCTCATCTGCAGCACCTCGTAGACCACGCCCTGGCCGGAGAACGCGGCGTCGCCGTGCAGCAGCACCGGCAGCACCGAGAACTTGTCGTCGCCGGTGGTGACGCGGAGGCGATCCTGCTTGGCACGCGTGATGCCGGCCACGACCGGGTTCACGGTCTCGAGGTGACTGGGGTTGGCGGCGACCGACGTCTTGACCTTCTTGCCCGAGACCGCGGTGAACTCGCCCTCGGCGCCCAGGTGGTACTTGACGTCGCCGGTGCCCATCGTCTGGCCGGGGTCGATCTTGCCCTCGAACTCGCGGAAGATCTGGCCGTAGCTCTTGCCGATGATGTTGGCCAGGACGTTCAGGCGTCCGCGGTGCGGCATGCCGATGACGACCTCGGCCATGTCGTGCTCGGCCGCCCGGTCGCAGACCTCGTCCAGGGCGACGATCGCCGACTCCGAGCCCTCCAGGCTGAACCGCTTCTGGCCGACGAACTTCGTCTGCAGGAAGGTCTCGAAGATCTCGGCCTCGTTGAGCTTGTCGAGGATCCGCAGATGCTCGTCGCTCGTCCAGCGGCGGAACGGCCGCTCGATCCGGTGCTGCAGCCAGCGGCGCTGCTCGGGGTCCTGCAGGTGCATGTACTCGACACCGAAGCTGCCGCAGTAGGACCGGCGCAGCTGCGCGTAGATCTCGCGCAGCGTCATGGTCTCGCGGTCGTGCCCGCCGAAGGAGCCGACCGGGAACTCGCGGTCGAGATCCCAGATCGTGAGGCCGTGGCTCGAGAGCTCGAGGTCGGGGTGGGTGCGCTGGCGGTATTCCAGCGGGTCGACGTCGGCGGCCAGGTGGCCCGTCGCGCGGTAGGCCTCGATGAACTGGATGACGCGCGCGCCTTTGCCGACCTCGTAGCTGCGGTGCGCGGAGTCGTCGTCGGCCCAGCGCAGCGGCGCGTACGGGATGCGTAGGGCCGCGAAGATCTGGTCGTAGAAGTCGTGCTGCCCGATGAGCAACTCGTGCATGACCTTGAGGAACTCACCCGACGTGGCGCCCTGGATGACCCGGTGGTCGTAGGTCGAGGTCAGCGTGGTGATCTTGCCGACGCCGAGCTCGTTGCGGCGCTGGTCGGACGCCCCCTGGAACTCCGGCGGCCAGTCGATCGAGCCGACGCCGAGGATGACGCCCTGCCCGTTCATCAGGCGCGGGACCGAGTGGCTCGTCCCGATGCCTCCCGGGTTCGTCAGGGACGCCGTCGTGCCAGCGAAGTCGTCGACGACCAGCGTGCCGAGGCGCGCCTTCTTGACGACCTCCTCGTAGGCCTGCCAGAACTCCGCGAAGTTCATGTCGTCGGCGCCCTTGATGTTCGGCACCACGAGTTGGCGGACGTCCCCCTTCTTCTGGTCGATCGCCAGGCCCAGGTTGATGGACGACGGGGTCACCAGGTTCGGCTTGCCGTCGATCAGCTCGTAGGAGCGATTCATCTCCGGGACGATCTTGAGCGCCTGCACCATCGCAAAGCCGATGATGTGGGTGAACGAGATCTTGCCGCCGGTGGTGCGAGCGAGGTGGTCGTTGATGATCTGCCGCTGGTCGATGATCAGCTTCATCGGCACGTTGCGGACCGTCGTCGCCGTCGGCATCGTCAGCGAGAGGTCCATGTTGCGTGCCGTGCGCATCGGGGCGCCCTTGAGCACCGTCGTCGTCGGGGCGCCCTTCGCTTGCGGGGTGGCCGGCGCGCTCGGGCGGTTCGCCGACAGGCCGCCGCCGGAGCCCGGGTTCTGCGGCCCGCTGCCCGCCTGGGCGGCTGGCCGGGCCGGCGCGGTCTGGCTCTGCTTCTGGGGCGCGGACGCCGGCGTGGCCTGCGCCGCG
>DAIRTI010000017.1:0-35956 GCA_036803965.1 Propioniciclava sp.
TCGGCCTGATGATGTGCTTCGACCTCGGCGGCCCGGTCAACAAGGCGGCCTACCTCTTCGCCACCGCCGGCCTCGCGGCCAACACGCAGGCGTCCTGGCAGATCATGGCCGCCGTCATGGCGACCGGCATGGTGCCCCCGCTGGCCATGGCGCTGGCGACCGTGGTCCGCAAGAAGCTGTTCAACGAGTCGGAGATCGAGAACGGCCGCGCGGCCTGGCTGCTCGGCGCGTCCTTCATCTCCGAGGGCGCGATCCCGTTTGCGGCGGCCGACCCGCTGCGCGTGATCCCGTCGATGATGGTGGGCGGTGCCGTGACCGGCGCGCTGTCGATGGCCATGGGCGTCGGCAGCCGGGCTCCCCACGGCGGCGTGTTCGTGTTCTTCGCGATCCAGAACTTCCTGGGCTTCGTCATCTCGATCATCGCCGGCATGGTGGTGGGCGCGGCCCTGGTGATCGCGCTCAAGCAGTTCACCGGCCGCAAGGTCGACGACACCGCGGCGGTCGCCGCCTGACGCTGGCGCCCGGTGGGCCTCGACCGCAAGACTAGGACGGTCGAGGTCCACCGACCCGCCAAGACGCAAGAAGCTCAACGAAGGAGAACCCATGGCCAGCAAGACCGTCATCGTCGGATCAGCCGTCGGCCTGCACGCGCGTCCCGCGTCGATCATCGCCGAGGCCGCCGCCGACTACGACGACGAGATCCTCCTGTCGGTGCCCGGCGAGGATCCGGTGGACGCCGGTTCTTCGCTCCTGATCATGACGCTCGGCGCCGAGAAGGGCGCCTCGGTCACCGTCGAGTCCGACAACGCCGAGGCCGTCGACAAGATCGCCGGGCTCATCGAGCAGGACCTCGACGCCTGATCCACCGCTGACCGCCTGACGAGAACGCTCAGGCGCCGATCGAGTCAGTGCCCCGGGAGCCAGCCTTCCGGGGCACTGCCACGTTCAGGGCCCGGAAGCCGGGCCCTCCCCCTGCGGATCAGTGCAATGAATTTCGCCGTTTTTCGGCGGAAGTTATTGCACTGATGCCGGCTCGGTGGCGAACCATATTGCACTGATCACGCTCGTCCGAGTGGACGCCGGCCGGGACGCCCCAGCCCCGGGAGCAGGATGGATCCGTGAACGTGCCGAACGAAGTGGCCAGGCCGACAGAGGTGGGTAACCCGGCAGAGGTAACCAACCCGACAGGGGTGGTCGAGCTGGCGTCCGCCCTCGTGAGGATCCCGAGCGTGAACCCGCCCGGCGGGGAACAGCCGGTGGCCGATCTGCTGACCACACTCCTGCGGGACGCCAGGCTGTCCGTCACGCGCGTCCCCAACCCGGGGCACGGCGACTGCATCCTGGCCGTCCTGCCCGGCGAGGACCCCGCCGACAGGGCCCGCATCTTCACCGGCCACCTGGACGTCGTCGGGGTCTCGGACGCCGAACGCGCGCGCTGGGCGTCCGACCCGTTCTCGGGCGAGGTCCACGACGGACGCCTCTGGGGACGCGGTTCGACAGACATGAAGGGCGGCGTCGCGGCCGCGGTCACCGCGGCGATCGCCCTGCGACGCGAGGGCAGGACGCCGCCGGCCGACGTCATCCTCGTGCTGACCTCCGACGAGGAGGACCTGATGACCGGGTCCAAGGCGGTGGCCGGTCACCCCCTGCTCGCCCGAGACGCCGACGTCGTCGTCTGCGAGCCCACGGGCCTGCGCCCCTGCACCACCGGCCGCGGGCGCACCTGGGCCCGCCTCACCCTGCACGGCGCGACGGGCCACGGCTCGGCGGCGGGCGCGCGCAATCCGATCCAGCACGCCGCCGACCTCATCGCCGCCCTCGACGCCGAGGACTTCTCCCCCACCGCCGCCCCCGACTCGCCGGCGAGCTTCTGGCGTCCGCTCGCGATCGGCGCCGGCGTCGAGCCGTGCGTCGTGCCCGACACCTGCACGCTCACGGTCGACGCCCGCCTGTCGCCCGATCACGACCCCGCCGACATCTGGGAGC
The DNA here is from genome assembly GCA_036803965.1 of Propioniciclava sp. Lineage (GTDB taxonomy): Bacteria > Actinomycetota > Actinomycetes > Propionibacteriales > Propionibacteriaceae > Propioniciclava. The sequence goes on from DAIRTI010000017.1 coordinate 1,987, forward strand.
GAATGGACGCCCTCATCGGACGCCTCCGCGCGGTCCACCCGCACCTGAGCGTCGACGTCGAGGTCGTCGACGCGCGCGAAGGCTGGCGGACGCCGACGGCGTCCGGTCTGATCTCAGAGGTGACGGACGCCCTGGGTGCCGAAGGCCTGGACGCCGCCCCCGCCGTCTTCGCGGGGACGACGGACGGTACGGTCCTGCGCCGAGCGGACGCGACCCACGGCGTCCGGGACGTGGTGATCCTCGGGCCGGGCGACCTGGCCTTGGCGCATCGCGAGAACGAGTGCGTCGAGGTGCACCAGCTGGAAACGGCACAGCGGGTCTACCGGCACCTCATGACGAGGTGCTGACAGACCCGCTGCCGGTCTGGACTGGCCGCGCCGGTGCGGCCGGCCGGACCTACTCCTTGGGCGGAAGGGCCGCCACGCGCGGCTCGTCGGACCCGGTCGCGCCCACGCGGGCCGCGCCGCCGGGGGAACCGAGCTCGTCGAAGAACACCGCGTTGACGTCCTTCCAGTCGATGTCGCTCTCGGGCAGGTCGTCTTCGTAGAAGATCGCCTGGACCGGGCACGCCGGCTCGCAGGCGCCGCAGTCGACGCACTCCTCGGGATGGATGTACAGGCTGCGGTCACCCTCGTAGATGCAGTCGACCGGGCACTCTTCGACGCAGGCCTTGTCCTTCGTATCCACGCACGGCAGCGTGATCACGTAAGCCATTGTGTTTCTCCTGTCATAGCGGATTCGGCTGTTGGGACCGTCTCTGCTGGGACTCTACAACCCCGAACTTCGCTCCGTACCCGATCCGCGAAGACGGTTCACCACATGGAGAACCCCGCAGCGAGGCCGAGGATTTGGGCGGAGACGGCCTCGCCGCGGGGTGGGGTACGCCCGCCACTGGCGGGCCGGGTCACTAGGGGTTTCAGGACTTGACGGGCAGCGCCGCGACGCGCGGCTCGTCGAAGCCGGTGGGGCCGAGTGCGGACGCGCCGCCCGGGTCGCCGACCTGGGCGAAGAAGCTGATCGCGATGTCCTTCCAGACCTCGTTCTCGGGCGTCAGGTCGTCGGAGTAGATGATCGCCTCGACGGGGCAGGCCGCTTCGCAGGCCCCGCACTCGGCGCACTCGTCCGGGTGGATGTAGAGGCAGCGGTCACCCTCGTAGATGCAATCGCTGGGGCACTCCTCGACGCACGCCTTGTCTTTGGTGTCGACGCACGGCTCGGTGATGACGTAGGGCACTTGGGCTCTCCTGGGGCTCGAATAGTTTTTGAAAATCACTCGACTAGATGAGATTACCGCACCCCGGCGAACGGAGTGCGGTAATCGCGAAATTGGTGCTGACTAGGTCAGGCAGCCTGCGCCATGGCTCAGGCGACGACCCAGGTGCCGGTGCGGCCGGCGAGGCCGTCGACCAGCTTGTCCAGCGAGGTGATGAGCGTCCGGCGGTTCGGACCCGACTTCACGAAGTCCATCGCCGCCTCGATCTTCGGCAGCATCGACCCGGCCGGGAACTGGCCCTCGCCGATGTACTGCTCGCACTCGGCCAGGGTGATCTGGTCGAGATCGCACTGGTTGGGCTTGTTGAAGTTGATCGCAACCTTCTCGACGCCAGTCAGGATGGCCAGCGCGTCGCAGTCGGTGTCCTCGGCGAGCAGGATCGACGTGCGGTCCTTGTCGATGACGGCGTCGACGGCTCGCGTCCAGCCCTCCTTGATGTAGACGGGGATCCCGCCGCCACCGCCGGCGATGACGACGTGGCCGTCCTCGACCAGCTCGCGCACGGCCTCCTTCTCGATGATCGTCTGCGGGATCGGGGACGCCACCACCTCGCGGTAGCCGCGGCCGGAATCCTCGATGAAGGTCTTGCCCTGGGCGATGTACTCGTCCGCCTGCTCCTTGCTGAAGAAGGCGCCGATGGGCTTGGTGGGGTTCTTGAAGCCCGGGTCGTCCAGGTCCACCAGGCAGCGGGAGACGACCGTCGCGACGGCCTTGCCCTGAACACCCTGCTTGACCATCTGGTTCTCGATGGCGTTCTGCAGGTGGTACCCGATGTAGGACTGGCTCATCGCCACGCACTCCGACAGCGGCATGACGCGGCCCTCACGGAGGCCCGCCTTGCCGAGGTCGATGTCGGTCTTGATCATGCCGACCTGGGGGCCGTTGCCGTGGCAGACGACGACCTCGTGGCCGTCCTTGAGCAGGCCGACGATCGGCTCGGCGATGACACCCACGCTGACGACGAGATCGTCGAAGTCCACGCCCAGGGCATTGCCACCGAGCGAAACAAGGATCCGCGACATTGAGGAGATTCCTTTCTTGAAATCCGGAAGAGAGGCCCGGGACGGACGGCGTCCGCCCCGGGCCGATTGCTCAGGTCAGAGCTGGGTGACGACGGTCTTGGTGTCGCCGACCTTCTCGCAGTAGATCTTCGGGAGCACGGCGTAGAGGGCCGCGCAGCGGACGAGGTCGTCCTTCCACTGCAGCTCGTTCGGAGCGTGCGCCTGGGCCTCCTTGCCGGGGCCGAACCCGATCATCGGGATCTTGTGGCGGCCGGAGGTCGCGACACCGTTGGTCGAGAACGTCCACTTGTCGATGCGGGGCTCCCCGAAGAGGCCGCGGTGCACCTCGGCGGCAGCCTGAACCTCGGGGCTGTCCTCCGGGATGACCCACGTCGGGAAGTAGCACTGCTGGCCGTACTCCTTGCCGGTCCACGCGACCGACTTGTAGTCGTAGCAGAAGACGCGGGCGTTGTACTTCTGGGCGGCCGGCAGGTTCTTGACCTCCTCGATCGCACCCTGCCAGGTCTCGCCGTCCGTCAGGCGACGGTCGAGCGAGATCGCGCAGCTGTCGGCGACGGCGCAGCGCGAGGGCGAGGTGAAGAAGATCTCGGACGTGGTGACCGTGCCCTTGCCCAGGAACGGGTCGACGTGCAGGCGGTCGTTCAGGTCGCGGATCTCGAGCAGGATCTCGGCCATCTTGTAGATGGCGTTGTCGCCGCGCTCGGGAGCGGAGCCGTGGCAGGAGACGCCGTCGACCTCGACCCGGATCTCCATGCGGCCGCGGTGGCCACGGTAGATGCCGTGATCGGTGGGCTCGGTGGAGATGACGAAGTCGGGCTTCTCGTTCTCCTCCTCGATCAGGTACAGCCAGCACATGCCGTCGCAGTCCTCTTCCTGGACCGTGCCGGCGACCATGTAGGTGAACTCGTCGGACAGCAGGCCGAGGTCCTTGGCGATCTTGCCGCCGTAGACCGCGGACACGACGCCACCGAGCTGGTCGGAGCCGCCGCGGCCACCGATGACCTCGTCGTCCTCGAAGCCCTCGAAGGGATCGAACTTCCAGTTGTCGATGTTGCCGACGCCGACGGTGTCGATGTGGCCGTCGAAGCAGATCAGCTTGCCGCCGTTGCCCAGGTAGCCGAGGGCGGAGCCCAGGCCGTCGATGCGGGTGCGGTCGTAGCCCAGCTTGTCCATCTCGGCGACGATGAGGCGAGACTTCGCCTCCTCCTCGCAGGAGGTGCCCTTGTTCTTGATGAGCGCGCGCAGGAACGCGGTCATGTCGGCGCGGTAGCTCTCGGCGACCTCGTTGACCTTGGCGTAGTCGATTTCAGCCATTCTCGTGTTCTCTCCTTAGATTCTTCGTGGACGTCTTACTGGGCCCAGCGCGCGGGAGCGGAGTCCCACAGCTGCTGCAGCTTGCACGCCGGATCGGCGACCTTCATCAGGAAGATCATGGCCGCGATGGCGTAGGGCTTGTTGCTGGCCTCCTTGTACATGGGGACGCGGTAGCGGCTGAACACCGACTCCTCGACCTCGCCCTCCTTGCAGGAAAGACCCGTGATGTCGGCCGGCAGCGGGTGCATGTACAGCGCCTTGCCGTCCTTGGTCTTCTTCATGAGCTCTTCGGTGGTCGTCCAGTCCTTGAACTGGGCGTTCTGCTTGAGCAGGCGCTGTTCCAGGTCCTTGATGCCGGCGGTGTCACCGTTGCCGTACAGCTCGGTGCGCTCCTCCATGGCCGCGAACGGGGCCCACGACTTGGGGCACACGATGTCGGCGCCGTCGAAGGCGTCCGCCATGTCGTTCGTGACGCGGAACGAGCCGCCCGTCTCGGCCGCGTACTTGGCGGCGACGTCGCGGGGCTCCTGCATGGTGTCGTAGCCCTCGGGGTGGGCCAGCACGATGTCCATGCCGAAGCGGGACATCAGGCCGATCATGCCCTGCGGCACCGACAGCGGCTTGCCGTAGGAGGGCGAGTACGCCCACGTCATGGCGAGCTTCTTGCCCTTGAGGTTCTCCAGCCCACCGAACTCGTGCGAGAGGTGCAGCAGGTCGGCCATGGCCTGCGTCGGGTGGTCGATGTCGCACTGGAGGCTGACGACCGTCGGACGCTGCTCGAGGACGCCCTCGTCGTAGCCCATCTGGACGTACTCGGAGAAGGCCTTCATGTAGGTGTGGCCCTTGCCGATGTACATGTCGTCGCGGATGCCGATGACGTCGGCCATGAACGAGATCATGTTGGCGGTCTCCATGACCGTCTCGCCGTGCGCGACCTGGGACTTGCCCTCGTCGAACACCTGCTCCTCGAGGCCGAGGAAGTTACACGCCGACGCGTAGCTGAAGCGCGTGCGGGTGGAGTTGTCGCGGAACAGCGAGATGCCGAGGCCGGAGTCGAAGATCCGGCAGCTCTTGTTGTTCTCACGCAGGGCGCGGAGAGCATCGGCAACGGCGAGGACCGCCTTGAGCTCCTCCTCGCTCTTGTCCCAGGTCAGGAAGAAGTCGTTCTGGTACAGCCCCTTGAAGTCCAAGCCGTCAAGCTTGGCGAGGTTGCTCTGGAAGTCCATGTTGTCTCCGCTCCTCTGCGATGGTTGTGGCGGTGGACGCCCGTTCGTCCGCCGTCCTGATTGGTACTTTCCGTCTTACAGGTTCTACTCTGGCCAAAGTCTAACAGTGACTTCCCCCCGAGGAGGCAGAAAAGCCTAGAATGTCGGGCATGACCCTCCACACCCGGCACTCGGAGCAGGACGCCGCGGCCATCCTGGTCAGTTCCCCCTCGGTGCTGTCGAAGATCGCCGGCTACGTGCACACGGACTCCAGCGCCGAGCACGTCGACTGGGCGCGTGTGAGCGAGCTTGCCGAACGCAACATCCTGAGCAGTGTCGACCGGGCTTTCCTGGGCATCTGCGCCGACATCGCGGGGTGGACGAACGACGACGACACGGCCAAGAGCTTCGGGGCCCGTTGGGACGCCCTCGACTGGCAGCATCAGGCCATCATCGCCGGGGTTCTGACCTCCTCCGCCCAAGCTAAGCGCACCAACGAGCGACGTCTCCTGGGCCGGGCTGGCTTCGTGGACAGCTACCACGAGGCCGACCACGAGGAGGTCAACGTCGTCCGCGTGCGCCTGGGCGCCGATCACCCCGCGGTGGTCAACGACGCCCTCGGGCGCGAGCGCGTGGGCTTCCGCGAGGGGGCGTCCGCCAACGAACTGTGGCAGCGCGGCCGCGGCGTCTGGCGCATGCAGCCCGACCGCGTCATCGCCTCCCAGCTGCTGCTGATCACCCACGCGGGCATCGTCCGCCTGGTGGGGACGATCGACGGCGTCACCATCCACGGCGACCGCCTCGCCGTCATCGGCAGCCCCATGGGCGACCATCCGCTGATCGGCCAGTCCGACCCCCTCGACAATGCCAGCCAGAACCCAGTCGCGTACGGCAGCCTCGACGCCGATCTCTGATACTGCGGCCAAAGTCGTCGGCGGGGCGTCCGAGACTTCCGCCGTCGTCGGCATCGTGCTCGCCGCGGGAGCCGGACGCCGCATGGGCGGCCCGAAGGCGCTGATAGGTCCGTTGGCCACCGAAGGCCGGACGCCGTTGGCGCGCGTCTGCGGGTGGCTGCACGACGCGGGCTGCCCCCAGGTCATCGCGGTCATCGGCGCCGAAGCCGACCGGGTGCGGAGCGCGCTCCAGCCGACCCCCTGGCTGACTCTCGTCGAAGCCCATGACTGGAACGAGGGCATGGGCGCCTCCTTGCGCACCGGATTGGCCGCAGCCCGACGCACCGAGGCGTCGGCCGCATTGGTCACGCTAGTGGACCTCCCCGACGTGCGCAGCCGGATCTACGCACACGTCCTCGCCGGCTGCGGAGCCTCGCCCGACACTCTCTGCCGTGCCGCCTATTCCGGACGCCCCGGGCATCCCGTGGTCATCGGACGCCGTTGGTGGGACGCCGCCGAGGCGTCCGCGGTCGGCGACCAGGGGGCGCGCGAACTGTTCGCCAACCACCCGCACACGCTGGTCGAGTGCGGTCACCTGGGCACCGGCGAGGACGCCGACACGCCCGTCTAGCCGAGCACGCGAAACGGCCCCCGGATCACTCCGGGGGCCGCTGCGTCAGGTGTGGGCTAGATGATGACCGGCGTCGAGGTGACGGTCTTGATGTAGACGTCGCGCTCGTACGCACCCGGGTCGCCGACGGCGCTCAGGTTCATGCTGCCGCGTAGCTGGACGACCGACTCGTAGTCGTGGTCGGCCATCCAGGTGCGCAGACCGTCGAGCATCGCCGTGATGGCCTCAGGACCGCTGCGGACGACCGCCGAGGTCGTGCACGCCACGTCGGCGCCGACCAGCAGCAGCTTCAGCACGTCCTGCCAGCTGTGGACGCCCGAGGACGCCGCCAGGCCGACCTTGGGCAGCTGGGAGTCCAGGATGCCGATCCACCGCATGGGCAGCCGAATCCGGGTCGAGTCGGTCAGCGGTACGGCCGGGGCCAGCGTGAGCTTCTCCAGGTCGATGTCGGTGCCGTAGACGCCGCTGAACAGGACGAACCCGTCAGCCCCAGCCGAGCGAGCCCGCGCGGCGAAGTTCGAGAAGGCGCTGAAGTGCGGCGACACCTTCACCGACAGCGGGATCGTGATCGACTTGCGCACCGCGTCGATGATCGCCAGGTAGCGGTCCTCGATGACGGCCGCCGTGTCCGACGGGCTCGCGTTGACCGAGTAGAGGTTCAGCTCGAGGGCGTCCGCGCCGGCGTCCTGGTACTGCGTCGCGTAGCGCGACCAGCCGCCCAGCGTGGCGCCGTTGAGGCTGGCGAACACCGGGATCTTCAGGGCGTTCTTGGCGTCGCGCAGCAGCTTGATGTGCCGGCCGGGGCCGATCGCCGCCGGGTCGATCTCCGGCAGCGGGGCCGAGGCGAACTCGGCGAAGCCGTCGGCCATCGTTGACAGCTCGTAGGCCTGGATCTCCTCGGCCTCGGCCTCCTCCTGGAAGAGGCTGGGCAGGACGACGGCCGCAGCTCCGGCCGCCTCCAGCTTCTTCATGGACTCGACGTCGCGGGTCAGCGGTCCGGCCGAAGCAACGACCGGGCTGGAGAGGTTGATCCCGAGATAGGTGGTGGACAGATCAGGGCTGGGCATCTCTCAGTTCTCCGTGTTCTCGTCCGCGGCGTCGGCGCCGTCGTGGGTCAGGGCCCGCTCAACGGCGGACATCTGGCTGTAGTAGCGCCAGCGCTCCTCGACATCGGCGTTGGCCCGCTTCCACAGGGCCTCGGCCCGCTTGGGATCGGAACGCTTCAGCATCGCGAACCGGGGCTCGCTGGCCAGGTACTGCTCGACCTTGCCGTTGGGCGCCTTCGAGTCGAGCTGCAGGGGCTTGGCGTGGGTGTCCTGGCTCGGGCGGAACCGGTAGAGCGGCCAGTAGCCGGACGCCACCGCCTCGCCCTGGTGCGTCATGGAGGTCTCCATGTCGATGCCGTGGCTGATGCACGTCGAGTAGGCGATGATGATCGACGGGCCGTCCCAAGCCTCCGCCTCGAGCATCGCCCGGACGACCTGCTGCTGGTTGGCACCCATCGCGACCTGGGCGACGTAGACGTTGCCGTAGGTCTGGGCGATCAGGCCGAGGTCCTTCTTACCGGTGGTCTTGCCGGCCGTGGCGAACTTCGCCACCGCGCCGCGCGGCGTCGCCTTCGACGACTGGCCGCCGGTGTTGGAGTACACCTCGGTGTCGAGCACCAGGATGTTGACGTTGACGCCCGAGGCCAGCACGTGGTCGAGACCGCCGTAGCCGATGTCGTACGCCCAGCCGTCGCCGCCGATGATCCACACCGACTTGTTGACGAGCTCGTCGGCCAGCGACTCCAGCGCGCGAGCCTTGCCGCCCTCGATGCCGGCGAGGGCGACCTTGAGCTTGGCCACCCGCTCGCGCTGGGCGAAGACGCCGTCTTCCTCGGTCTGGTCGGCGCCCAGCAGGGCGTCGACCAACTCGGCGTCCAACTGCGGCTTCAGCTCGGCGAGGTAGCGGCGCGCCTCACGGTGCTGCTGCTCCCAGGCCAGGCGCATGCCCAGACCGAACTCGGCGTTGTCCTCGAACAGGGAGTTGCTCCAGGCGGGGCCGCGGCCGTCCGCGTTCACGGCGTACGGCGTCGTCGGCAGGTTGCCCGAGTAGATGGACGAGCAGCCGGTCGCGTTGGCGACGAGCATCCGGTCGCCGAACAGCTGGGTGAGCGTCCGGACGTACGGGGTCTCGCCACAGCCGGAGCAGGCGCCCGAGAACTCGAACAGGGGCTGCAGCTGGGCCGCGCCCTTGACCTGGTCGTGACGGACCAGCGCGCGGTCGACGTCGGGGATGCCGAGGAAGAAGTCCCAGTTCGCGCGCTCGGCGTCCAGGTGCTCCAGCCGGTTCTCCATGTCGATGGCCTTGTGCTTGACCTGCGTCTTGCTCATGGCCGGGCACATGTCGACGCAGACGCCGCAACCGGTGCAGTCGTCGGGCGCGACCTGGACGACCAGCTTGTGGTCGACGAGCGTCCGGTCGCGGTAGGCCTTGCTCTGGAACGTCTCGGGGGCGCCCTCGAGCGCGGCGGACGGCATCACCTTGATGCGGATGGACGCGTGCGGGCAGACCATCGCGCACTTGCCGCAGTCGATGCACAGGCTCGGATCCCAGATCGGGATCTCCTCGGCGATGCCGCGCTTCTCGTACTGCGAGGTCGCCGTCGGCCACGTGCCGTCCAGCGGCATGCCGCTGACCGGGATCTCCTCGCCCAGGCCGAACAGCATCTTCTGCGTGACGGTCTTGACGAACTCGGGCGCGGACGCCGGAACCGCGGGCATGCGGTGCTGCGTACCGGTCGCCAGCTGCGGGATCTTCAGCTCGTTGAGCGCCTCGATGGCGGAGTCGATGGCGGCCCAGTTGCGCTCGACGATCACGCGCCCCTTGCGGCCGTAGGTGTCCTCGATCGACTTCTTGATCTTCGCGATCGCCTGGTCCTGCGCGACGATGCCCGACAGGTAGAACAGACAGGGCTGCATGACGGTGTTGATCCGCTTGCCCATGCCCACCTTGTTGGCGACGGCCTGGGCGTCGATCACGTAGACGTCAAGGGCCTTGTCGATGATGATCTGCTGCACCTCGACGGGCAGCTGCGACCAGGTCTCCTCCGGCGTGAACGGGCTGTTGATCAGCACCTTCGCGCCGTGCTTGGCGATGTCGAGCGTCGGCATCTGGCTCAGCAGCGGGAACTGGTGCACCGCGACGAAGTCGGCCTCGTCGATCAGGTACGCCGAGTCGATCGGCTTGTCACCGAAGCGCAGGTGGCTGACGGTGGACGAGCCCGACTTGCGGGAGTCGTACACGAAGTAGCCCTGCGCGTAGCGGCCCTCGTCGGAGCCGATGATCTTGACCGTGTTCTTGGACGATCCCACCGTGCCGTCGGAGCCCAGGCCGTACAGGACGGCGGTGACGACACCGAGGTGGGGCTTGAACGCGGGGTCGTAGTCGAGCGAGAGGTGGGTCACGTCGTCATTGATGCCGACGGTGAACCGCTTCTTGGGGGCGTCCTTGGCCAGCTCGGCGTAGACGGCCGCGGCCATAGCCGGCGTGTAGTCCTTCGAGCCCAGGCCGTAGATGCCGGAGATGACCCGCGGCAGGCCGCCGGCGAGGGCGTCCGGGTTCTCGAACAGGCTGAGGACGACGTCCTCGTGCAGCGGCTGCCCGGCGTCGCCCGGCTCCTTCACGCGGTCGAGGACGGCGATCTGCTTGACCGTCTTCGGCAGGGCCGCGATGAAGGCCTCGACCGGGAACGGCCGGTACAGGCGGACGTTGATCGCGCCGACCTTCTCGCCGGAGGCGTTGAGCTCGTCGACGGCCTCCTTGGTGGTGCCCCAGCCGGAGCCCATGATCACGATGACGCGCTCGGCGTCCTCGGCGCCGTAGTACTCGACCAGCGAGTACTTGCGGCCGGTGCGGGCCTCGAACTCGACCATGCACTCGGCGACGATCCCGGGCACGCGGTCGTAGAACAGGTTGGACGCCTCGCGTCCCTGGAAGAACGCGTCGGGGTTCTGCGCGGTGCCGCGCAGCGACGGGCGGTCGGGGGTCAGGCCGCGCAGGCGGTGGGCGATGACGTCGTCCTCACGGACCAGAGCGCGCAGATCGTCGTTGCTGAGCAGCGCGATCTTGTTCTCCTCGTGGCTGGTGCGGAAGCCGTCGAAGTAGTGGAGGAAGGGGACGCGCGAGCGCAGCGTCGCGGCGTGCGAGATCAGCGCGCAGTCGTGCGCCTCCTGGACGCTCGTCGCGCCGAGGATCGCCCAGCCGGTGCCGCGGCACAGCATGACGTCGGAGTGGTCGCCGAAGATCGACAGCGCGTGCGTGGCGATCGCGCGGGCGGCGACGTGGATGACCGTCGGGGTCAGCTCGCCGGCGATCTTGTACATGTTGGGCACCATGAGCAGCAGGCCCTGGGACGCCGTGAACGTGGTTCCGAGGACGCCCTTGGTCACGGCGCCGTGCAGCGTGCCCGCCGCGCCACCCTCGGACTGCATCTCAACGACCTCGGGGACGCTCCCCCAGATGTTGGTGCGGCCGGCGGCACTCCAGGCGTCGCAGTACTCGGCCATCGGCGAACTCGGGGTGATCGGATAGATCGCCACGACTTCGCTCAACGCGTGGGCCACGCGTGCGGCGGCCTCGTTTCCATCCATCGTCGACCACTTGTGATCGGACTGCATTAGATAAGCCTCCTGGCTGAGTGCTGCCACCCTCGTCCCGGACGCCTCGTCCGGCACCAGCTAGTTTGTCGCGCGGCTCACAGTGCCGCTGGCACCCGCGTAAATTCCCAGCAGGAGCCCAAGGGCGATGGCCCCATCGTAACCCTCGGCCCGTGTCTCGGTGAAACTTGGGCCAGGAAACCCTGTGCGCGCTGTATCCCATGCATGGGAGGGGTGACTTTGCCCAAAGTTCAGCGCGCGTCCGCCGCTCGTCTTACAGTGAGGGCGAGCATCGCGACGGCCGCGCCCCTGCGGCCTGAGGTCCGCCCAGAGGGGCGACGGTGCCCATCCTTACGTTTGGCGGAACGGAAGAGGTTAATTCGCAATGAGCGACCTGATGCGTCCAATGTCCTTCGAGCACCTGATGACGTGGGCTCGCGCTGAGCTCGCGACGGACGGCGCGATCTTCGGCGTCCATGCGTCGAAGTTCTGGCGGCCCACTTCACAGCGGACCATCATCGATTCCTTCGGCGATACCCTCGCCAACCCGGTCGGCCCCGCGGCCGGACCGTCCACCCAGCTGGCCAACAACATCCTGGCCTGCTACCTGACCGGCGCCCGGTTCATGGAGCTCAAGACCGTCCAGAAGATGGACGGCGCCGAGCTCCGCGCCTGCGTCGCCAAGCCCTGCATCGACATGATGGACGAGGGCTACAACTGCGAGTGGTCCACCGAGCTGACCGTGCAGGAGGCCTTCGACGAGTACGTCAAGGCGTGGTTCCTGTGCGCCGTGTGGGGCAAGGAGCTCGGCCTCGGCAGCGCCGCCGACGTCGCGTTCAACATGTCCGTCGGCTACGACCTCGCCGGCATCCAGCTGCCGAAGATCGACGACTACATCGAGGGCCTCAAGGACGCCTCGCAGACCCCGATCTTCATCGAGTGCAAGACGTGGGTGGCCGAGCACCTCGACGAGTTCTCGAACTTCACCGCGGCCGACCTCGAGGCGATCCCGGCCCAGATCTCCAACACCGTGACGCTGTCGACGCTGCACGGCTGCCCGGCCGGCGAGATCGAGAGCATCGCCCACTACCTGCTCACCGAGAAGAACCTGAACACCTTCGTCAAGTGCAACCCGACGATGCTCGGCTACGAGTACGCGCGCTCGACCGTCGACGCCCTGGGCTTCGACTACCTCTCCTTCGACGACCACCACTTCAAGGCCGACCTGCAGTTCGAGGACGCGGTGCCGATGCTGCAGCGTCTGCAGGCGACGGCGTCCGAGAAGGGCCTGCGCTTCGGCGTGAAACTCACCAACACCTTCCCGGTCGAGGTGAAGGCGGCCGAGCTGCCGTCCGACGAGATGTACATGTCGGGCCGCTCGCTGCTGCCCCTGTCGATGTCGCTGGCGCTGAAGCTGAGCCGCGCGTTCGACGGCAAGCTGCCGATCTCGTACTCCGGCGGCGTGGACGCCTTCACGATCGCCGACGTGCTCGCCACGGGCATCCAGCCGGTGACGGTGGCGTCCACCGTGCTGAAGCCCGGCGGACCGCAGAGGTTCCAGCAGCTGGCCGACGAGTCGGTCAATGTCATGTCGGACGCCGGCGCGATCGACGTCGAGCTGCTCGCCGCGACGGTCGAGAAGTTCCTCGCCGATCCCATGTTCCACAAGCGCTTCCGCGAGAAGTTCCCGAGCCGGAAGACGTCCTCGGCGCTGCCGCTGACCGACTGCTTCAAGGCCCCCTGTGAGGACGGCGGCTGCCCGATCAACCAGCAGATCCCCGAGTACCTCACGCTGTCGGCCGCCGGCCGCTACGACGAGGCGTTCAAGGTCATCGCGCTGGACAACACGTCCCCGACGATCAACGGCGTCCTCTGCGCGCAGAACTGCCGCGAGCACTGCACGCGGCTCGACTACGACCAGTCGATCCACATCCGCCAGGTCAAGCTGGCCGCCTCCGACGCCGCGCAGGACGCCTACAGCAAGGCCCAGCAGGCCCCGGCTCTGGCGACCGACTCCAAGGTCGCGATCATCGGCGCCGGCCCGGCCGGCATCGCCGCGGCGATCTTCCTGCGCCGCAACGGCGTCGACGTCGACGTGTTCGAGAAGCTCGACGGCCCCTACGGCATCGTGAAGTACATCATTCCGAGGTTCCGGATCGACCCCGAGCAGATCATGCGCGACTTCCGTCTCGCGACCGACCTCGGCATCCGCTTCCACTTCAACTGCGACCCGAACTACGACGTCGACGAGCTGCGCAAGACCTTCAGCCACGTCGTCGTCGCCACCGGCTCGTGGGGACGCGGCATGAACCCCGTCAAGGAGGGCCAGGAGCTGGTCGTCGACGCGCTCGACTTCCTGTGGCAGGCCTGGAACGAGGGCGGCGCCAAGGTCGGCAAGAAGGTCGCGGTCGTCGGCGCCGGCGACGTCGCCATGGACTGCGTCCGGACGGCCGCCCGCACCGAGGGCGTCGAGAAGGCGTTCATCGTCTACCGCCGCAACGAGCCGAACATGCCGGCCACGCAGGAGGAGGTCAACGACGTCCGCGCCGAAGACCTCGAGATCATCGAGATGGTCGCTCCGGTCACCTACGACGGCAAGGTGCTGCACTGCGAGAAGATGCGCCTCGCCCCGATCGTCCCCGGCCAGCGCCGCGGCATCGAGGGCACCGGCGAGTTCGTCGACATCGAGGCCGACACGGTCATCGGCGCCACCGGCGCGACGATCGTCACCGAGCCCTACCAGCGCAACGGCATCGCCCTGGACGCCCGCGGTCGCGCGATCCTCGACGTCGACCACATGACCAGCCAGGACAAGGTCTACGTCGTCGGTGACGGACGCCTCGGCCCGTCCACGGTCGTCCAGGCGATCGCGGACGCCAAGGTCGCGGCCCGCGCGATCCTGCGCGACTTCGCCATCACCGCCGACTACGACATCCCGCACCCGACCGTGCACGCCGACACCGAGAAGATCCGCGCCAAGCGGGCTCTGCTCATCCGTCCGCTGCAGCAGGCTGCCGAGGGCTCCCGCTGCCTCACCTGCCAGGACATCTGCGAGGTCTGCACCGAGGTCTGCCCGAACCGCGCCAACGTGTCGGTCAAGGTCGAGGGCTTCTCGGATCCGTTCCAGATCATCCACATCGACGGCCTGTGCAACGAGTGCGGCAACTGCGCCACGTTCTGCCCGCACGCGGGGCGTCCGTACAAGGACAAGGTCACGACCTTCTGGACGCACGAGGACTTCGAGGAGTCCACGAACGTCGGCTTCCTGGCCAAGGCCGAAGGCGGCTACACCGTCCGGCTGCCCGGCGGCACCGTCACCGACATCGCGTCGTCGTCCGACGCGCAGCTGCCGGCCGACCTCGCCACGATCCTGAAGACCCTCGAGGCCAACCACTCCTACCTGCTGGCCGCCCCGGCCGCCAAGCTGGCCGCTGCGGCCGGAAAGTGAGCGCATCCATGCAGATCGTCGGTAACGGCCGCCTGTTCACCCTCGACTCCGCCAACCCCTTCTTCGCCGACGGTGCCGTCGTCGTCGACGGGACGGAGGTCAAGGCCGTGGGCACGACGGCCGACATGAAGAAGGCCTACCCGGACGCCGAGTTCTTCGACGCCCAGGGCCGGGTCATCATGCCGGGCTTCATCAACGCCCACACCCACGCCTACAGCGCCTACGCCCGGGGCTGCGCCCCGAGCATGCCGCAGCGCAACTTCCTCGAGGTCCTGGAGAACATGTGGTGGCGCCTCGACCGCCTCCTCACCCTCGAGGACGTCGAGCTGAACGCCCTCACGACGTTCAAGGAGTCGATCCAGTACGGCGTCACCACGGTCATCGATCACCACTCGAGCCCGAACGCCGCGTCCGGGTCGCTGTTCAAGATGGCCGAGGCGGCCAAGAAGATCGGCATCCGCGCCTCGCTGTGCTACGAGGTCTCCGACCGCGACGGCCAGGACATCTTCGCCAAAGAGGTCGCCGAGAACGTCGACTTCATGAAGTGGGCGAACGCCGACTCCTCCGACATGATCAAGGGCATGTTCGGCCTGCACGCGTCGTTCACGCTCTCCCAGGACTCGCTGGAGAAGTGCGTCGCGGCCAAGCAGGGCGTCAAGGGCGGCTACCACGTGCACGTCGCCGAGGGGCGCCCCGACGTCGTGGACTCCAACGCCCGCTACGGCAAGCCGATCGTCGAGCGGTTCGCCGACCTCGGGATGCTCGGCCCGGAGACGATCGCCGTGCACTGCGTGCACATCAACACCCGTGAGGCCGAGCAGCTCGTGCTCACCGACACGAACGTCGTCCACAACCCCGAGTCGAACATGAACAACGCGGTCGGCCTGGCCAACACCGCCGACTGGATCAAGCGGGGCATGCGCCTGGGCCTCGGCACGGACGCCTACACGCCCGACATGCTCGAGTCGCTCAAGGTCGCCGCGATCGTGCCGCCGCACGAGAACCAGGATCCGACGCTGGGCTTCATGGAGGCCGGCAGCATGCTGTTCGTGAACAACGCCGAGATCTGCAGCAAGTTCTTCGACGGCGGCGTCGGCAAGCTGAAGCCCGGCTACCACGCCGACCTGATCACGATGGACTACCGCCCGTTCACGCCGTTCAACGGCTCGAACCTGTGGGGCCACGCGATCTTCGGCATGCACGGGTCGATGTGCGTCGACACGATGATCAACGGTGAGTGGGTCTACCGCGACCGCCAGTTCACCAAGATCGACGAGGCGGAGCTCGACGCCCACTCGGCCGAGCGCGCCCAGAAGGCCATCTGGCCGAACATGTGAGGCTGAACCCTGTGAGCACTGTGCGCAACCCTCGTGGTGGCGCACAGTGCTCGTTAAGGTGGCCCGGCTCGTCAAGGTGACCGGCCGGGCCGGTAGAGGTGACGAGGACTCGCTCGGGTGGCGGCGTCCTCAGAGCGGCTGACGCGACAGGAAGGACGACAGATGAGCGTGCTGATCAGCGGCGGGACGGTGGTGACGCCGCGGGGCTCCACGCGGGCGTCCGTGCGGATCGACGGCGAGACCATCGCCGAGATCGGCGACCTCGCTCCCCTGCCCGGAGAAGAGGTCGTGGACGCCGCCGGCTGCCTCGTGCTGCCCGGCGGCATCGACTCCCACACCCACCTGGAGCTGGACTGCGGCCCCGGCCTGATCACGGCCGACACCTGGGCCACCGGCACCCGCTCGGCGCTGGCCGGCGGCACGACCATGATGGTCGACTTCGCCACCCAGTTCCACGGCCAGAGCCTCGGCGAGGGACTGGCGGCCTGGCACGGCCTGGCCGACGGGCATGCGGTCTCCGACTACGCCTTCCACATGGCGTTCACCGAGTGGAAGCCCGAGTTCGTCGACGAGCTGCCCGACATGGTGGCCGCCGGCATCACGTCGTTCAAGATGTACATGGGCTACTACGGCTCGATGATGGTGAACGACGACCAGATCCTGCAGGCGCTGCGCGCCGCGCGCGAGCTCGGGGTCACGTTCGGCTTCCACTGCGAGAACGGCACGCTCATCGCGGCCCGTGTCGCCGAGGAGTTGGCGGCGGGACACACGGCGTCCTGGTACCACCAGCGGACGCGTCCGGAGGGCTCGGAATGGGAGGCCGCGTACCGGCTCGGCTTCATCGCCGAGACCGCGGACGCCCCCGTCTACGTCGTGCACGTGTCGTCGGCCGGCACCCTGGACGTGGTGAAGGACTACCGCACCCGCGGCGTCCGGTATACGGCGGAGACGTGCCCGCAGTACCTGGTGGCGGACAACTCCGAGTACGGGCCCGAGCCGGTCGGCGGCGTCGCGAGTTCGGCCGACGAGAAGCACGCGCGGCAGTTCATGATGTCGCCGCCGCTGCGGGACGCCTCCAACAACGACAGGCTGTGGAAGCTGCTGGCCGACGGGGACATCCAGTTCGTCGGCACCGACCACTGCTCGTTCACCCTCGAGGACCAGAAGGCGCGGGCGACCGCGTTCAACCAGGTCGCCAACGGCGCGCCCGGACTCGAGCTGCGCCTGCCGCTGCTGTGGAGCTACGGGGTCGTGCCGGGCAAGCTGACGCCGGAGCGGTTCGTCGCGGTGACGGCCGAGAACGCGGCGCGCTACTTCGGCCTGTTCCCGCGCAAGGGCGTCCTGACGCCCGGCTCGGACGCCGACGTGGTGCTGTTCGACCCCGCCAAGACGTGGACCGTTCGCCACACCGACCTGCACGACGGCACCGACTACACCCAGTACGAGGGACGCGAACTCACCGGCAAGGTGCGCGACGTGTTCCTGCGTGGACGCCGCGTCGTCGCCGACGGAGAGCCGCTGGACGACCTCGGGCCGGGGCAGTACATCCCGCGCGGGCTGCCCGACCTCACCGTCCGCTGAGCCGCCGCTCGATACACCCCCGGGCCAACGGCGTCCCGGGGGTGCGAGCGGTCTTTCACCTTCTCGCGTGGGCCACCGGACCCTCGGTCGGCGTCAGGGTTTCTTGACACGCGTCAGGGTTTCCTGACAGGCTGGTCCCCTCCCGACCCGTTCGTAACGAAGGAACCAACCATGACCCGCATCGCCGTCGCCACCGAGGACGCCCTCGTGGCAGGGCACTTCGGTAGCTGCCCCGCCTACCGCTTCTACGACGTCGCCGACGGCCGGGTGACGGGCGTCCAGGAGCTGGCCAACCCCGGCCACGACGCCGGCTCCCCGCCCGACTTCGTCGCCGCCGTCGGCGCGGACGTCGTGATCGTCGGCGGCATCGGGGCGGGAGCGATCAACCGGTTCAGCGAGCACGGCATCGACGTCATCGCCGGCGCCAGCGGCCCGGTTGACGAGGTCGTTCGTCGCTACCTGGCCGGCGACCTGGCCGACGCCGGCTCCAGCTGCGGCGGCCACGACCACGGCGACCACGGCTGCGGCCACTGACCCCGCCCGCCGGGCCGACGATGCCGGGCTAGGCTCGGGCCCGACCAGCCACGGACCAGGGGAATCCTCATGGACCAACGAATCCAGGACGCCTTCGAGGCCCTGCTGCTGCGCGAGGTGATCCCCGCGCTGGGGTGCACCGAGCCGATCGCGATCGCCCTGGCCACCGCCAAGGCGCGGGCGGTGCTCGGCACCGAGCCGGAGCAGACCACGGTCCTGTGCAGCGGCAACATCATCAAGAACGCGATGAGCGTCATCGTGCCCAACTCCCACGGACTGGCGGGGATCCAGATCGCGGCCGCGCTGGGCATCGTCGGGGGCGACCCCAACGCCGGGCTCGAGGTGCTCGAGCAGGTGACGCCGAGCGAGATCGCCCGGGCCCAGGCGCTCGTCGACGCCCAGTCGATCACCGTCCGGCTGGTGGAGGGCATCGAGGGCCTCTACATCCTCGCCCAGGTGCGCGCCGGCTCGGACGAGGCCACCGTCGAGCTCAGGGACGACCACACGAGGTTCCGCCTCATCACGCGCAACGGCGAGCAGGTGCTGGGCGAGGACACGTCCGGCACCACCGCCGTCCGATCCGAACAGGACGCCACCGAGCCCGAGCTCACCATGGCCGCCATCCTCGAGTTCGCCGACACCGTCGATCTGGACGCCCGCCCGCGGCTGCGCGACACGCTGCGCCAACAGGTCGAGTCGAACATGGCGATCGCCGAAGAGGGGCTGCGCCAGGAGTACGGCGCCTCGGTGGGCCGCACCCTGCTGGTGTTCAACGACAACACCGTCACCAAGGTGCGCGCCCGGGCCCTGGCCGCCGCGGGAGCCGACGCCCGGATGGGCGGGTCGAGCATGCGCGTGATGATCAACTCCGGCTCGGGCAACCAGGGCATGACGGTGTCCATCCCAGTCGTCGTGTACGCCCGGGAACTCGGGGCGTCCGAGGACGATTTGCACCGGGCCCTGCTCGTCTCGAACCTCGTGGGGATCTACCAGAAGCGCTACATCGGACGCCTCTCGGCGTTCTGCGGCGTCGTCACCGCCGCGGCGGCCGCCGGGGCCGGGATCGGGCGGCTGATGGGCCTGACCGCCGAACAGATCGACGCCACCGTCGTGAACGCCGTCGCCACCACCGGGGGCATGGTGTGCGACGGGGCCAAGGCGTCCTGCGCCTCGAAGATCTCGATCGCCGTGGAGAACGCCGTCTCGGCGGTGCAGCTCGCCGAGCGGGGGCACGTCTTCTCGCCGGGCGAGGGCATCGTCGGCCGAAACGCCGACGAGACGATCCGTAACGTCGGCACGATGGCCAGCCGGGGCATGCGGGGGACCGACGTGGAGATCCTCAACATCATGCTCAAGCGGCAGCAGGCGTCCGGGCCGCTGCCGGGGAGCGGGGTCCCGGCGTGAACAGCCTGGAGGACGCCCTCCAGGCGCTGGAGCGTTCGAGCGCCGACATCCGGGCGGCCCAGCTCCGGCTGGAGGAGGCCGTGCTCGCCGCGCGCGCGGCGGGGGCGTCCTGGGCCCAGATCGGGGACGCCACCGGAATGAGCCGCCAGGCCGCCCACGAGCGCTGGGGTCACCAGCCGCGCGGCGAGTGCCGCAGGGCCGGCTGCGACTGCCCGCACCACCTGCCGCACGACTGCCCGTGCGGGCACGGCGGGCGGGGGCATCATTCGCGCGAACCCGTCGTCGCGCCGTAGCGGCCGGCCCACCCCGGGCGAGACACCGGTCACGCTCCTCCCGGAGCGCCCACCGGCTCCGGCCAGGGCAACTATCATCAGAAGACGATTCGCAGGGACGGAGTGGCATGGGCGACGTGGCCGGGGAGCAGCAGCTGTTCTGCAGTGGCGGCGGCTGCACTGCCAAACTGGGCCCCCGCGCGCTGGCCCGGGTGCTGTCCAAGCTGCCCCGCCCGACCGACCCCGACCTGCTCGTCGGCTTCGACTCCGCCGACGACGCCGCGGTGCTGCGCCTGAGCGACGACCTCGCGGTCGTCCACACCCTCGACTTCTTCCCGCCGGTCGTGTCCGACCCCTACGCCTTCGGCCAGATCGCCGCCGCCAACGCGATGAGCGACGTCTGGGCGATGGGCGGCACGGTCCGCACGGCCCTCAACATCGTCGCCTTCCCCGAGGACGGCGACCTCAACCTCCTCGGACGCATCATGTCGGGCGGCGCCGAGCGCGTGGCCGCGGCGGGGGCGTCCCTGGCCGGCGGGCACTCGATCACCGGCGACGACATCCTCTACGGCCTGTCGGTCACCGGCACCGTCGATCCCGGACGCCTCTGGCGCAACGACACCGCCCGTCCGGGCGACGCGCTCGTGCTCACCAAGCCGCTGGGCGTCGGCATCGCCTGCGCCGCCCACCGCATGGACGCCGCACCCGCCGGCGTCTACGAGGCGGCGGTGGCGTCCATGACCGAACTGAACCGGCGTCCGGCCGAACTCCTGGCCGACAAGGAAGTCCACGCGGTCACCGACGTCACCGGCTTCGGGCTCGCGGGCCATCTGCTCGAGATGCTCGGCGACGGCCTGAGCGCCGAGGTCGACACGCTGTCGTTGCCGCTGCTGGGCAGCGTCCGGCGGCTGGCCGAGGAGTTCTACCTGACCGCCGCCGCGCAGCGCAATCGCGCCCATGCCGAGACGCGCGGTCTGCGGTTCGAGCGGGTGCCGTTCGGCGTCCAGGAGGTGCTGTTCGACGCGCAGACGTCCGGCGGCCTGCTGATCGCGCTGCCGCGGGCGGACGCCGAAAACTTCCTGTCCGCGCTCGCGGACGACCGAAAGGCGTCCGGCAGCACGCTGCCTGCCGCCATCATCGGCTCGGTGACCCGCCGCGCCGCCGACACGATCCTGGTGCGCTGAGAGGAGCCACGATGGAACGACTCGACATGATCGGCAAGGCCTGCCCGATCCCGGTGATCACGACCAAACGGCTGCTGGAGGCGTCCGCGCCCGGCACGACAGTCGAGGTGGTCGTCGACAACCCGACCGCCGTCGAGAACCTCGCGAAGTTCGCGTCCCAGCGCGGCTACGGCTTCGTCCGCGGCGAGGTCGGCGAGGGCACGTTCAGCGTCGTCGTCACGGCAGCGGACGCCGCGGCGGCCCCCGCGGCCGTCCCCGCTTCCACTACGGGCAACGGACGCCAGACGCGCGTCGTCGCCGTGTCGTCGCGGACGATGGGAACCGGTGACGAGCGGCTCGGCGCGACGCTGCTCAAGGGGTTCCTGTACGCCCTGACCGAGCAGGACGTCTGGCCCGACACGGTGCTGTTCTACAACGGCGGGGCGTTCCTGACGACCGAGGGCTCCGAGAGCCTCGAAGACCTGCGCAAGCTCTCCGACGGCGGCGTCGAGATCCTCACCTGCGGCACCTGCCTCAACTTCTACGGGCTGGGCGAGAAGCTCGAGGTGGGCGGCGTCACCAACATGTACAGCATCGTCGAGCTGCTCTCGGCGGCCGACAGCGTCATCAAGCCGTGAGGCCGGCGCGGGGGTGATCTACCTCGACAACTCCGCGACCAGCTGGCCGAAGCCCGACGATGTCCTCGCCGCGGTCGACGACGCGCTGCGCACGTGCGGCAATCCCGGACGCGGCGCGCACGGCCCCGCCCTGGACGCCGGACGCGTCCTGCTGCGCCTGCGCACCCTGGCCGCGGAGCTGTTCGGGGCATCCCCCGAGCGGGTGGTGCTGACCACCAGCGCCACCCACGCCCTCAACCTCGCGATCGCCGGCCTGCTCGATCCCGGCGACCACGCAGTCACCACCGACCTGGAGCACAACTCGGTGCTGCGCCCGCTCTACGCGGCGCGGGCGCGGGGGACCGAGCTGACGATCGTCGCGTCCGAGCGGGGGGTCGTCAGCCCGGACGCCGTCGCGGCGGCCCTGCGGCCCGAGACCCGGCTGGTGGCGCTGACCCACGCGTCGAACCTGCTGGGCACCGTGCAGCCGGTCGCCGAGATCGCGGCCGTGTGCGCCGAGCGCGGGGTGACGCTCGTCGTGGACGCCGCCCAGACCGTCGGCCTGCTGCCGCTCGACCTGCGCTCGCTGCCCGGCACCGCGGTGGCCTGCGGCGGCCACAAGGGGCTGCTCGGCCCGGCCGGCACTGGCCTGCTGGTGCTGGGCGAGGGCATCCGGCCTCGTCCGCTCGAGGTCGGCGGCACCGGCGAGGACTCCTTCAGCGAGACCATGCCGGCGTCCCTGCCCGAGGCGCTCGAGGCCGGGACGCCCAACGTCCCGGGGTTCGCCGGGCTCGCGGCGGCGCTGCGGATCATCCTGGACGCCGGCGCGGCGGGGCGTCCGAGCGACCACTGGGCGGAGGCCATGATCGCCGCGCGGCGGCTGCGGACGGGGCTGGCCGAGCTGGGCTGCTGGGTGGCTCCGGACGTCGACGAGTCGGCCTGGGGCGTCCCGGTCGTGTCCGGCGTCGTGCGGGGACGCTCAGGCGCGGTGCTCGACTGCGCCGAGGTCGCCGACGCCCTGTGGGAGCACGCGGAGATCGCGGTCCGGGCCGGCTTCCACTGCGCGCCCCTGGCCCACCGCCGCTCGGGCACGGCCGAGACCGGGATGGTCCGGTTCAGCCCCGGCCACCTCACCACCGACGACGACATCGACGCCGCGATCGAGGGGGTCCGGGCGATCCACGAGGCGTCCTGACGGAGTCGTCCGAACGGTCCCGCGGGACGCGGGAAACGTTTAATATCGCCGTACTATTCGGGTGTCGAGGAGGACAGACGATGACAGGGGCCGACGACCTGCGCGCGCGCTTCGATGTGCCGGGTCTCGTGATCGTGCGGGGCGCCGGCGACATCGCGACGGGCGCTATCCAGCGGCTGGTCCACGCGGGCCTGGCGGTCGTCGCGCTCGACGTGCCCGACCCGTCGGCCATCCGCTGGCGCGCCGCCCTGTGCACCGCGCTGCGCGAGGGCCGCTGGCAGGTCGAGGACATGACGGGCGTCCGGGCTGCCGACTGGTCCGAGGCCGCCCGCCTGCTCGGGCCGGGCGGGGACGCCGCGCGGCTCCCTGGCACGCGGTGGGTCGTCCCGGTGCTGCCCGACCCCGGGTGTTCCGTGCTCGACGAGGTGCGGCCCTGGGCGCTGGTGGACGCCATCCTCGCCAAGCGCAACCTCGGCACCAACCGGGCCATGGCGCCGGTGACGGTCGGCTGCGGGCCGGGCTTCGTCGCCGGCGTCGACGTCGACTACGTCGTCGAGACCATGCGCGGACATCACCTCGGACGCGTCATCTGCGAGGGGCCGGCCATCCCGAACACCGGCATCCCCGGCCTCATCGCCGGACGCGCCGCCGAGCGGGTCATGCACTCCCCCGTCGCCGGCCCCGTCGAGGTGCGCCGCAACATCGGCGACGTGGTCGCCGCCGGCGAGGTCGTCTGCATCGTCCACGGCGCCGACGGGCCGGCCGAGGTGGGGGCGTCCATCGCCGGGGTGATCCGGGGCATGATCCCGGACGGCTTCACCGTCCCGCCGCGCTTCAAGATCGCCGACGTCGACCCGCGCGTCGAACTGGCCGACTGCGTCGACACGATCTCGGACAAGTCCCGCGCGGTTGGCGGCGGCGCGCTCGACGCCGTCCTGCAGGGCCTGGTCGCGCGTGGCCTGTGGGGGCCCGCCTGGGTCTCGGACGCCGTGGCGCCCACGCTCGCGGCACCCGCCGCCGCGGAGGGAACCTGATGGACCCCGGCGCGGTGGTGATCACCTTCGCCAGCACGCTCGACGCCTTCGCGTTCGAGGACGCCGCCCGCGCCGCCGGGCTGCCCGGACGCCTCATCCCCCTGCCGACGGGCATCGCCGCCTCGTGCGGCCTGGCCTGGAAGCTGCCCGCCGGCGTCGACGCGGACGCCCAGGACGGCCTGCCACAGCTGCGCCGAGAGGGGGTGTACCGCCATGAGTCCGGCACCTACCACCGCCTGGACGCCTGACGACGAGAAGGGGCGTCCGCTGTGGGAGGCCCTCGGCTTCTGCGCCGGAGGGCCGCCGCGCGGCGCGATCACCCTCGTGGGCGCCGGGGGCAAGACGACCCTGGCCCACAGCCTCGCCTCGACGGCCGCGGACGCCGGCGCGCGCGTCCTGATCGTCACCACGACCAAGATGGCCCGGGAGCCGGGCCTCATCTGCGACCCCGACGAGGTCGTCGAGGCTCTGAAGGCGGGCGGGGTCGTCGTGGCCGGCGCCGAGTCGGCGCCGGGCAAGTTCGGGGCCTTCGCGCCCGAGGTGCTCGACCGGCTGCGCGCAGCCGCCGACCTCGTCGTCGTCGAGGGGGACGGTTCCCGCCGCCTGCCGTTCAAGGTGCCCGCCGACTACGAGCCCGTCGTCCCCGAGTGGACCGACCTCCTGGTCATCGTCGCCGGCCTGTCGTCGCTGGGGCGTCCGCTGTCGGAGATCTGCTGCCGCGCCGAGGTCGCCGCCGGCCTCCTCACCGGCCCGGACGCCGCTGGCCTCCCCCACGGCGACACCCCCGACACCACCGGCGTCCTCGATCGCTGCCTCGACCCGAGGACGGCCGCCTTCCTGCTCCGTGCCGGCTACCTGGACAACCCCGCCCTGGCATCATGGGCTGATCGCCGCGTCGTCGTCCTCAACCAGGCCGACGACCCCGGTCGCCGCATGCTCGCCAGCGTCCTGGCGGGCGCGCTGCCGGGCGAACGCGTCCTGTTCACCACCACGATTGCCGAATCGAGGAACCAACGATGAAGCGCTCCGACTACGTCGCCATGCTCGACCGCATCGACACCGCGGGGGCCGACTCGCTCGTGCACTGGCTGTCCGGGCCGCGCGCCGGGGACGCCGATCCCCTGCCCGCGGGCGCGGAGTTGCCCGGCACCCCGGCCCGCGGCCTCGGCAAGACCTGCCGCCGGACGCCCGAGGGCGACGTCTTCGTCGAGACCCTCGTCGGACGGCCGCGGCTCGTCATCGTCGGGGCGGGCCACGTCGGCAACGCCTTCGCCCACATCGCCGTCACGCTCGGCTTCGAGACCGTCGTGATCGACGAGCGTCCCGACTTCGCGAATCCCGAGCGGCTGCCCGGCGTCGACCACATCATCTGCGGCCCCTACGTCGAGTCGCTGGCGGCCCTCCCCGAGTACGCCAACAGCTACTTCGTCTTCGTCACCCCGGGCCACAAGTCCGATCTCGCCTGCGCGCCGATCGCGCTGCGGCGTCCCTTCCAGTACCTGGGCATGATCGGCTCCCGGGCCAAGATCGTCATGGTCCGCGGCGCGCTCAGGGAACAGGGCTTCTCCGAGGAGCAACTCGACCGCATCCACGCCCCGATCGGGCTGTCGATCGGCGGGCGCGACCCGGCCGAGATCGCCGTCTCGATCGCCGCCGAGATCATCCAGGTGCGCAGCAGCCTCGGCAACGTCGCGTTCGACCCGGCCATCGCCGACGGCCTGCGCAACCTGGGCCGGACGCCGGACCTTCCGGCCGTCCTGGCCACGGTCGTCGGGCACGGCGGCTCCGTGCCGCGCGGCACCGGCACCCGGATGCTCCTGCTCGACGGCCAACAGATCGTCGGTTCCATCGGCGGCGGCAAGATCGAGAACGCCTCGATCCTGCGATCCAAGGCACTGCTGGAGACCGGGGATGCGTTCGACGTCCACGACTACGACCTGTCCAACCGCGAGGGTGCCGAACTCGGCATGACGTGCGGCGGGCGCGTCCGGGTCATGTTCGAGGCGATGTAGGAGCCCAAAGCGACGGACGGCGCCCCTCGTCTCTTTTCTGAATACGATTCGCCCTGAATGGGCATTCGCGAAAGTTCCCGCCCCCTCGGCCTAATACGTTGGCCAAGGTATGCTCTACATTCAGCGGAGTGGGAGGGCGGACCCATACCACGAAGCGGGCCGCGGCTTCAGCCTGCGGCCGATCTGCATCGAACAGGACGCTTCTGACCAGAAGCCCGATCGAGGGACGGGAATCGTGCAGCGAGAAGTCGGAGACACCGCAGTCGCCCCAGCCGGCAAGCCGGCCACGCCGGACAAGCCCATCTTCACCCTGAACATCAACGGGGTCGACCACGACTTCGACGAAGACCTTGACCTGCTGGTGGTCCTGCGCGAGCGGCTGGGCATCAAGTCCGCCAAGGACGGCTGCAACCAGGGTGCCTGCGGCACCTGCATGGTGCTGGTCGAGGGCAAGGCCGTCCGCGCCTGCACGCAGCGGACCAAGCGCCTCGGCGGCAAGAAGATCGTGACCATCGAGGGTTTCACCGACCGCGAGAAGGACGCCTTCGCGTACACCTTCGCCAAGAACAGCGCCGTTCAGTGCGGCTTCTGCATCCCCGGCATGGTCATTTCGGCCAAGGCCCTGGTGGACGCCAAGCCCGAGCCCACGCGCGAAGAGGTCAAGTACGCCATTCGCACCAACCTGTGCCGGTGCACCGGCTACCACCAGATCGAGAACGCGATCCTCGAATACGCCGACCTGATGCGCGCGGACGCCGAAGTGCCCCCGCTGTCGACGCAAGCCGGCGTGGGCCAGGACACCGTCCGCGTCGACGCGGTCGAGAAGACGCTCGGCTACGGCGAGTACGTCGACGACATCGACGTCGAGGGCATGGTGCACGGGCGCAACGTGTTCAGCCCCTGCGCGCGGGCGCTGATCAAGGGCATCGACACCACCGAGGCCGAGGCGATGCCGGGCGTGATCCGCATCCTGACGGCCGCCGACATCCCCGGCAGCCGCTACGTCGGCCACCTCGCGAAGGACTGGCCGGGCATGATCGCCGTCGGCGAGCAGACGAAGATGAAGGGCGACTCGGTCGCGATCGTGATCGCCGAGACCCTCGACCAGGCGCACGCCGCGGCCGCCGCGGTCAAGATCGACTACGACGAGCTGCCCCCCATCACCACGCCCGAGGAGGCGCTGGCCGAGGGCGCCCACCTGATCCACGGCGAGGGCTACAAGCAGTTCGGCCGCTGGGTCGAGCCGACCAGCAACGTGTTCGACCACGAGGTCATCAGGCGCGGCGACGCCGAGGCCGGCTTCGCCAAGTGCACGTACTTCGCGGAGGCGTCCTGGGATCTGCCGTGCCAGGAGCACGCGTTCATGGAGACCGAGGCCGCGATCGGCATCCCGCAGGGCGACGACGGCATCATGGTCATCACCGGCGGCCAGGGCATCTACGACGAGTACCACGAGGTCTCCGAGTACCTGGGCATCCCGATGGACAAGGTGCGCATCCGGTCGGCGTGGGTCGGCGGCGGCTTCGGCGGCAAGGAGGACATGTCCGTCCAGCACCAGGCCGCCCTGTGCGCGTTCCTGGTGAAGCGTCCTGTCAAGGTCAAGTTCGACCGCACCGACAGCCTGAACTACCACCCCAAGCGCCACGCGATGAAGATCGACATCAAGCTGGGCTGCGATGCCGACGGCATCCTGCAGGCCATGCAGGCCAAGGTCGTCTCTGACACCGGCGCGTACGGCTCGCTGGGCGGCCCCGTCCTGCAGCGCGCCTGCACGCACCTGGGTGGCCCGTACAACTACCACAACATCGACATCGTCGGCGACGCGGTCTACACCAACAACCCGCCCGCCGGCGCGTTCCGGGGCTTCGGCGTGACCCAGTCGGCCGCCGCCATCGAGCCGCTGATCAATCAGCTGGCCCGCCAGGCCGGCATCGACCTCTGGGAGATGCGCTACCGCAACGCCATCCGGCCCGGGCTGTCGCTGCCCAACGGCCAGATCGTCGAGGACGACGCCGCGTTCGTCGAGAGCCTGGACGCCGTCAAGGAGGCCTGGGACAGGTACTCCGCCGACCCGGACGTCTGCGTCGGCATCGCCGGCAGCATGAAGAACGCCGGTGTCGGCGTCGGCCTGAAGGATCCCGGACGCGCGAACCTCGCCGTCGTCAACGGCAAGGTCGAGGTGCGGGCGTCCGCCGCCGCCAACGGCCAGGGCATCGCGACGGTCGTCACGCAGATCGCCGCCGAGTCGACCGGCCTGCCGCTCGACATGCTCATCTATACGATGCCGGACACGAGCTACTCCCCTGACTCGGGCACCACGACGGCGTCCCGGCAGACGGTGTTCACCGGCCAGGCGACCCGCATCGCCGGCGAGCAGCTCAAGGCCGACCTCGACGCCGGCATGACGCTGGAGGAGCTCGAGGGCAAGGTCTACTGCGGCGAGTTCGACGCGGTGACCGACCCGATCACCTCGACGAAGGCCAACCCGGTCAGCCACATCAGCTATGCCTACGGCACCCAGCTGGTCGTGATCTCGCGCGAGACCGGCGAGATGATCAAGATCATCGCCGCCCACGACTCGGGCACGATCATCAACCCCGGCGCCGCCGAGGGCCAGGTGCGTGGCGGCATCGCGATGGGCATCGGCTACGGCCTGACGGAGAACTTCACGTTCACCAACGGCATCCCCGACCAGAAGCTGGCGCAGATCGGCCTGGTCAAGGCGAACCAGATGCCCGAGATCGAGACGATCTTCGTCAAGGCCGGCACGGCCACCGCCGCGTACGGCGCGAAGGGCATCGGCGAGATCGTCTGCTGCATGGTCGCGCCCGCCGCGCAGGAGGCCTACTTCCAGAAGGATGGCATCTTCCGCGAGAAGTATCCGCTGGAGGACACGTTCTACCGCCAGGCCAAGAAGAGGTGATCGGCTCCGTATGACGGAGTAGACGGACGCCGTGAGCCCTAGTCTGGGCGCATGACGAACACCAACCGCGAGGGGGAGGCGCTGGACGCCTCCCCCTCCGGCCTGTCTGTGCGGGCGAGCGCCAAGACCGTCCTGATCGGCCGGACGCGTTTCCTGGGCCCAGGCGTGGTCGAGTTGCTGGAGGCCGTCGAGTCGCACGGCTCGGTCAAGGCGGCCTGCGCCGCGATGGGCCTGTCCTACACGAAGGGCTGGCGGCTCATCCACACGCTCGAGGCCGAGCTGGGCTTCGTGTGCGTGTCACGGCACCAGGGCGGCGTGGGCGGAGGTAGGGCGTCCCTGACCCCCGAATGCCGCCGCCTGCTGGAGCGCTTCGAGGCCTTCACCCGCGACGTGGACGCCGTCGTCGACGACCTGTTCGCCAAGCACTTCCCGGAGGGCCTGGGCTGAGCCCCTCCCGCTGAACACGACGGACGCCGGGGCATGAACTCCCATCGGGAGCCGCCCCGGCGTCCGATGTGTCTTTCGGGCGTCCGGAAGGGGACTGTCAGTCGTCGGACTCGGGGCCGATGATCCGGGCGAAGTTGATCGGGTCGGTGACGCCCTCGGTCACGAAGACCAGGACGTCGTCGTCCTCACGCAGGCCGAGCTGCTTGCCCCAGCGCAGCAGGCAGGCCAGGCCGGCGGCACCGGACTCGCCGGCATCGATCCAGTCCTCGTGCAGGATGCGCGTGGCCTCTTCGGCGTCAGCATCCTCGACCGTGCCGAAGGCGTCGTAGGCGGCCTTGTTGGTCTCCCACGCGACGACCGACGGGGTGCCGCAGTTCAGGCCGGCCATCGAGGTGTAGGGGGTGTCCTCGATGATCGTGAGCTTGCCCTCGTGCTCGATGCTCGTGGTCAGGCAGTCAGCGACGGTCGGCTCGGCGCCCACCATCAGGCGCACCTTGCGATGCGCGAACGCTGAAGCCACGGCCGAGCTGAACGCACCCACGCCCATCTGGGCGACCACGACGGTCGGCTCGGGCATCAGGCCGTCGTCGATGAGGTCGATGACCTCCTTCATCATCGTCTGGTAGCCGTCGATGACCCAGCCGGGACACTCGGTGTAGCCCTCCCAGGACGTGTCCGAGATCACGACGTGCTTGTCGTCGGCCATCGCGGCCGACTTGGCGATCGCGAGGTCGTAGTTGCCGTCGACCATGATGACCTCGGCGCCGTTACGGGCGATGGCCTTCATGCGGCTCTTGACCGTGCCCTGCGGCACAAAGATCGTGCACGGCAGGCCGAGCATGCGCGCCATGCGCGCGACGGCGCGTCCGTGGTTGCCGTCGGTGGCGGCGACGAGTGCGAGCTCGCGTCCGCTCTCGGCGACGGCCTTCTGCAGCTTGGCCAGCGTGGGCTTCTTGTGTTCGGGCAGGCCCAGGTGCTTCATCAGCGCGCGGTAGGTCGCCCAGGACGCCCCCAGGATCTTGAACGCCGGCATGCCCATGCGCGTGGACTCGTCCTTGACGTGCACCGACCGGACGCCGAGGCACTTGGCCGCCGTCTCCGCCTCGCGCAGGGGCGTGGGTACGAAGCCCGGGATCGACTTGTGGAAGCTGGCGCTCGTGAAGACCGGTGCCTTCACGATCTCCCTGTTGACGTAGGGGTTCATGACGAGACGTGCGGTTCCCATGGTGTCCATTCCTCGCGGGCTTCCGGCGTGTCGGCCGGGGGTTCTGTGAGCGGGCGGACGCCGTCTGTCGCCGGCGTCCAACGGCCTCGACGGGGCGGTGCGGACGCAGCGCGTTGCCCGGCGGGATCGTCGATCCGAGCATATCGGCCGGGGCCTGTCGGAGCCCTGGCTTTCCGCATTGTTGCCTAAAGTAGGGAATACTTTTCAAAAAGTATACCATCGCGCCTGGTCAGTTCGGGGTCGATGGAGGCCGTCGGGCGGCGGCGCGACCGCTCGTCGGACGCTTCGGGGTGGTGCCGTGGGGGCGTCCGAGAAGCGCCTGCGCCGCTCGATTTCCCCCGACTTCCCCCGGACTTGCGGAGCTGGCGTCCCGAGTGGGCGTTCCGGACGCCCTAACGAGGGGCAGCGGGCCCCAACGGACGCCTTCGCAGGCTTTTCACGGGCGTTCGGGCAACTATCCGACAAGATCGGGCCACCAAGTTTCGCGTTTGTACCACTTGCCCCCTGCCTCCCGCTTAGGATGCAAGACGCCCGGGGTAGTAGCGGGATCTCTCGGCAAGGTCAGGGAGAACCCCCAGGAAGCACCGGCCCAATGTGACCAACCATCAACGCACAGGAGAGTGCAGATGTCAGTTCGTGAGAGTGCCACGACCATGGCTGTTGCACGTCCGGAGGACGAGAGACTGTCCGTCGGCAACAACATCATCTATGGCTTGCAGCACATTCTTGCCATGTTCGGCGGCGTCATCGCCGTTCCCACCATCATCGGCGGTGCCGCTGGGCTCGACGCCACCGGCAAGGCCCTCCTCATCGCCAGCGCTCTGTTCATCAGCGGCCTGGCGACGATCCTCCAGACCGTCGGCGTCCCCTACTTCGGGTCGCAGCTGCCCGTCGTGCAGGGCATCTCGTTCGCGTCCGTCGCGACGCTGACCGCGATCATCGGCAAGAACGGCGCCGATGGACTGCGCTCGGCGTTCGGCGCCACCATCGTCGCCGGCATCGTCGCGCTGATCATCGTGCCCTTCTTCGCGAAGGTCATCCGGTTCTTCCCGCCCGTCGTCACGGGCACGGTCATCACGGTCATCGGTCTCGCGCTCACGCCCTCGGCCGCCGGCTGGATCACCGGGAACAGGACGATCACGGTCAACGGCCAGGCTCAGACCAACCCGGCCTACGCGTCCGTGAACGCCATCCTGCTCGCCATCATCACGCTGGTGATCATCCTGGCCTGCAGCCTCATCAAGCGCCTCGCCCGCATGGCCATCCTCATCGGTCTGGCCATCGGCTGGATCCTGGCCGTTCCGTTCGGCCTGGCCCCGGCTCCCAAGCTGGCCGGCACTGCCATCGTCGGCTTCCCGGCACCCTTCAACGGTGGCCAATGGATGCCGATCTTCGAGATCGGCGCGATCGTCTCCATGCTGATCGTGCTGATCGTCATCATGGTCGAGACCACCGCCGACATCCTCGCCATCGGCGTCGTCGTGGGCACCGAGGTCGACCCGAAGCGTCTGGCCGCCGGCCTCCGCGCCGACATGCTGTCCTGTGTCGTCGCCCCGGTGTTCAACACCTTCCCGGCCACCGCGTTCGCCCAGAACGTCGGTCTGGTCGCCCTCTCGGGCATCAAGAGCCGCTGGGTGGTCGCCACGGGCGGCATCATCCTGACGATCCTCGGCCTCTCGCCGTGGCTCTCGGCCTGCCTCACCGCCCTGCCGCTGCCCGTCCTGGGCGGCGCCGGCATCGTGCTGTTCGGCTCGGTGACCGCCTCCGGCATCCGCAGCCTGTCGAAGGTCAACTTCGACGGGAACAACAACCTGCTGATCGTCGCGGCGTCCATCACCTTCGGCCTGTTCCCGAAGTTCGTCTCCGACTTCTGGTCGAAGTTCCCCGAGGCCGTCCGGATCGTCCTCGACTCCCCGATCAGCATGGCCGCCATCATGGCGTTCGTCCTGAACCTGGTCTTCAACGTCTGGGGCCCCGGTGACAAGTCGCACGTCCACGTGACCGAGGCCCACGGCCCGGCCCGCGCGGTCACCGACAAGGACATCGCCGATCTCGACGCCCAGAAGGCTGCGGGAGCCATCGACGGCGCCGCCGATGAGCTGAAGCACCAGCTGGACAAGGCCGGCGATCTGCTCGACGGAAACCCAAACAAGTCCGAGTGACGGTTCCAGGGCGCGGGGGCGTTCATCGCTGAGCGTCCTCGCCCGCAAGCGAAAGGGTCGGGATCCCATCAGGGGTCCCGACCCTTCGCCGTGCGTGGGGTCGGCCCTTTGTCGTGCCCGGCGACCCCATCACCGAGTACCGACCGGGCACCTCAATCGCCTCGCTGCTGGCCGGAGCCCCCTTGAAGGCAGTTCGCCCCCCGAATTCCTGGGGCGGATAGCTCCCAAGGGGGCTGATGACCCGCAAGGGGGCGCATGACCCCACCGGGGCGCCGACAGAGGCGAACCCGGCCAGTCAACCGGTCAAACTGGCCGAGTTCCGGGTTCACGGGACCAAGGGCGCGAAGCGGCGTCCGACTCAGGCGACCAGGCCGCGGGCCGCGTGGTCGAACCCGGCACGGATGCGCCGCTCCAGGACGGTGGGACGGTGGGCGACGTCCCAGTCCCGACGGACGATCCACCAGACGGCCTCGCGGATGTCCTCCTCGCGACGCTTCTCATCGCGGACCACCTCGACCCCCGACCGCTGGTCGAAGGCCTGGTCGACGTACTTGCCGACGCCGTCCGCCTCCCCCACCACACGGAACTCCGGCCACGCGAAGTCGGGGAAGGCGACCACACGCCCGTTCAGTTCGATCGGGTACTGAAGCTCAGGCGCCGGCAACCCCAGCCGGTGAATCTGGACCCGGCTGATCGACTCCAGCACCGACTCCGCCCGGGCGTCCACGCGCTCGGGCGAAGACGGCCGCCACTTCGTCGGCGTCCACGAGTTGGCGGTGCAGCACCGCATCGCAGGCGCTGACGGCCCACTCGAAAGGGCTGGCCAAACCGAGGTCGAGGGCCGTCCGGGACGGGGAGGTGCAGGCGACGCCGTCGATGACGACGATCTCCTCGTCGGTGAGCAGCGCCTTGGTCTGGACCAGGTCCGACCGCGACCGGCCGTGCAAGGCGGCGCGGCGGGTCACGTGGACGCGCCGCAACATCCCGGGCTGGACCGGGAGGCCCAACATGATGGCGGCCGACGCGTGACTCGCCACGGCGTCCGCGCCGAGTTCGGGCAACGTCGCAAGCACGAGGCGACGGTGTGCCTCTTCCGGGGTGAGTCGCGCGGGTCGTGCGTAGGCGCCCTGCCGGATGCGCACCAGCTCCCCCGACTCCACCCGCGTCGCAAGCTGGTGCGAAGTGAGACCCTCGGAGTACAGATCCCGGGTGCTACGGACGTCCTTCACAAGGCAAACCCAACCATGCGCGGGCGAGCCGCGTCCTCGGAGGGCCCGGTTATCCACAGAAACCAGTTCTTTGAGTGCGCCACAAGGGTCCGCGCATCAGCCAGGCTGTGGATAAACGTCTGGCCCATGTCTCTTGGGAACCGCCGTTCACAGTGGACGCCGTCGGTCACTTTCGAGCCCGGCATTCATCTCCGCGCCCCCTTCCGAGCAGCACGCCCCCCGAATTCCCGGGGCAAACTGCCTCCAAAGGGGCGGCTGACCATCAGGGGGGCGGGTGACTCTCAAGGGGGCGCCGGCCAGGAACGGGGCGCACGTCCGGGCGCCCGAGGACGCGGACGCCCCCATCAATTCCCCGGGGGCCCTCAGGCGTCCGGGCCGCGCAGGCTCGGATCCGGACCCCGGACGCCGG
>DAIRTI010000017.1:36056-40960 GCA_036803965.1 Propioniciclava sp.
GGGGGCCCTCAGGCGTCCGGGCCGCGCAGGCTCGGATCCGGACCCCGGACGCCGGCGGCGCGCAGGGCCTTCTGCGCGCGTTCGAGGATGTCGCGCTGGACGCCCCACTGCTGGTTCGGGGCGCACTTGCCGAAGATGCGGATCGTCATGGTGCCCCCGACGACCTTGTCGACGCCGGCCACCTCGGGCTGCTGGAGCAGGACGGAGTCCCACTTCGGGTCGGCGTAGACCTCGTCGAGGGTCTCCTTGAGCAGTTCGAGGACGCGGTCGGCGTCCTCGTCGTAGGCGACGGGCACGTCGACGATGGCGGTCGACCAGCCTTGCGACTGGTTGCCGATGCGGTTGATCTCGCCGTTGCGGATGTACCAGACCTGACCGCCGGCGTCCCGCAGACGGATGACACGCAGGCCGACGTCCTCGACCGTGCCGGTCACATCACCGGTGTCGATCAGGTCGCCGACGCCGAACTGGTCCTCCATGATCATGAAGACACCGGAGAGGTAGTCCTTGACCAGGCTCTGCGCGCCGAAGCCGAACGCGATGCCGCCGATGCCCGCGGACGCCAGCACGGCACCGAGCGGCACTCCGAGCACCTCCAGGATCGTCAGCGTGGCGACCGTGTAGATGATCACCGACGTGGCGCTGCGCAGCACCGACCCGATCGTGCGGGTGCGGGCCTCGTGGCGCGCCCAGTTCATGCCGGTCGCCGCGGCCAGGACGCGTTCGGCGCGTGAGCCGAAGCTCGCGTTGCGCTCACGCGCCCCCTGCAGCGACCGGTCCACGCCGGCCTTGATGGCCCGGACGATCACCCACCTCAGGACGATCGCAACCGCGACGATGACGGCGAGCACGATCGGCGTCTCCGGCCATTCCCAGGTGAGCAGGGGGATCACCCGCCCATTCTTTCGGGTTCCGAACCCTGTGCAAGCGGTTCAGGCGAGCGGCAGCAGCAGCGCGCCCGCGTGCGGCGGCAGGACGACCCGCGTCCCGACCACGGACGCCCCCGCCGGGGACGCCCAGCGCAGGCGGTGGCGTCCGCCGAGTTCGACGGCCACCTCGGACGCCCCCAGGTTCGCCACGACCGCCAGGCCGCCGCGGCGCATGCAGAACCATCGGGACGCCTCGTCGAACGTGCATGACGTCGCGGTCAGCGCCGGCGAGCTCAGCTCGGGGTACTCGCGGCGCAGGGCGATCAGCTCGCGGTAGACCCCCAGGATCGTCGCGTGCCCGCCCAGCCCGCGCTCGTCCCAGGCGAGCTTCGCGGCGGCGTACGTGGCCGGGTCCTGCGGGTGCGGCATGACCGAGGGATCCCAGTCCATGCGCGCGAACTCGGCCAGCCGCGCGGTGGCGATGCGCTCGGCGATCCGGGGCTCGGGATGGCTCGAGAAGTACGGGAACGGGCTGCTCGCGGCCCACTCCTCGCCCTGGAACAGCAGCGGCGTGAACGGCGACGTCAGCGTGATCAGCGCGGCCACCGCGAGCTGATCGTCGTCGAGGCTGCCGCTCAACCGGTCGCCGACGGCCCGGTTGCCGACCTGGTCGTGGTTCGACGAGCAGACCACCAGCCGCCAGCCCGGCGTCGTGGCGACGTCGATCGGACGCCCCTCGGCACCCCGCGTGACGCTCGTCCAGGTGCCGTCGCGGTAGAAGCCCCGCTCGCAGCAGGCGGCCAGCGCGGCAAGCGAGCCGAAGTCGGCGTAGTAGCCGGCGCGTTCGCCGGTGAGGGCGGCGTGCAGGGCGTGGTGGAAGTCGTCGTTCCAGACGGCGTCCAGGCCGAAACCGCCGCCCTGCCGCGGGGTGATCAGCCGGGGATCGTTCTGGTTCGACTCCGCGATCAGGGTGAGTGGACGCCGCAGGTGCGCGGCGGCGTCCTCGGTGACGATGGCGAGCTCCTCCAGCAGCGAGGGCTCCGAGCGGTCGATCAGGGCGTGCACCGCATCGAGACGGAGGGCGTCCACGTGCATGTCGGCGAACCAGAACCGCACGTTGTCGGCGATGTAGCGGCGCACCTGCTCGGCGCCCGGCCCGTCGACGTTGAGCATGCCGCCCCAGGGGGTGTCGTGCGGGGCGAGGTAGGGGCCGAACTCGCGCAGGTAGTCACCGGAGGGTCCGAGGTGGTTGTAGACAACGTCCTGGACGACCGCCAGCCCCAGGCCGTGCGCGGCGTCGACGAAGCGGCGGTAGGCGTCCGGGCCGCCGTAGGGCTCGTGCACGGCGAACCAGCAGACCCCGTCGTAGCCCCAGCCGTGGTCGCCGTTGAAGCTGTTGACCGGCATCAGCTCGACGAAGTCGACGCCGAGGTCGACCAGGTGCGGCAGTCGGGCGATGGCGGCGTCCAGGGTGCCCTCGGGCGTGAACGTGCCCACGTGCAGCTCGTAGATGACGCCGCCGGCGAGTTGGCGTCCGGTCCAGGACTGATCGGTCCACGCGAAGCCGGTCGGCTCGAACGTGCGCGACAGGCCGTGGACGCCGTGCGGCTGCCAGCGGCTGCGCGGGTCGGGCATCGCGGACGCCCGGTCGTCGACCAGGTAGCCGTAGTCGACGCGTCCGAGAGGCTCGGGCCCGTTCGGACGCCACCAGCCGTCGCCGTCACGGACCATCTCGACCCGCCGGTCGCCGGCCAGGAGCCGGACGCGCCGGGCCGCCGGCGCCCAGACGTCGAAGCGTCCGCGTTCGCCCGGACGCCGTTCGTCGCGCAGCAGCAGGGCCACCGGGTAGGACGCCAGCAGCTCGGCCAGGCGCGTGGCGCCGTGGTCGTCGACCTCGACGAGGCGTCCGGTGAGGGCGTCGCGCCAGCGTCCGCCGGGCAGGTGCAGCACGGTGTCGTCCCAGCCGCCGGCGGCTTCGAGGCCGACCGGCAGTCGGGTGGCGACGGCGATCGCCCCGCCGCGGTCGAAGGCGACGACGTGCCGCGCGGCCGGACCATCGGCGTCCAGGGTGACGTAGTGCGTGAACCAGTCGGGGTGGTCGCGCCGGGCGGTGAGCGCCAGGTGACTCAGCAGCAGCTTGACGGCGCCGGCGTCCTCGGCGTTCGTCGGACGCGGCGGCCGCGCCCCCGTGCGCGCCTCCGCCAGCAGCCGGCTGCGGCGCTCGAAGTCGACGGGACGCCGATTGTCGGGGTCGACCAGGCTGAGCTCCCACAGCTCGCTGCCCTGATAGAGGTCGGGGACGCCCGGGATCGTCAGGTCGAGCAGCTTCGCCGCCAGCGCGTTGCTCCAGCCGGGCGCGACGACGGCATCGGCGAGGCGCTGCAGCACCGCAGCCACGCGGGGCTCGTCGAAGACGGCGTCCACAGCGGCCCGCACGGACGCCTCGTAGGCCTCGTCGGGGGCCGTCCAGGACGTGCGCTCGCCCGCCTCGCGCATCGCCTTTTCGGCGTAGCCACGCAGGCGTTCGCGGTCGGCGGGCCACGCGCCCAGGATCGCCTGCCAGAGCAGGTTGCCGAAGCCCGGGTCGGGCAGGGGCACGAGGCCCAGGAGTTCGTTCAGGCACTCGGCCCACAGGCCCGGTACCTCGGCGAGCACCGAGATACGGGCGCGGACGTCCTCGCCGCGCTTGGTGTCGTGCGTGGTGCCCGCGGTCAGCCCGGCGGGCCAGCGCGCCTGCCGGACGGCCATCAGCTCGTGGAAGGCGTCGACGCCGACGCAGAACACGTCCGGGTCGCCGCCCACTTCGTTGAGCGACGTGAGCCGCGACCAGCGGTAGAACGCGGCGTCCTCGACGCCCTTGGCCATCACCATGCCGGACGTCTGCTGGAACCGCTGCGCCGGCCCGGACGCCCCGTCGGACAGCACCGGCCACAGCAGGTCGAAGAGGTCGGTGAGGTCGGGACGCCGTCGGCGCGAGTCCTCGAACGCGCGCTCGAGGTGCTCGCGGCCGTCGGGGAGGTAAGAGCGGTAGACGTCCATGCAGGCGAGCAACTCGGCCACCGCGGACGCCAGCCGGTCGGTCATGGGCGTCTCGGCCACGTTCGCGCCGAGGACGGCCAGCACCTCGCGGGCGATCCGGCGGACCTCGGAGTTCAGGATGCCCTCGGCCACGGCCAGCTTGCCGTCGTGGACCAGCGCCGGCCAGTCGATGTGGCGTCCGCGGAGGCGCTCCTCCAGGGTGGTCAGCGGCTCCTCGCCGGCCGGGTCTACCAGGACGCGGTCGATCAGCGCCAGCGCCTCGTACCCGGTGGTGCCGGCGGTCGCCCAGGTCGGCGGCAGTTCCTCCAGCGAGACGCGAGCGTCGGCGTCCGGACTCTTCCTCGAACGCAACGCGAGGATCTTCTCGACCACGACGTACGCCCCGCCGGTCAGGGTGGCGAGGTCGTCGAGGTACTTGCCGGGGTCGCGCAGGCCGTCGGGGTGGTCGACGCGCAGGCCGTCGACCAGGCCCTCGTCGAACCAGCGGCGGATCTCGGCGTGCGAGCGGTCGAACCACTCGGCGTCCTCGACCCGGATCGCGATGAGCGAGTTGATCGCGAAGAACCGCCGGTAGTTGAGGCTGTGGTCGGCCTCACGCCAGCCGATGAGCTCGTAGTGCTGCCGGGCGTGGACGGAGTTGGCGTCCTCCTCGGTGCCGTGGACGGTGTCCGGCGCCAGCGGGAACCGCTGATCGCGGTAGTGCAGCTCGCCACCCAGGACGCGGAGGTGGGCGAGGCGTCCGTCGGGCAGCAGGTCGGCGTCCGCGACGACGGGGAGGCGGACGCGTCCGCCGCCAGCCGCCCAGTCGATGTCGAACGCGCCGGCATACGTGGACTCCTGCCCGTGGGTCAGGACGTGCCACCACCACTCGTTCTCCCACGGCTGGGCGGCACCGACGTGGTTCGGGACGATGTCGACCAGCACCCCCATGCCCAGCCGCCGCGCTTCGGTCGACAGCGCCGCCAGCCCGGACGCCCGCCCGCGGGAGGGATCGAT